>NZ_CP020043.1 GCF_002028425.1 Streptomyces katrae | reverse complement strand
GGGGGTGGTGGCGGCGGTCGTGGTCATGACTGCTCCTTGTCGTTGTCGGTGGGACCGTCAAGGGGTGCGTCGAGCAGGGTGGCCAGGTCGCGGCTGAACTGTTGGGCGCGGGCGCTGTCCTGGCCGCCGAACGGCTCGAGGAGCTGGTCCAGCAGGTGTTGGACCGTGGTGATCGCGCGGCCTGTGAGCTCGTGGCCCCGTTCGGTGAGCGACAGCTGCATGGCGCGCGGGTCGTCCGGGTCGCGGGTGCGGGTGACGAGGCCGGAGGACTCCAGGGCGCGGGCGAGCTTGGAGACGTACAGCGGTTCGAGGCCGGTGTGGTCGGCGAGCCGGCGCTGGCTGGGGCGGAGGCCGGTGCGGGCCATGCCGTAGAGGGAGGCCAGGAGGGCGTACTGGGCGTGCGTCATGCCCAGGGGGGCGACGGCCCGGTCGACTGCCACCCGCCACTTCGTCGACAGGCGCCAGACCAGGAAGCCGGCTGTGGCGTCTTCGGATGATGATGCTGCGCTCATGGGGATAGTGTGCATGGCTATTATGTACATGGCTAGTGTTTGGTGAGAGGAGGGGGTGGGTGGACGACGTCGGGGGTTTTCCTTTCGATTCGTCGTTCCGGCTCGGGTATCTCGGGCCCTACGCCGGTGGGGGAGGGCTTAGAAGGCGAAGTCCACGTAGTCGATGTCGGTGAACTCGACCAGGAGGCTGGAGGCGCGGGCGCCGTTGTCCTTGAAGTAGATCTCCTGGAGGGCTTCGGCCGTGATGTGGCGCAGTTGGGCTTCGGTGGCGCCGGTGTCCTGGGCCGCGAAGAGGCGTTGGGCGTATTCCGGGGGGAGGTGCTGGGTGATGCGGCGCATGCGGCCGTCGTCGGTGGTGCCCGGGGCGGCGGTGAAGCCGAAGCGGGCGCGGGTCTCGATGATCAGGCCCGTGGTGCGGGCGGCCTTTTCGCGGGCGCGCTTGCGGACCAGGGGCTGCCAGCGGCGGCGTACCTCGGTTTCCATGCGGGCGGCGAGGGCCGGCTTGGGCTGCTTGATCTCGTTCTTCACGTAGCGCTCGACCGTGCGTTGGGAGATGCCGAGGAGGGTGGCGACGTTCTTGGTTGATTTGAGCTGCTTGACGAGGTAGCGCATCTGGGCGCCCGCGGACTTGGGGATGGGGCGGGTGAAGTGTTGTTCGTCGGCCTTGGTGAGGCTGTCGGAGATGTCGGACATTGCTTACTCGCCGTCTGCTGATGCGTCGTGGCCCTTGATGTGGCGGGCGGGGTTGAGGTGTTCGTCGAGGAGCTGGACGGCCCACAGGAGGGGCTGGGTGCCCTCGTGCTTGACCATGCCGGGGCTGACGCCGAGGCGGAAGCCGCCGGGCAGCGGCTTGCCCTCCGGGGTGCGGGGGAGGAAGTCCAGGGGGCTGGGGCCGTCGGAGAGGTAGACCGCGCAGTCGGAGAGGACCGCGATGGGGTAGAGGCCGGCGGCCGTGGCGAGCTTCTGCATCTTGCGGTGCATGTTGACGCGGGCCGTGGAGATGACGGCGGCGCGGATGTCGGGGCGCCAGGTGGGGCGTTCGAGGGCGGGCCAGGGCTCGCCCGGGCGGTAGCCGGCGCCCTGGGGGCGTTCGCGGAGTTTGCCGATGCCGCCCTTGACGGTGGACTTGATCGCGGAGAGGACGGCGGCGGGGAGGGGGGCGTGCTGTTTGTGGGTCTCCATGGCGGTGAGGAACTCGGGTTCCGTGAGGGTGGTCGTAACGCCCATGTCCGCCATCGTGGCCAGGTAGGCGTCGCGGAGGCGGCTGTACCAGGCGTCGAGGTAGGCGCCGTGCTCCGGGCGGACCCAGGCCTCGGTGGGGTGGACGTCGTGGCCGAGCTCCTGGGCGTAGGCCAGGGTCGGGGTCGCGTACCAGGCCGGGCCGGCGGGGGGCCTGCCGTGCGGGGTGAAGGGCTGGGGAGGCGGGGGTCGAGGGAGAGGGAGGAGAGGTCGCGAGCCAGCAGCCGGGGAGCTTCGGGGTCGAAGCGGGGGGCGGTGGTGTGGACGGCGGGGCCGGTGCCGACGGTGAGGCGGTTCGCAGCGGCGGCGAAGGCCATGTTCACGTCGATGCCCACGGCGTGGGTGCGGGCGCACTCGGCGTCGGTGAGGAGTTCCGGGTCGCGGATCCAGTCGTACGCCTCCTCGTCCAGGACCTGGTCCGGGGTGCGCTGGTGGGAGCGGGGGTAGAGGGAGGCGACCACCGGGTGCTCGTCGGGTGCCTCCGGCGGGGCCGGGGTCGACGGGCGGGTGAGGGAGCCGGGAACGGGGGCGGACTCCCAGGCGTTGGTCGCCGGGTTGCGGGCCGCGCGGGTGGGCGGGCGGAGGGCCGTCATCAGCTCCAGGCCCGTCACGGCGGTGGAGCCGCGGGGGGTGAGGACGCGGGCGGCGTAGGTGGTGAGGAGCTCGGCGAGTTCGGGGCGGGGAGCTCGGAGGTGTCCTCGCCCCAGGCGCGGGGGTCCAGGGCACCCCAGGGGAGCACCGCGAGCTGGACGCACTGGCGGCCGGTGGTGGGGGAGGCCGGGCGGTAGATGCGGGCCCAGGGGCCGAAGCCACGCCGGGTGAGCTGCCACTTGGCCTTGGTGAGCTGCTTGATGACGGGGTGGTTGTCCGGGAGGCGGAGGGCGCGGCGGTCCTCGAGGGTGAGGGGGAGGCCGAGGCGTTCGGCGGCGGGGGCGGTGAGGACGAGGAGGGGGTCGCCGTCCCTGCCGTTGCGGTGGAGGCGGGGGGCGCGCAGGTCGGCGTCGGGGCTGAGGGCCCAGGTGATGAGGGAGGGGAGGTCGGTGGTGGGGTGGGTGAGGAGGACCCCGCCTGCGGCGTGGGCGTGGCCGGTGCCGTCCAGGACGGCCAGGGGGCCGTTGCCCTGGAGGGGAGGGAGGGGGGTGGGGGGGGAGGGGTGGGTGGTTGGGGTGGCGTTAACGCCGTTAATGGTGGGTGGGTGGGTGGGTGGCGTGGTCTTGGGCTGGGGGGGCGTTGCTCGGGGGGTGGAGGGGGAGGGGTGTTAATGGCGTTAACGGTTGCCGGGGGAGTGGGGGGAGTGGGGGGCTCGGCGTTAACGGCGTTAACGGGGGAGGGGGGGACGGGGGGCTCCGCGTTAACGGCGTTAACGGGGGCCGGGGGCTCGGTGGGGGGCTGGGTGTTAACGGCGTTAACGGTGGGGGTGGCCGGGTGGAGGGAGGCGAGGCCTTCCAGGAGGCGGGCGTAGGCCGCGCGCTTGGGGGGACGGGGGGCCGTGCGGCCGGTCTCCCAGGAGGTGACGGTTTCGCGGCGGACGGAGAGGGCCTTGGCGATCTGGTCCTGGCTGAGGCCGGCCGCCTCGCGCAGGCGCTTGCGCTCGTCGGGGGCGGGGAGGCCGTCCTTGGCCGCGGCTTCCTCCAGCAGGGCGTCGACCGCTGCGAAGAGGGTGGTCTGTTCGTTCGTCTCGCTCATTGCTACCTCCAGGGGCACCCTATGTGAACCGCACGGTTGAACGCACATGAAACGCACGTGGGGGCGTTAACGGCGTTAATGCCGTCAGCGCCCCCGGCGTGCGTGCGGTGCGGCTCAGATGCGCTGCATCAGGAGCTCCGTGACGGCCTTGAGGTCGTCCGGGGTCAGGTGGGCGGTCAGGGCGTCCGCGATGGTCTCCGGGGACTGGGCGGAGATCGTGATGCGGGGGGCGGGGCTGGGGAGGGGGCGGGCTGGGAGGGCGGGGCGGGGGTGGGGGCGTTAACGGCGTTAACGGTCGGGGGGGCCGGGCGGGTGCGTTGGCGCGGGGGATTGACGGCGTTGATGCTCTCCGTGGCGGCCGCCGCCTGTTCCTCCTGGGGGAGGCGGCCGATGCGGCGGGCCGGTTCCACCTTCAGCTCGCCCGTCTCGACCTTGTCCTGGAGCTCGGGCGTCAGGTTGAGGAGGGTCAGGCGCTGGGAGACCCAGGCGGGGGTCTTGCCGATCCGCTTGGCCACCTGGGCCTGGGAGCCGTGGACGTCGACGAGCTCCTGGAGGGCGCGGGCCTGGTCCATGGGGGCGACGTCGACCCGGTGGACGTTGGCGATGAGCGCCGATTCGAGGATGTCGGCGGCCGAGGCGGACAGGGCGTCGTTGACGTGGATGTGCATGGTCTTGAGCCCGGCCAGCTGGGCGGCCGCGAGGCGGCGGTTGCCGTCGATGACCACGTACGGGGCGCGGCCGAGGCCGTCGGTGGCGCCCGGGTGGGCCTCCATGAAGGCCATGCGGGTGGCGACCGCCAGGGGCTGGAGCTGGCCCCGTACGGCGAGGGACTGGGCCAGCTCGTCGAGGTCGGTGAGGTCCTCGCGGAGGTTGAACGGGTTGTGGGCCAGGGCCTCGATGGGTACCTCGGAGGGCGGGACCACACCGGAGGTGGGGGCGCCCGTGGCTTCGGCGATGGCGGCGCGGCGGGAGCTGACGCTGACGGGCTGGGCCCGTGCGAAGGACGCCGAGACGCCGAGCTTGTCGGCCTTGCTGCTCATGAGATCTCCCGGGCGAGGGCGCGCAGGGCGACGGCCTGGTCGCCGTTGGGGGCGTAGACGAAGAGGGGCTGCTTCAGGCGGACGGACTCGCGCTGTTCCTTGAGGTCGGGGACGATCGCCACGACCCGGGGGTCCTTTATGTCCATCCAGGCCTGGAGGGAGCTGGTGGCGATGTAGCCGCGGCGGCCGTCGTAGAGGTTCACGACGAGGCCGAGGTAGTCGATGTCCAGGCTGAGGTCGTCGCGCAGGTCGTTGATCTGGGAGGTGAGGAGGTCGTAGGCGTCGGCCGAGGAGTCCTCCGCCTGGACGACGATCAGCGCGCCGGAGGCGCCCGGCTGTTCGGCGTCGCGGCGGCGGCCGTAGTAGATCGCCGCGTCCATGCTCAGGCCGAGGCTGGGCGGGCAGTCGATGAGGATGACGTCGTAGTCGGACTCGACGGGGGCGAGGGCCCGTTCGAGGGCGGCCTCGCGGGCGCGGACCGTGGAGAGGCGGACGTCGAGGAGGAAGGCGTCGGTGCAGGCGGGCAGCAGGTGGAGGCGGTCGCCGAAGCGGTCGTGCTCGATGGGGGCGATCAGGTCCTGGAGGGGCCCCTTGGCCTCGCCCGCCATGTGGCAGGTGAGGCTGTCGCCGCCGATGGGGAGCGGCTGCTGGCCGAGCTGCTTGGTGAGGTGGCCCTGGGGGTCGAAGTCGACGAGCAGGACGCGCATGCCCAGGCCCGGGAGGTCTTCGAGGTCCAGGGGGGTCGTGGTGGTGGGGTTCGCGCCGTCCGCTTCGCCGGGGTCGGCGAGCTTCGCCAGTTGGCGGGCGATGCGGACGGGGTGCAGGGTCGCGGGGTCCTCGGCGAGGGCCTCGGCGGTGCCTGCGGTGATGGCGGTCTTACCGACGCCGCCCTTCTGGTTGCACACCACGATGCGGCGGACGACCGAGGGGCGCTGGACGGTGGGGGCCGGGTTCATCTCCAGCCAGAGGCGCACCGCTTGGGCCAGGCCCTGGATGAGGGAGACGCCCCGGTCCTTGGAGCTGGTGCGGAAGGACTCCCACTGGCCGGCGGGGAGCCACGTCGAGAACGACTCGGCGCCGGAGGTGTCGACGGGGGAGGGGGCGGAGGCGAGGGCGCTCCAGTGGGCGATGCCCTGGTGGACGGCGTCCTGGATGTCGACCCGCAGCTGGGCGGTGCGGATCTTCAACTCCTGGCGGAGCCACGGGGGGAGCTTGGAGACGACCTTCTCTCGGTCGTTCGGGGACGAGGGCGAAGTCATGAGAGGGACTTTACTAACGTTCTTGGGTCTGTGTGGGCGCCACGCTTGGGTTTTGCTAACGAAATGGGTGGGGAGGGGGGCCGGGCATGCGAAAGGGCGGCCCCGCGGGTGTGCGGGGCCGCCCTGGAGGGGTGTCAGGGGACGGGGAGGGGTGGGGCGGTGGGCAGGTCGAACTGCCTGCGGCACTCGGGGGAGCCCGCCGGGTCGAAGAGGGCGAGGCGGTCGGCGGGCACGATCCCGGGGAGGAGGTGGGTCCAGAGGTCGAGGATCCGGGCGTGCAGGTCCTCGCGGCCGGTGCGGACGTACGAGGTGACCTGGACGCCGGTGAACGAGCCGACGAGGAAGGTCGAGAGGTCGTGCACGTCGACCGAGGGCAGTAGGTCGCCGCGCTCCTGGGCCGGCGTCAGGCAGCTGCGGCAGGTCTCGATCCAGGAGTTGTACGGGGACGGGTCCGGGTCCGTGAACGAGCCGAACTCGATGACCAGGCGGATGCCGGCGCGGATGCGGACGTTGGTGCGCAGCCCGAACGCCATCTGGTGGGTGAGGTCGATGACGGTCTGGAGGCCGGGGTCGTCGATGGCCTCGGGGACGCCTGCGGAGACCTGGAACTGCTCGTCCACCAGGGTGCGGGCGAGGGCCTGCTTGGACGGGAAGTGGAAGTAGAGGGCGCCCTTGGTGACTCCGGCGTGTTTGACCACGTCGCTGAGGCTGGTGCCGCCGAAGCCGGCGTGGTCGAAGGCGATGGCCGCGCCGTCGAGGATCGCCTGTCGGGTGATCTCGGCCCGTTCCTGCCTGACCCTCGCCACGTGTGTCTCCTGATGTCGGTTTCGTCCGGTGGTATTGAAGATCAATCTAAGGGGAGGGAGGGAAAGAAAACCAGTCGACCAGTACTTTTAAGGCGTTTAGTAGGTATGGATTCAGGGGTTGTTGGGGTGGTTTGCGGTGTTGTTTTTCGTCAGGTGGGTGGAGTGGGGCATTAACGCCGTTAACGGGGCCGGGTGTTAACGGCGTTAACGGAACCGGCTACAGGTGCATGCCGCCCGAGGCGTCGAGGAGCTGGCCGGTGACCCACAGGGCGTCGGGTGAGGCGAGGAAGGCCACGGCTCCGGCGATGTCGGAGGGTCTTCCGATGCGGTCGAAGACGGACAGGCCGGCCAGCCGCGCCACCCCCTCGGGCGTGGTGCGGAGTTTCGCGTTCATGTCGGTCGCGGTGAACCCGGGCGCCACCGCGTTCACGGTGATGCCCCGGGAGCCGAGCTCCTTGGCGAGGGCGAGGGTGAGGGTGTTGAGTGCGCCCTTGCTCATGGAGTACACGACGGACTCCGGGTAGGACATGCGGGTGATGGCCGAGGAGATGTTGATGACCCGGCCGCCTTCCGGCATGCGGGTCAGTCCCTCCCGGGTAAGCAGGAGCAGGGCCTTCACGTTGACGGAGAAGATCCTGTCGTACAGCTCCGCCGTTACCTCGTGGATCCGCGCCGAGCCGCTGACGGCGGCGTTGTTGACGAGGACGTCGAGCCGGGGTTCGATGCCCCGCCGGACAAGGGCGGAGTCGAACGCGGCGTAGAGGGTCTCCGTATCGCCGGCCACGCCCAGTTCGGTGCGCACGGGGAAGGCTTCGCCTCCAGCTGTCCGGATCGAGGACACGACCGCGTCGGCTGCCTCGGCGTTGCGCGCGTAGTGGACCGCCACCAGGGCGCCGTCGGCCGCCAGCCGCTCGGCTATCGCGCGGCCGATGCCGCGGCTCGCACCGGTCACCAGGGCCGTCTTCCCGGACAGGGGTCCCCGGACGGCGCCCGTGCGGGACCGTCCTGGGAGTTCGTCGTCTGCCGGATGCGGCTGCGTGGGAGCGACGGGCGGCGGCAGGGGCGACGGGATCAAGATGAGTGCCGTTCTGTGGGGCGGGTCGGGACGACCACACATAGCATTTCGGCCGATCGGTATTTTCCCTGGGGGAGGGGCAGTTATCTGATGGCCGAGCCGCAGCAGCTGGTGATCACCGGCGCCACCGGTTTCATAGGTTCGGCGGTACTCGCCGAACTCGCGCGCATCCGGGACGGAGCGGGGCCGGGGGGCCCGCGCCTGGTCCTGCGGGCCGTGGGCCGCGGGGCTCCGTCGGCCGACGGCCTGGCCGACGAGTGGCGGCGGGCCGATCTGGCCGACCCCGGATCGCTGAGCGGGAGCTGTGAGGGGGCGGACGTCCTGGTCCACCTGGCCTCGCGGATCGGCTCCGAGGAAAGCGAGTGTGCGGCCGTCAACATCGCGGGAACCGCGGCGCTGATGGCCGAGGCAGCGGCGGCCGGGGTCCGGCGGATCGTCCACCTGTCCACTGCTGCCGTCTACGGCCGGGGCCCCCACCGGGGGATCGGCGTCAACGCCGTCCTGCCCGCGCCCCAGTCCCCGGCGAGCCGGACCCGGCTCGCCGGGGAAGGGCCTGCGCTCGCCGCCGGGGCAGTGGTGCTCCGGCCCGGTCTGGTGATCGGAGCCGGGGACCGGTGGCTCGTGCCCGCCCTGGACCAGCTGCTCGAAGCCACCGGGGCGCTGTGGGACGGGGGACGGGCCCTGCTGTCGGTGGTGGCGGTCGGCGATCTCGCCCGGCTCGTCGCCCTTCTCGCGCTCGGAGCCGGCCCGGCCGGCGGGACGGTCTGGCACGCCAGCCATCCCGTGCCGGTACGGGCTGCCGACCTGATCGGGGCCCTCACCGAACGGGGTGTGCTGCGGCCCGTGGACGGACACCTTTCCGAGGCCGAGTGCCTGGAGCGCATGGCCGCCTCGGGCTGCCGGGTGGGCCCCAGCCAGTTCAAGCTCGTCGCGCAGGACCACTGGTACGACAGCGCGCCGGTCTGGGACGCCGTCGGCTGCCCGCCCGGGCCCGGCCCGCTGACGTGCCTGGACGAGGCCGCCCCCTGGTACAGGGAGTTCCTGGCCCGGGTGTGAGCCGGGCCGCGTGGGGCCGGGCCGATGGGTGCCGACACGTGTTGTGTACGGTGGACGCGGTTTTGGTGTCCGGGGTGAGGGAGTGTGTGGTGGCGGACGGGCAGTGGGGGGCGGCGGTGCGGTTGCTGTGGGGGCCGCCGGTGACGCCGGCGCGGGGGCCCCGGCGGGGGCTGACGGTGGAGCAGATCGCGGTGGCGGGGGTGGGGATCGCCGATGCGGACGGGCTCGGCGGGGTGTCCATGCAGGGGGTGGCAGCCGAGTTGGGGGTCACCAAGATGGCCCTCTACCGGTACGTGCCCGGCAAGGCGGAACTCGTCGCGCTGATGGTGGAGGCGGCCCTGCCGGAGCCGGGCGCGGGGCTGGACCCCGCGTTGGCGGTGGCGGGTGACGGCTGGCGGGAGCGGATCGGGGTGTGGGCGCGGGAACTGCTGGCCGGGTACCGGGCGCATCCGTGGGTGCTGGACGCCACCGTGGGGGCGCGGGCGCTCGGGCCGCGGGAGGTCGGCTGGCTGGAGCGGGCGCTGGCCGCGCTGGAGGGGCTGGGGCTGAGCGGGGCTGAGGCCATGGACGTGGTGGTGCTGGTGACCGGGCACGTACGGGGGATCGTGGAGCAGGAGCGGGCCTCGGGTGGCGCGGGCGGGGTGGACGCCGAGTTGGGGGCCGTGCTCGGGCAGGTGGTGCGGGAGCGCGGGGAGGAGTACCCGGCGCTGGCGGCGGCCTTGGGGTCCCTCGCCGTGCACGGGGGGCAGGAGCAGGGGCTGGAGTTCGGGCTGGAGCGGATCCTCGACGGGGTCGGGTTGCTGGTGGAGAGGCGGGCGGGGCGCTGAACCGGGACGCCGGTTCCGGGGGTTCTTGCTGCGTGCCCTTGCTCGTGGCCGGGAGGATGCGTGGTGGGCAGGCGCCGCCCGGCCGCCCGGTTGGCGTCGGGGGCGGGTGCTGCGGGTCGTACGCGGATCGGGGGGAGAGGGCCGCGCCGTGGGTGGCCGGGCGTTAACGGCGTTAACGGCGTTAACGCCGAGGAGTCGTGGTGTCTGCGCGGGAGCTGTGGGCGGTGTCGGGGGTTGGTGGGCTTGAGGGTGAACGTGGCGGTCTGAGGGGGTTGGAGGAAAGGGCCGGTTTCCTCGGCGTGGACGGGGGCGGTGCTCCGGTGGGAGTCCGGTCCGGCTCCGGCGGGGGAACCGACTGTGACGCAGGATGTCTTGTACCCCATTTCTGCGGGGCGGACCGCTGATGCGGCGGATGTGTGGAGAGCCCCCCATGGTCAAGCAGGAACGTGCGGCGCGCACGCGGGAGTCGCTGGTGCACGCCGCCGCGGAGGTGTTCGCCGAGGAGGGGTTCGCCGCCGCGTCGATCGCCCAGATCAGCCGGCGGGCCGGAGTCACCTCAGGTGCCCTGCACTTCCACTTCGACGGCAAGACCTCCCTCGCCCTGGCCGTGGAAGAGCGGGCCGCGCGGGCGATGAGGGAGGCCGCCGCGGTGCTGGAGGAACGCGACCGGGCCGGCGGGCCGCTGCGGGTGCTGGTCGGATCCACCTACACGATGCTGTCGCTGCTGACCGAGGACGTGGCCGTGAGGGCGGCGTTCGCGCTGTGCGCGGACACCGCGCACAGCGGCCGGGTGGACCTGCGCCGGCAGTGGCGGTCGTGGGTCGAGGGGGTGCTGGCCGACGCCGAGCGGGCGGGACTGCTGGCCGAGGGGGTGGCCCTGCAGGACGCGGTGGACCTGGTGGTGGCGTTGACGGTGGGGCTCGACGGGCTGGGAGGGTTCGAGCCGGACCGTGGCGCACGGCAGCTTCTGAACCGGATCTGGACCGTGGTCCTGCCGGGGATCGCGGGCGGCGAGGTGGCGGCTGCGGTCCTCGTCGAGGCGTTGGCGGAAGACGAAACAGACTGACTGGTTTGCTTTTTGAGTCCCTGGGGGTGTTATATGGCTGCTGTTGCGAGGCGGCTGAAGAGCGCCGCACTGGCATGAGTGGGCGCGTGAACCCATAAAAGGCCAGGTCAGGCGTACTTCTGAGCGGCGTTGCGCATCTCGCCGAGGCGGAAACTGGCTGCCCGGTTTCGTATTGACAAACCGTCCGGCCTGTTTTCTACTGACTCTTGCGACTCATCCAAAGGACAGGGGAGTACGACGTGGACATCGATGTACTGGGCGCACTCGCCGTGCGGGAGAACGGGATCTCCATCACGCCCACCGCCCCCAAGCCCCGGCAGGTCCTGGCACTCCTGGCCCTCCACGCCGACCAGGTCGTACCGGTGTCGGCGCTGATAGAGGAGCTGTGGGGGACGATGCCCCCGCGCAGCGCCCGCACCACGCTGCAGACGTACGTGCTCCAGCTGCGCGCCCTGATCGCCACCGCCCTGGAGGGCACCGACGGGGAGCGCACCGCCAAGGACGTGCTCGTCACGCTGCCCGGCGGCTACCTGCTCAACAGCGACGGCGGGACCAGCGACGTGCGGGAGTTCGACCGGCTGGCCGGACTGGGCTACCGGGCGATCGACGCCGGCGACTTCCCGGTCGCCGCCCAGCGGCTGCGCGAGGCGCTGGCCCTGTGGTCCGGGCCCGCCTTCGCCGACGTACAGGGCGGAGTGCAGCTGGACATGGAGACGCGCCGGCTGGAGGAGACCCGGCTGTGCGCGCTCGACCAGCGCATCGAGGCCGACCTGAAGCTGGGCCGCCACCGGGAACTCCTCGCGGAGCTGACGGTGCTGGTGAGCCGGTACCGCACCCACGAGAACCTGCACGGGCAGTTCATGCTCGCCCTGCACCGTTCGGGCCGCCGGGGCGAGGCGCTGGACGTGTACCAGCGGCTGCGCGCCACGCTCGTCCGGGACCTGGGGCTGGAGCCGTCGACCACGCTGCGCCGGCTGCAGCGGTCGATCCTGATGGCGGGTCCGGAGGCGGGTGCGGGCAAGCCGGCGCCGGTGGCCGCCGCGGTCGCCGGAACGGGTGTGCGGGCCGACCGCCTCGTACGGGCCTGACCCGCGCGGGCGGTGCCGGCCCGGGCGGGTCGGCGGGGCCGGGGGACGGCCAGGGACGCAGCGGGGGCGGAAGGAGACGGAGCGGTGCAGGAAAGGTCGGAGCGGACGCGCAGGCGGTTGGTCTTCGCCGGGGCCGAGTTGTTCCACCGCAACGGATACGCCAACGCGACGCTCGGTGAGATCGCGGGTGCGGCCGGGGTGACGAAAGGGGCGCTGTACTTCCACTTCGCCTCGAAGGACGAGCTCGCGGACGCCGTCCAGCGGCGCGGCTGCGGTCTGCTGCACGAGGCGGTGCGCGGGCTGCGGGAGGGCGGAGCCTCGCCCTTGCAGGCACTGATCGACACCACGCACTGGCTGGCGCGGACGCTGCACGAGGATCCCGCGATCCCGGCGAGCTTCCGCATCACCAAGGAGTGCGCCGGTCAGCAGCCGCCCGCGGTGGACTTCCACGGGGCGTGGCTGGCGGTGGTGTACGAACTGCTGCGGATGGCGCGGGACGTGGGCGAGCTGCCGCTGGACCCGCCGGACGCGGGGCTGGACGGCGGGGACCCCGCCGGTGACGGGGCTCCGGCCGCCGACCGGTGGGAGAGCGCCGAGGCGCTGGTGTCCGCCGCCGTCTGCGGGATCGAGGTACTGGCCGGGACCGGGCTGTCCTACGCGGAACTCCAGCGGAAGGTGGCGGCCCTGTGGGGGCTGCTGCTGCCGAGCCTCGTCGGCGCGGAGCGGGCGCGGGAGTACCGGACGCGGGCGGGACGTGACACGCGCGTGGCGGACGGGGAACGGAGCTACGAGTTCCTCGGGAGCGGGGTCTAGCACCCCGTGCCCCGGTGTGGCCGGGGCGGAACGAACCTGCCGGGGCCGGGCCGTGGAGGAACCGGTCCGGCCCCGGCGCAAGAGGTCCTGCCGGCGCCGTGCGCAAGCCGGTCCGGCGGGGCGTGGAGGAGCGGGACGAAGCGACGGACTGAGGAGGGGAGACCATGAAGATTCAGGTTCTGGGTCCGCTGAGTGCGGAGGTCGACGGGGACTCGATCGTGCCGACGGCGTCCAAGCCGCGTCAGATCCTGGCCCTCCTCGCGCTGCACCCGGGGCAGGTGATGCCGGTGCCCACCCTCATGGAGGAGATCTGGGGGCACGAGCTGCCCAACAGCGCGCTGACCACGCTGCAGACGTACATCCTCCAGCTGCGCCGACGGCTCGGCACCGCCATGGGGCCCGGCCGTCCGGGCGCCGCGAAGGAGGTCCTCACGACGCGGCACGGCGGGTACCTGCTCCAGGTGCCGCCCGGCGCCGTGGACGTCAACGTGTACGAGGGGCTCGTCGCCCGGGGACAGGCCGCCTTCGACGGCGGTGACGACGAGGGCGCGGCCGCGCTGCTGCGGGATGCGCTCGCGCTGTGGCAGGGGCCCGCGCTGGTCGACGTAAGGGTGGGGCCGGTCCTGGAGATCGAGGTGATGCGGCTGGAGGAGAGCCGGCTCGGCACCGTCGAGCGCCGGATCGACGCCGACCTGCGGCTCGGGCGGCACACCGAACTCCTCGCCGAGCTCACCGAACTGGGCGCCCGGCACGCGCAGCACGAGGGGCTGCACTCGCAGCTGATGGTCGCGCTGTACCGGTCCGGGCGGCAGGCGAGCGCGCTGGACGTGTACCGGAGGCTGCGCGGGCGGCTGATCGCGGAGCTGGGGGTCGAGCCGTCGCCGCAGCTCCAGCGGCTGCACCAGGCGATACTGCGGGTGGACCCCGCGCTGGACGTGGTGGCGGGGCCCAAGCGGGGGTCGACCTTCGACCTCTACGCGGCGTAGCCCTGCGGGATCCGTTCGCTATGCCCTTCGGGAACGTGTCACGTCCGGGTGCCGGTGGGCGTGGTGGGCGTGGCGCGGGCGGGGGGCGGTGTCCGGTATGTGGAAACGGACCGGTGGGGTGGGCGTGGCGGTGTGATCATCGGCCGATGAGCGATGAGCAGCGGACCCCGCCCGAGCTGACGGGTGACGAACGGGCCACCCTGACCAGCGTCCTGCAGTGGCAGCGGGACACCCTGCGGATGAAGTGCGCGGGCCTGACGGACGAACAGCTGCGGCGCAAGGCCGTCCCGCCGTCCGGGCTGAGCCTGCTCGGGCTGGTGCGCCACCTCGCGGAGGTGGAGCGCGGCTGGTTCCGCAACGTGCTGGCCGGAGAGGACGTACGCGGCTACTTCCCGCAGAACGAGGCCGGGGAGTGGACGGAGTTCCACGTCGAGGACGCGGACCCGGCCGAGGCGTTCCGGATCTGGGAGGACACCTGTGAGCGCTCGCGGAAGATCGTGGCGGCCGCCGAATCCCTCGACGTGCGGGGGCACTTCGGCGACCAGCCGTACTCGCTGCACTACATCCTGGTCCACATGATCGAGGAGTACGCCCGGCACAACGGGCACGCGGACCTGCTGCGCGAGGCGATCGACGGGGCCACGGGGGAGTAGCGGCTCAGGAGGCCCGCTCGGCGGCGGCGCGGTCCACGGCGTCCAGGGCGGTCTGCCACGGGAAGTGCGCCGGGGCGTCCTGGCCGGCCGGGCCGGGGACGAAGCCGCCCTCGCCGAACAGCAGCTCGGCGCCCGCGCCGCGCAGGACGGCGAGGGACTGCTCGAACTGGGGGTGCGCGGCGAGCGCCGCGTTGGTGCAGGGCATGGCGACCACCGGGACGCCCTTGCCGAGCGCTTCGGCGGCGACCCCGACGGTGAACCGGTCGGTGAGGCCCAGCGCCCAGGCGTTGACGGTGTTGAAGGTGGCGGGGGCGAACAGCACGGCGTCCGCGGGCGGCCACACGTCCGGTTCCCCGGGGAGCTTGTACTGCCAGCGGACCGGGTTGCCGGTCAGGGCGGCGAGGCCGTCGAGGCTTCCGGCCACCCACTGCGCCGCCGTCGGGGTCAGGCCGACGCAGACGTCCCAGCCGCGCGACTGGGCGTCCTCGATCACGTGGGCCACGTCGAAGACGGGCGGGGCGGCGGAGCAGAACAGGTAGAGAGTCCTCGTCATGTGGATCACGGGATCACATGCCCGGAGCCGGAGTGTCCTGAGGGTCCGACAGATCCGCAAAAGCCCGGTGGTTCTGGCGGTGGTGCTGGTGGCGGGGGCGGCCGGAAGATCTTTCGGGATCCGCGATGAGTTCCGGTGCGGGCCCCGGTCTACCTCTGTGGGGACGGGAGGCGTTCCCGCGGAACACCTACGAGGAGTCATGACATGAGCGAGCCGGTGAAGGGCCCCGCGAGCTACTTCCCCTCCATCGAGAAGAAGTACGGCCGTCCTGTAGCGGAGTGGACGGAGCTGATCCGGAGCTCTCCCCTGACCAAGCACATGGAGCTGGTCTCCTGGCTCAAGAGCGAGCACGGGTTCGGGCATGGCCACGCCAACGCCCTCGTCGCGCACACCCTCGCCGAGAAGCAGGGGTGAGCTGGACGCACGCGTATGCGAGCGAGCGTCTGGGCCATGTCGCGTCTCGTTGCGGGGGGATTGACTGGTCCCCATGACGACGAACACGAACGGGATGAGGAAGACCCTGGTCATCGGGGGTCACGGAAAGACCGGACGGCGCGTGGCGGAGCGGCTGCTGCTCCAGGGGCGGGAGGTGCGGATCGGGTCGCGGACGGGCGAGCCGGCCTTCGACTGGCACGCTCCGGCCACCTGGGGCCCGGCGCTGCGCGACGTGGACCGGGTCTACGTCACCTACCAGCCCGACCTCGCCTTCCCCGGGGCCGCCGACCAGGTCGGCGCCTTCGCGGAGGCGGCCGTCGCGGCCGGGGCGCGCCGGCTGGTGCTGCTGTCCGGGCGGGGCGAGGAGGCGGCCCGGCTCGCCGAGGACCGGCTGAAGGACTCCGGGGCCGACTGGACCGTCGTGCGGGCCAGCTGGTTCAACCAGAACTTCGACGAGAGCTTCTTCCTGGAGTCCGTGCGCGCCGGGCAGATCGCCCTTCCGGTGGCGGACGCGGTCGAACCCTTCGTGGACGCCGGTGACATCGCCGACGTGGTGGTGGCCGCGCTCGCCGACGACCGGCACGCGGGGCGGACCTACGAGCTGTCCGGGCCGCGGCTGCTCGGTTTCGGGGAGGTGGCGGGCGAGCTGTCGAAGGCGACCGGGCGCGAGATCGCGTACGTACCGGTCACCGACGGGGAGTTCCGGGCGGCGCTGCGGGAGGAAGGGCTGCCGGAGGAGTTCGCCGAGCTGTTCGCCCTGATCCTGGACGGGCGCAACGCGCACCTGGTCCACGGGGTGGAGGAGGTGCTCGGGCGTCCGCCCAGGGACTTCGCGGACTACGCGCGGGAGGCGGCGGCGACCGGCGTCTGGGACGTCTGAGGGACCGCGGGGACGAGGATGGGGCCCATGGACACGTTGACCGGGCTGCTCGACGGGCCCAAGGCCCGCGGCGCCGTGCTGCTGAAGTCCGTCTTCGATCCGCCCTGGGCCGTGCGGATCGAGGACCGGGCGCCGCTGTCGGTGATCGCGATGGTGCGCGGTCCGGCCTGGCTGCTGCCCGACGACGGGGAGCCGGCGCTGATCGGCCCGGGTGACGTGGCGGTCGTCCGGGGGCCCGGGGCGTACACCCTCGCGGACTCGCCGGACACGCCGGTGGAGATCACGGTCGGCCCCGACCAGCGGTGCAATTCGCCGGCGGGGGAGTACCTGGGCGAGCGGCTGGCGCTCGGCGTGCGGACCTGGGGCCGGCCGGGGCCGGGGGCCGGGGCGGCGGTGATGCTGAGCGGGACGTACCAGGCGCCGGGCGAGATAGGACGGCGGCTGCTGGGCGCCCTGCCCGCGGTGCTGGTCCGCCCGGCGGGGGCCGCCGACGCCACCCTGATCAGGCTGCTCGCCGCGGAGGTGGCACGGGACGAGCCGGGGCAGGAGATCGTGCTGGACCGGCTCCTCGACCTGCTGCTGATCGGAGTGCTGCGGGCCTGGCTCGCCGCGCCCGGGGCGGGGGCCCCGGGCTGGTGCCGGGCGCAGGAGGATCCGGTGGTCGGGGCGGCGCTGCGGCTGCTGCACGGGGACCCCGCGCACGGGTGGACCGTGGCCGAGCTGGCGCGGCGGGCGGGGGTGTCGCGGGCCGCGCTGGCCCGGCGCTTCACGGAGCTCGTCGGGG
This sequence comes from Streptomyces katrae, assembly GCF_002028425.1. Taxonomy (GTDB): domain Bacteria; phylum Actinomycetota; class Actinomycetes; order Streptomycetales; family Streptomycetaceae; genus Streptomyces; species Streptomyces katrae_A. The sequence continues at coordinate 332,047 of NZ_CP020043.1, read as the reverse complement.
AGCCGCCCGTCGCCTATCTGACGGGCTGGCGCCTCGCCCTGGCCGCCGACCTGCTGCGCGAGCCGGACGCCACGGTGGCGTCGGTGGCCCGGCGGGTGGGGTACGGCAGCGCGTTCGCGCTGTCGGCGGCCTTCAAGCGGGTCCGCGGGGTGAGCCCGCGGGAGTTCCGGGCGGGGGCGGCCTTGGCGGGGGACCCGGCTGGGGCGGGGGGCGCGGCCGGGACGGTGGTGCTCTGCTAGGCGGGCTCGGGGGCGGGGCCGGGGTTGGGGGCGAGGTCGAGGACGCCCACCGGTTCGCCGTCGTTGACCTCGCCGGTGCGGCGGAAGCCGAGGCCGAGGTAGAAGGGCTCCGGGTTGTTCTCGGCCGGCTTCCAGGTGACGTACACCTGCTTCCCGCCGCGGCGGCGGATCTCCTCCGTGACCGCTTCGACGGCGAAGCGGCCGTAGCCCCTTCCCTGCCGGTCGGCCGCTATGTTCAGGCGCCACAGGCCGGAGCGGACGTCCTCCGGATCCTTCGCGGGGTCCCACCGGTAGTCCATGAAGGCCATGACGAACCCAACCACCTCGTCCCCGTCGACCACGGCGCGCGGCCAGGCGGTCTCGCCGTGGACGTAGGCCTCGGCGAGGGACTTCACGACGGGGGAGACGAGGTGCTCCTGATCGGGGTGGACCCGTACGGCGCAGACCGCGGCGAAGTTGTCCGGGGTGACCGGGACCAGGCGGAGTGAAGAGCTGATCATGCGCGCAGCTTAGTGGGGGCGGAGGGCTTGAAAAGAACGGGATGCGCGGTATATTTTCTGCAGCAGACACCAGGGGGACACGTGTTGCAGGCACAAAGAGTGAGGGCCCACGGGGCGGCACCCCAGGGGCCGCGCGAGGGGCCGTTTCCGGTTCTCCGCGGCGCTCCGGGACCCGGCCGCCGAGGGACGCGGGAGCAGCCCGGCGCGCTCCGCGCGGGAGTGCGCCAGCCGGTGGTGCGCGGTGGGAAACGGAGCCGCCCCGGGGGTGGTGCGGAGCGGCCGGGCGAGGGGACCGCTCAGGGAGCGGTGGTGTCCTCGTCGGCCAGCTCCCGGGCCAGCTGCCGGGCCTCGTTGTAGACCTCTTCCGCACGGCTCTCGCCGAGGTGCAGGGAGGCGAGGACCGACGGCTGGGCGATGCTCGGCATGAGGTGGCGCAGCAGTGCATTGACCCGCCGGCCGAGATCCTGATGGTCGGTGAGGGCCTGGGACATCGACTGGACGCCGCCGTAGGCGCCCGTGATGACGTCGGCGGTCTCGGCCGGCACCACGTGGGGGAGCAGCTCCCCCTGGGCCTGGGCCTTCTCCAGGAGGTCTGTGAACTTGTCGACCCAGTTGCGGAACGGGCTGCTGCGGTCGAGTCCCACCGCGTTCACGTCGAGGCTCAGCCTGACGCCCGCACGGACCATGGGATTGGTCCGCAGGCGGTGCGTGTGCAGCATGACGGCATCCACCACCTCCTGGAGCTTGGCGGGGCGCTCCGGCAGCAGGAGGTCCTCGTTCTGCGCGGTGAGGACCCCCTGGGCCAGATCCTCCTTCGACTGGAAGTGGAAGTACAAGGCACCCTTGGTCACCCCGGCGGCCGTGAGGATCTCCGAAATGGTGGCCGCCTGGTAGCCCCGTTCGTCGAACACCTTGGCCGCCGCGCTCAGGATCGCTTGGCGCGTGCGGATGGCTCGGACCTGTTCAGCCACGTTGGCTCCTTCCCTCGCAGATGCCCGGAGCGTCGGAAGCGCTGCTGCAAACCGTCCGTCCCGTTCGTATCTTACAGCGGGTGATGCCAACGCCAATGAGCGGCCGCGCCGTGGAGCGAAAAATGACCGAGGTTGGTCAGGTCTCCGGGGTGGCCGAGATGCGGGGAGGGGCTGAGGGAGGTACGGGTCAGCAGCCGTAGGAGGGCGCCGTGACGATGCCGCTGAACGTGAGCTCCCCGTTCTGGTGGCCGGTCACGCGAACGACTTCCTCCGCGCCGGGTACGTCCTGGTACAGGCGCTCGGACTCGATGATGCAGGGTGCGTCCAGCTCCACGTACCGCTTGAACTCGCCGGCGACGGTGAGCGGCATGAAGGAGGGGCGTCCCAGGGTGGATGCGGCGGCCTGCCGGGCCGCCTCCATGAGGACCATGCCGGGCACGTGGTCGACCCAGTGGTCGAAGAGGACCGGGTGGTGGGTGTCGACCCGCAGCTGCCAGCGGTTCTCCTGGCCGCGGGGGGAGAGGACCACGTCGGTGGGGGACAGCCGGGCCACGCTCTGCGGAGCGGCCGGCGCCGTAAGCGGCAGCGGGCGGTGCTCGGGCGTCAGGACGTGCTCGGGCCGGATCCGCTGGTACACGGCCGGGCTGGCGCAGGTGATGGAGGCGCGGCCCGTCGCGACGACGTGTCCGTCACGGCGCACGACCGCTTCGTAGTCGAGCCCGGACAGCCGGCCGGCCCGCCGCTTGATCTCCACGCAGGTGATGTCGAGCTCGACGATGGCTGGTGCGAGGCCGACCCGCAGGCGCTCCGGTCTTACGACGTTGACGCTGAGGTCCCACAGGACGAACTGGTAACCGAACGGAACGGCGAATTCCGCATGCCCCAGGAGGTAGGCGATCTGACGAATCGTTTCGGCGCAAATGAGGGGATCGTAGTAACCCCCTGCCACGGGGGTGAAGAACGCGTGCGAGCGGGGCCATTGGGCGGTTACGGAGAAGTGGGCGTCGTCCTGTCGCCGCCAGTCGGTGAGCAGGACCTGCTCCTCGGAGGTGCGGTGCACCAGTTCCTTCGGAACGGTGGTGAGGGACGGGAAGCGGGATTCATGTCGTTCTTCCGGGGCCGTGGCCGGCTCCGCCCGGTCGTAGACCGCTGTGCGCCCAACGTGAAACGTGCTCGCGCTCATTGTTCCCCCTAGACAGCGCTGACCAGTAACAGGTGTGACTGCTCAAAAAATATATACCAACCGGTTTTTTCTCCAGGGGTAGCTGGAAGCAGGTCCGGGAAATATATGGAAGAGCAGATTCCGGCCAACTGCTCAGCGCGTGTTTGCCCAGGTCTCCGCCGGTCGGCCGGCGGAGAATCTTCGCCACACGCAGAGAATGATCTCAAGCGCATCAAGAGCAATCCTTTAGCCGGAAGGCGGTTGCCGGGGGGCCGGGCGGGGCGGACGGGCAGTGGTTGCGCGGCGGCGGCTTCCCTTTGCGCTACGGGGGCCGGGGTGGCGACCCCCGGGGGGAGAAGAGCGCGGTGGGACAGCACGAGGGGGCTGGTGGCTGCCGAACGCGGCCGATATCTGCCAGTTCATGCGCTTTGGCCGGTCCCGTGGGGTACCCGCTCGTGCCCGGGGGAGAAATGGGGAGAGGGGCTCTGGCTGCGTCTGGGAGTCGCCGGGATGATTCGCCAACGTGAAGCTCCCGGGAGGTGGCGGTGCCCCGGAGAGGGTTCGTCCGACATGTGGACATACGGGAATCGGCCAAAAGGTGCCCTCTGGGCCACCTCGTGGGGGCGGGCGGGCCGCCCGGCAAGAGGGGTCGACAGCAGGCCGTCCGGAGCCCGGATGTCGCGAGGGGTTCCCGGTGCGGGGGAGGCCCTCGCCCCCCTGGCATCGAGTCACGCTCCAGCGGCGCTCGGCCACCGCTCTGCCGTCCGCCTATCGATGGACCACGTGAGCAAACCGGGAGAGCGGTTTGTCTAGTCCTGCTAATTCCGTACTGCCGGGCCTGGGGGGCCTTGGATGGGGCCCGCCCGGCGGAGCGCGACAGGCCCGGTGGGGCGGGAATCAGCCAACTAGTTGGTCAATTTTCGGCCGTTTCCCCTCGTTTGGAGGAGGGATCTACAGGGGCTGTCTGGCCCCTGAGGGCGGCCCTGAGGCCTTCTGGATCATCGTCAGACCATTGAACGTGCAGTTCAGAGGCTGTTTTAAGGGGTTGATAGAGCGTCCGCAAGCAAAAAACGGAACAGCCGGTTTGGTATTGACAAACCGGCTCAGCTGTTTTTTGCTCGTTCCAGCGAACTTCGAGGGTTCATCCAAGGACGAAGCAGGGGAGTACGGCGTGGACATCGATGTACTGGGCGCACTGACCGTGCGGGAGAACGGGGTCTCGATCACTCCCACCGCCGCCAAGCCCCGCCAGGTGCTGGCGCTGCTCGCGCTCCACGCGGACCAGGTGGTGCCGGTGGCCGCGCTCATCGAGGAGCTGTGGGGCAACGAGCCGCCGCGCAGCGCCCGGACCACGCTCCAGACGTACGTGCTCCAGCTGCGCGGCCTCATCGGCACCGCGCTCGAGGGCACCGACGGGTCGCGCACCGCCAAGGACGTGCTCGTGACGCTGCCCGGCGGTTACATGCTCAACAGCGGCGGCGGCACCAGTGACGTCCGCGAATTCGACCGGCTGGCCGGAATGGGCTACCGGGCCATGGACGCGGGGGACTTCCCCACGGCGGCGCGGCTGCTGCGCGAGGCCCTCGCCCTGTGGTCGGGCTCGGCCTTCGCCGACGTCGACGGCGGCGTGCAGCTGGACATGGAGACGCGGCGGCTGGAAGAGACCCGGCTGTGCGCGCTCGACCAGCGCATCGAGGCCGACCTCCGGCTCGGCCGGCACCGCGAGCTGCTCGCGGAGCTGACCGTGCTGGCGAGCCGCTACCGCATCCACGAGAACCTGCACGGGCAGTTCATGCTCGCCCTGCACCGCTCGGGCCGACGCGGCGAGGCGCTCAGCGTCTACCAGCGGCTGCGCGCCACCCTGGTCCGCGAGCTCGGCATCGAGCCGTCCGCCGCCCTGCGCAGCCTGCAGCGCTCGATCCTGATGAGCAGCCCCGAGAGCCCGGCGGAATCCCCCGAGACCGCGCGCAAGCGGCTCGCCCGCGTCGGCTGATCCCGAAGGAGCGCAAAACCGGCAGCTGATATGAGAAATCTTTGTCAGGTCTTTTGCAGAAGCTGCCGGAAAACCTGAGACGCATTTTGCACAGCCGGGAATCGGAACAGATGTGACGAGCCCGATCCATGGGCTGAGCACGGGGTTTGACGTCCTGTCGGAATCTTGTGCTGGGAATCCGTCGTCTGTTCGCCCGTTTCGGAGGTCCGCTCGACGTCGGCTTGAGTGCCCGGTGATGTTGCCCTGGGCTGGCTTACCGTCATCGGGTCGAATACTGATAACCGAGGGTATCTCGACGAAATGTGGAGGGGAGACGGGGAGACCGTGGAGATTCAGGTTCTGGGTCCGTTGAGTGCCGAGGTCAACGGGGCATCGATCGTTCCTACGGCGGGCAAGCCGCGTCAGATCCTGGCGCTTCTCGCGCTCTACCCGGGCCGGGTGATGCCCGTACCGACCCTCATGGAGGAGATCTGGGGCACCAAACTGCCCGAGAGCGCGCTCACCACCCTGCAGACGTACATCCTCCAGCTGCGCCGCAGGCTGGGCACGGCCATGGGGCCGGGAGCACCGGGCACGGCCAAGGACGTGCTCGCGACGCGGCACGGGGGCTACCTGCTCCAGATCCCGCAGGAGTCTGTGGACGTCCACAGCTACGAGGCCCTTGCGGCCGCCGGTCAGAACGCCTTCGACGAGGGCGACGACGAGCGCGCAGCGGACCTGCTGCGCAAGGCGCTCGACCTGTGGCAGGGCCCCGCCCTGGTCGACGTACGGGTCGGGCCGATCCTGGAGATCGAGGTGCTGCGGCTCGCCGAGAGCCGGCTCGTGACCACCGAGCGGCGCATCGACGTCGACCTCCGGCTGGGCCGGCACACCGAACTCCTCGCGGAGCTCACCGAGCTGATGGCCCGCAACCCGCAACACGAGGGCCTGCACTCGCAGGCCATGGTGGCCCTCTACCGCTCGGGCCGGCAGGCGACCGCCCTGGACGTCTACCGCCGGCTCCGCGCCCGGCTGATCGGCGAGCTGGGGGTGGAGCCCTCGCAGCAGCTCCAGCGCCTGCACCAGGCGATGCTGCGGGTGGACCCCGCGCTGGACGTGGTCGCGGGACCGCGTCGCAGCTCCACCTTCGATCTGTACGCCGCATAGGTATATCAGGGGACGGCCGGACGGCCGGGCGGTGCGGTGGCGGGGCTCCAGCGCGGCTGGGGCCCGGTGTGAGCGTCCCTCCAGAACCCTCGGCCAGGCTCCTGGCGACCCGGTATGCGTCGCCACGCCGGCGGACCAGGAGAGAGGCACACCATGCACCGGCTGGAACTCACCGACCTGACCCGCATCCTGCGGTTCTGGGGAGGCGAGGAGGAGTGCGTCGAGCTGACCGAGGAGGTCCAGGACCTCTACTGGGACGAGCTCGGCTACGACTCGCTGTCCGTCCTGCAGACCACCGGCTCCATCGAGCGCAAGTTCGACGTCCTCCTCGACGGGGAGCTCCTCGAACTGGGCGACACCCCCCGGCGCTTCCTCGAGCTGGTCAACCGCGTCCTGGGCAGCCGGGCCGCGGTCTGAGGCTCCAGCGGCGTTCCGTCCGGACTCCGGCGGACCGCGACAGGATCTGTGGCAAGAGCCGAGAGAGGGGTGCCCGATGTCAGTCGAGCGAGTGCACCGGCTGTCGTACGCGGTCGACGCGGCCGCGCCGGCCGCGGCCCTGTACGCCCTGGTGGCCGACACCGCGCCGTGGCCGCTGTTCCTGCCGGACACCGTCCACACCGAACGGCTGGACTTCGACGGCACCGTCGAGCGGTACTCCCACTGGGCGGGAACGGACGGGCGGGCCGGGCGGTCGCTGTGGCGGCGGGCCCTGGACGCCGGGCGGCGGCGCGTGGACTTCCGCGAGGAGCGGCCCGCCGGCCCCGTGACGGGGGCGGCCGGCAGCTGGCGCGTGGAGGAACTGGCACCGGGCTGGTCGCGGCTGCTCCTGGAGCAGGACCTCACCGTCGCGGACGGCCCCGGGACGGAACGGGTCCTCGCCGAGGCCGGGGCGCGGGGGCGGGCGGCGGCCGACGGGCTGCGGGCCGTCGCCGAGCGGTGGCGGCGGCTGGAGGGGCTGCTGTTGTCCTTCGAGGAGTCCGTACGGATCCAGGGGCCCGCCGAGCCTGTCCACGCCTTCCTCTACGAGGCGGGCTCCTGGCCCGGCCGGGTGGCGCACGTCGCGCAGGCCGAGGTGGTGGAGGACCGGCCCGGGGTGCAGCGCGTCCGGCTGGTGAGCCTGGCCGAGGACGGCTCCTCGTACCCGGTGGAGGAGGTGCGGGTGTGTTTCCCGGCGGCCGGGCGCATCGTCTTCAAGCGGCCCCGGCCGCACCCGCTGCTCGCGGCGCACGCCGGGGAGTGGTCGGTGGAGCCGGATCCGGGCGGGGTGAACCTGGTGTGCCGCAACGACGTCCTGCTGGACGAGAGGGCGGTGGAGCAGGTGCTGGGGCCCGGCGCCGACCTGGGGCGGGCGCGCCGGTACGTGCGCGAGCTGCTGGGGAAGGAGAGCAGGGCCGTGCTGGGGCCTGCGGGGGAGTACGCGGGGGAGCCGGTCAGGGCGCTGCGGTCGGTGTGAGGCCGTAGGGTCCCGTTGTCGTCCCGCGGGTCGCCCGGGCGGGTCCGTGGCCCGCCGCCGCGGTGTGCGGCGGCGGGCCACGGGCGCGTCAGCTGCCGCGCCCGGCCGTGTCGAGTTCGCGCAGCACGGCGGGCGCGGCCAGACAGGGCATGACCACCCGCCAGAACCCGGCCAGCGTACGGGGGGCGAGCCACTGGGGGTCGTCCCGGCCGAGGGCCTCGAAGCCGAGGGTGGCCGCCACCACCGTCGTCGCGACGTTGCGGTGGTTGAGCCCGGGCAGCAGGGCGCCCTCCTCCGCGGCCTCGACGAGCAGCCGGTACACGTAGTCGTGCCACTCCCTGGGCAGGGCGAAGGACGACGGATAGGCCGGCTCCCGGTTGAGCTGGAAGGCGGCCCGGGCCACGACGTCGGACAGCAGCAGCCCGGCGAGCGCCTGGGAGCTGTCCGCCAGGGCCTGGAGGGCCGACGTCCGCCGCGTGTACACCTCACGGGTGACCGCGCGCAGGGTCCGGGCCCCGGCGGCCTCGACGGCCTGCGCGACGGCCGCCTTGTTCTCGAAGTGGAAGTGGAGCGCGCCCGGGCTCACTCCGGCGCCGACGCTGATCATGTTCAGCGTCGCCTCTGCGTACCCGCGCCGTCCGAACACCGTGGCCGCTGACTCGAGCAGTGCTTGACGGGTTCGGACGGCGCGTTCTTGTTTCATCACGCATAGCTCCTGTATCAGTTTCCTTCTATTATTAAACCGCCCCGTTGGTATGGGAAGAGGGCGCCGGGCGCCTCTGATGGCTTGATCAACGGCGATTCCTGCCCCGCTGTGGCCTGATTCGATCCACTTATCGCGAACCTTGCCGCGATTTGCGGGCTTTGACAAACCGACGAAGCGGTTTGTATCTTCGTTGACGTTGGCTCGACTGAGCTTGAGGGAGGGGGGCAGATGAACCAGCGGACGTTCGCTGTACTGGAACCTCATACAACCGCCGCGGGGGCGAACGGTGGGTTCCTACCGGCCGAGGGACTGAGGGTGCCACCGCACGCGCCGGCCCAGTCGGCCCTGTGGCGGGTCCTCATCGTGGAGAGCAACGCGATGGAGGCCGAGACGCTGGCGCGCGGTCTGCGCCGGCACGGACACGAAGTGGACATCGTCGGCACCGGGAGCGAGGCGCTGCGCGGCTACGCCGACGCCGACCTGGTCCTGCTCGACCTGGAACTCCCCGACCTCGACGGACTGGAGGTCTGCCGGGGCATCCGCGCCGCCCACGAGATCCCCGTCATCGCGGTCACCGCCCGCGGCAGCGAGCTGGACCGGGTGCTGGGCCTGCAGGCCGGGGCGGACGACTACCTCGTCAAGCCCTACGGCTTCCGCGAGCTGATGGCCCGTATGGAGGCGGTCATGCGCCGCGCCCGGCCGTCGAGGCCCGCGGCGGCCACGATCACCTGCGGGCCGCTACGCATCGACGCGGGCACCCGGGAGGTGACCCTGAACGGGGAGCCCGTCGAGACCACCCGCAAGGAGTTCGACATGCTCTACCTCCTCGCCTCGCACCCCGACACGGTCATCCCGCGCAAGATGCTGATGCAGCAGGTCTGGGGGGACTCCTGGTCCCGCCGCACCGTCGACACGCACGTGAGCACGCTCCGCAACAAGATCGGCGCCAACTGGATCATCACCATCCGCGGCGTCGGCTTCCGGTTCGGCCAGGGCTGAACCCGTCCGCACCGCGATGAGCCGAGGGGGGAAGACCATGGCAGTGACGGCACCGTGCCAGGGGGAGGGCTGCCGCCGCCGGACCGCCGACGGGCGCTCCCGCCGGCGCACGGCCGAGGTCGGGCGGCTGTGCCGGCCCTGCCGGGAACACCTCGACGCGGGGCTGGCCGAACTCGCGCACCTCTACGAGGAGTGCGGCAGGATGCTGGCCGGCGCCGCGCCCGGCAGCCTGCGCGAGCGCACCACCGGCGGCGACCTGCCCGGACTGCCCTTCAACGGGGCCGCCGCCGACGTACGGGCCAGGATGGTCTCCGTACTGGGCTCCTGGAGCGGACTGGTCGCGCAGGAGCGCGGCTTCGCCTCCCCGCCGCGCACCGTCGCCGCGCTCACCGCCTTCCTGCGCCGCAACGGGGACTGGCTCGCCGCCCACCCCGCCGCCGCCGAGGCCACCGAGGAGACGGCCCGCCTGGTGCGTGCCGGACGCCGCGCCGCCTTCCCCGACCGCGCCCGCAGCATCCGCCTCGGCGCCTGCCCCGAATCCGGCTGCTCCGGCTCCCTCACCGTCGCCGTCCGCACCGCCGACCGGGACACCGGACGCGACAGCGGCCAGGCGGTCGTGTGCGACGCCGACCCGGCGCACCGCTGGACCAGCGACCAGTGGAGCGAGCTCAGCGACACCATGGACTCCGGCCGAGCCGGCGCCGCCCCGGCGGCCGCGCCCACCGAACGCTGGCTCACCGCAGCCGACATCGCCCGCCTGTGGCACACGCCGACCGGCACCGTCTACCGGCTGGCCAGCGAGCAGCGCTGGCGCCGGCGCCGGCGCGCGGGCCGTACCTACTACAACGAGACCGACGTGCGGACCTGCTTCGACCGCCGGGCGGCCGCGCGCACCTGAAACGGTCTTCCCCCGCACGATCTTCCACAGCGGTCCGCACTCGATCCGGTAGGACCCGGATCGAGGAGTCTGACCGCGGTTTGACATTCCCTTGGCCGGTTCGCGAAGCAGCGGACCGGCCCTTGTGGAACCTGACCGACTCCTGAACCCCACGCCATTGAACGGCCGCTCGCGCCCGAAGAACCTTGTAGTCAAGATCCGGTGCACTGTCTCCGGAGGCGAATTCAAGGAGACGTGATGGACGCCCCTGTGATCGTCGTCGGCGCGGGTCCCGCGGGCCTGATGCTCGCCGGTGAACTGCGGCTGGCGGGAGTCGCCGTCGTCGTCCTGGAACGCCTGGAGCGGCGTACGGGAGAATCGCGCGGCCTCGGCTTCACCACGCGCACGCTGGAGACCTTCGACCAGCGCGGCATCCTCGCCCGCTTCGGCGACATCGAGCGCAGCACGCTGGGCCACTTCGGCGGGCTGCCCCTCGACTTCGGTGTGCTCGACGGCGCCTGCCAGGCGGCCAAGACCGTGCCGCAGTCGGTCACCGAAACGCATCTGGAGGAGTGGGCCACCGGCCTGGGCGCCGACATCCGGCGCGGCTGGGACGTCCTCTCCCTCCACGACGACGGCGAGGGCGTCGACGTGGAGGTCCGCGGCCCCGGCGCCGCCACGCGGACCCTGCGCGCCTCCTGGCTGGTGGGCTGCGACGGCGGGCGCAGCACCGTGCGCAAGGCCGCCGGCTTCGACTTCCCCGGCACCCCGGCCACCATGGAGATGTTCCTCGCCGACATCAAGGGCATCGAGCTCAAGCCCCGGATGATCGGCGAGACCCTCCCCGGCGGCATGGTCATGGTCGGCCCGCTGCCCGGCGGCACCACCCGCATCGTGGTCTGCGAACGCGGCACGCCCCCGCGGCGGCGCGAGAGCGCGCCCTCCTTCGACGAGGTCGCCGCCGCCTGGCAGCGGCTCACCGGCGAGGACATCTCGGCCGCCGAACCGGTGTGGGTCAGCGCCTTCGGTGACGCCGCCCGGCAGGTCACCGAGTACCGGCGCGGCCGCGTCCTGCTGGCCGGCGACGCCGCCCACATCCACCTGCCCGCCGGCGGACAGGGCATGAACACCGGCATCCAGGACGCCTTCAACCTCGGCTGGAAACTCGCCTCCGTGGTGCAGGGACGGGCCCCGCTGGGCCTGCTCGACACCTACCACACCGAACGGCACGCGGTCGGCCGGCGGCTGCTGATGAACACCCGCGCCCAGGGGCTGCTCTTCCTCAGCGGCGCCGAGGTGCAGCCGCTGCGGGACTCGCTGCGCGCACTCATGGCGTACGAGGACGTGGCCCGCCACCTCGCCGCCATGGTCACCGGCCTGGAGATCACCTACGAGGTCGGCAAGGGCTCCCACCCGCTGCTCGGCCGGCGCATGCCCCACCTGGAGCTGGCCGCGGCCGACGGCACCACCTCCAGCACCGAACTGCTGCGCCCCGGCCGCGGGGTGCTCCTCGACCTGGCGGACAACCCGCGGCTGCGCGGACGTGCCGCCGCCTGGGCGGAACGGGTCGACACCGTGACCGCCCGGCCGCGCGGGGCCGCCGACGGACTGCACGACACCACCGCCCTACTGATCCGGCCCGACGGATACGTGGCATGGGCCGCGCCCGGCAGCCACCACGACCTGCCGATGGCGCTCGAGCGCTGGTTCGGGACCCCCTGACGACCGGGGCCCCGGCGACCGGCACCCCCTGAGGCCGACGCATCCGACGGCCGGACGAGCACGTCAACCGGAGGAACCACACATGGCAACGCCGCAAGCAACGATCGAGCGCGCCCCCGCAGGGCCCGGAGCCGGCCAGGCCGGCCCCGACGGGGAGCGAAGCGACATCGTCCGGGCGGCCCGGACCGTCCTCGCCCGCGAGGGCTGGAGGCACTGCACCGCCGAGGCCACCGCCGCCGAGGCCGGGCTCCCGACGGCCGCCGTCGGCCGGCACTTCCCCGACCACGAGCAACTGCTGCTGGGCGTCCTCCTGGACAGCTCCGCCTCCGTCGCCGCCTCCCTCGCGGCCGTCGCCGAGAGCTACCTCGCCGAGATCCACGACCTCCGCGAGGACCTGATCGCGCTCGGCCGGGCCTGGCTGGCGCCGCTGGAGGCCTTCCGCGAACACTTCGCGATCGTCCGGCACATCAGCGCCGAGGTCACCCACCTGCCCGCCCAGGCCGTCGACAAGTGGCAGGCCACCGGCCCCCGCCAGGCCCGGCGCGAACTGGCCCGCCGCCTCCAGCAGGTCGCCGCCCGCGGCCTGCTCGACATCGCCGACGCCGACCAGGCCGCGGAGCGCTTCATCCTGCTGGTCCCCTCGTCCGTCGTGCAGCGCTCCTTCCACGGCGCGCTGCCGCTCGGGCGCGCGGAGGAGGACGCGCTCATCGCCGACGGAGTAGACGACTTCATCCGCCTGTACGGCCCGGCCTCCCGCTGACCGCCGGCCCGCCGACCCCGCCGATTCCCGGAGAGAGTGGAAACAATGCACAGCAACCTGATCGTGGCGCGGATGGACGTCCATTCGAGCGCCGAGGTGGCCAAGATCTTCGCCGAGTTCGACCGCACCGACATGCCGGAGCGCATGGGCACGCTCCGCCGGCGCCTGTTCTCGTACAACGGGCTCTACTTCCACCTCCAGGACTTCGCCGAGGACGACGGCGGCGAGCGCATCGAGCAGTCCCGCAACGACCCGCGGTTCATGCGCATCAGCTACGACCTCCAGCCCTTCATCCAGCCGTACGACCCGGAGACCTGGCGCTCCCCGGCCGACGCGATGGCGACCCGCTTCTACGACTGGACGGCGACGGAGTGATGTCCGCGACCGCAGAGATGACGGGAGGGCACCGACCGTGGGCCGCCGGGTAGTCATCACGGGCATCGGGGTGCTGGCGCCGGGCGGCATCGGTGTCCGGGAGTTCTGGGAACTGCTGAGCTCGGGGCGCACGGCCACGCGCGAGATCACCCACTTCGACGCCTCCCCCTTCCGCTCCCGGGTGGCGGCCGAGGCCGACTTCCTGCCGGAGCTCCACGGGCTGACCGACGAGGAGATCCGCCGCATGGACCGCGCCGCCCAGTTCGGCGTGGTCGCGGCGCGCGAGGCGGTCGCCGACAGCGGCCTCGACTTCGCCGCGCTCGACCCCTACCGCACCGGCGTCAGCATCGGCACCGGCGTGGGCGCGGTCTCCAGCCTCGACAAGGCCTACCGGACGGCCACCGACCACGGCCGGCTCGCGGCGGTGGACCACATGCGCGCCCCCGCCGACCTCTACGACCACTTCGTGCCCGGCTCCTTCGCCACCGAAGTGGCCTGGGCCGTCGGCGCCGAAGGCCCCGCCACGGTGGTCTCCACCGGCTGCACCTCCGGCATCGACTCGGTGGCGCACGCCGTCGACCTCATCCGCGAGGGCAGCGCCGACGTCATGGTCACCGGCGCCACCGACGCCCCGATCACGCCCCTCACCCTGGCGTGCTTCGACGCGGTCAAGGCGACGACCAGCCTCAACGACGATCCGGCGCGGGCCTCCCGGCCCTTCGACGCCACCCGCCGGGGCTTCGTCCTCGGCGAGGGCGCCGCCGTGTTCGTCCTGGAGGAACTGGAGGCGGCCCGCCGCCGCGGCGCGACCGTCTACGCGGAGGTCGCCGGCCACGCCTCCCGTTCCAGCGCCTTCCACATGACGGGACTGCGTCCCGACGGCCGCGAACTGGCCGAGGCCATCACGGTGGCGCTCGACGAGGCGCACCTGAACCCGTCCGACCTCGACTACGTCAACGCCCACGGCTCCGGCACCCGGCAGAACGACGCCCACGAGACGGCCGCCTACAAGCTGGCGCTCGGCCCGTACGCCCACCGCACCCCGGTGAGCTCGGTCAAGTCGATGATCGGGCACTCGCTGGGTTCCGTCGGCTCCATCGAGATCGCCGCGTCCGTCCTCGCGATGCGCCACCACCTCGTGCCGCCGACCGCGAACCTGCGCACCCGGGACCCCCAGTGCGACCTCGACTACGTCCCGCTCGTCGCGCGGGAGCACCGCACCGATGCCGTCCTCACGGTCAGCAGCGGGTTCGGCGGGTTCCAGAGCGCGATGGTGCTGGCCCGGCCCGACAGGAGGACCGCATGAGCGCCCGAACCCTGGTCACGGGCATCGGCGTGGCCGCCCCCAGCGGCCTGGGGGTGGAGGACTTCTGGGCGGCGACCCGGATCGGCAAGAACGCCATCGGTCCCGTCACCCGCTTCGACGCCTCCTCCTACCCCGCGCGCCTGGCCGGGGAGATCCACGGCTTCGAGCCCGCCCAGCACCTCCCGGGCCGGCTCGTCCCCCAGACCGACCGGGTGACGCAGCTCGCCCTCGTCGCCACGGACTGCGCGTTCGAGGACGCGGGCCTGGACCCGGGGGACCTCCACCCCTGCGACATGGGCGTGGTCACCGCGGCCGGCTCCGGGGGCGCCGAGTTCGGCGAGAAGGAACTGCGCAAGTTCTGGAGCCAGGGGCCCAAGCACGTCAGCGCGTACCAGTCGTTCGCCTGGTTCTACGCGGTGAACACCGGCCAGATCGCCGTCCGCAACGACCTGCGCGGGCCCACCGGGGTCCTCGTCGGCGACCAGGCCGGCGGGCTCGACGCCCTCGCCCAGGCGCGGCGCCGGCTGCGCAAGGGCAGCCGGCTGATCGCCGCCGGCGGCTTCGACGCCCCGATCTGCTCGCTCGGCTGGGCCGCGCACCTCGCCGGGGGCGACCTGTCCACCAGCGACGAACCCGAACGGGCCTACCTGCCCTTCGACGAGGCCGCCCGCGGCTACGTCCCGGGCGAGGGCGGCGCGCTGATCATCCTGGAGGACGAGGAGGGCGCGGTCGCCCGCGGGGCACGGGACGCCTACGCCGAGTTCGCCGGATACGGTGCCACGCTCGACCCCCGGCCCGGCAGCGGCCGCGAACCCGGTCTGCGCCGGGCCGCCCTGACGGCGCTCGCCGACGCCGGCTGCCATCCGGCCGAGGTCGACGTGGTCTTCGCCGACGGGGCGGGCGTGCCGCGGCTCGACCGGGAGGAGGCCGAGGCCATCACCGCGGTCTTCGGCCCGCTCGGCGTGCCGGTCACCGCGCCCAAGACGACGACCGGCCGGATCGGGGCGGGCGGAGCCCCCGTCGACGTGGTCTCCGCGGTCCTCTCCATGCGGGAGGGACTGATCCCGCCGACCACCAACGTGGAGCTCTCGCCCGCGTACGACATCGACCTGGTGGCCCTCCGGCCGCGGACGGCGTCGGTGCGCACCGCGCTCGTCCTCGCGCGCGGCCGCGGCGGCTTCAACTCCGCGGTGGTGCTGCGCGCGCTCGACTGAGCGGCCCCGTCCTCCCGGCCCGCGCCCGTCCCCGCCCCCTTCCCCGGGCGGGAACGGGCGCTCCCCATGCCCCGCACCGAACTCCCGCAGCCGGAAACACCGGTGCGGTACACCGATGAAGGGACCCCACGTGTCCAAGCAGGAATTCACCTTCGCCGACCTCAAGCGCATCCTCCTGGACGGCGCCGGAGCCGACGAGGAGATCGACCTCGACGGCGACATCCTCGACACCGACTTCGAGTCGCTGGGCTACGAGTCGCTGGCGCTGCTCGAGACCGGCAGCCGGATCGAGCGCGAGTTCGACATCACGCTGGACGACGACATCTTCGCCGACCACACCACCCCGCGCTCGCTCGTCGAGGCCGTCAACGCGAGCCTCAAGGTCACGGTCGACGCCTGAGCCGCCCGGACCGGCCGGAGCCGCGGCACCTCCGCGAGGGCCGCGGCTCCGGGCCTGCGCCACCACCTCTTCCGCCCCCACCCCGCCCACAGAAAGGGAGTACGCCCATGGCCATCGATCAGGACCTCACCGAGAGCCAGGTGATCGTGGTCGGCGCGGGCCCCGTCGGACTGCTGCTCGCCGGAGAACTCCGGCTGGCGGGCACGGACGTGGTGGTGCTCGACACGCTCACCGCCCCCACCTCCGAATCGCGGGCGTCCACCCTGCACGCCCGCACCATGGAGATCCTCGACAGCCGAGGCCTGCTGGAGCCGATCGGCGAGGTACCGCACGACAGCGCCGGACACTTCGGGGGCATCCCCCTCGACCTCGGCCTGCCCGGCCCCTACCCGGGGCAGTGGAAGGTGGCCCAGACCCGCCTGGAGGAAGTCCTCGGGGAATGGGCCGCCGACCTGGGCGCGGACATCCGGCGCGGCCACGAGCTGACCGGACTGTCCCAGACGCGGGACGGCGTGGTCGCCACCGTGCGCACCGAGGGCGGAACGCTGTCCCTGCGGGCCGCGTACGTCGTCGGCTGCGACGGCGAGAACAGCGCCGTCCGCCGGCTGGGCGGCTTCGACTTCCCCGGCACCGACGCCGAACGCGAGCTGCTGCGCGCGGACGTCGCCGGCATCGACATCCCGAACCGCCGCTTCGAGCGCCGGGAGGGCGGTCTCGTCATCGCCGCCCGCCGGCCCGACGGGGTGACCCGGGTGATGGTGCACGAGTTCGGGGCGCGGCCCCGGCCCGGGCAGCCCTCGTTCGAGGAGGTCGCCGACAGCTGGAAGCGCATCACCGGCGAGGACATCGGCGGCGGCACCCCGCTGTGGGTGAACTCGTTCGGCGACGCCTCCCGGCAGGCCTCCGAGTACCGGCGGGGCCGGCTGCTGCTCGCCGGGGACGCGGCGCACCAGCAGATGCCGATCGGCGGCCAGGCCCTCAACCTCGGGCTGCAGGACGCCTTCAACCTCGGCTGGAAGCTGGGCGCCCGGATCGCCGGGCACGGCACCGACGCGCTGCTGGACACGTACCACGTGGAGCGGCACGCGGTCGGGCAGGCCGTCCAGAGCAACGTCAGGACCCAGGCGCTGCTGCTGCTCGGGGGGCCCGAAGTGGACGCGGTGCGGGAGGTGTTCGCGGAGCTGAGCGCCAGTGAGAACGTACGGACGCACCTGGCGGGGCTGGTCTCGGGGCTGTCCGTCCGCCACGACGTGGGGGAGGACGGCCACGGCCCGGCCGGCTCGCGCGTGCCGGCCTGGGAGGTCACCACCGCCGAGGGGAGCACCACCACGCTGGGGCTGCTGCGGCCGGGGCGGGGGCTGCTGCTCCTGCCGCCGGGCGAGGAGGCGCGGCGGGCGGAGCTCGCGCAGACTGCGGGGGCCTGGGGCGACCGGGTCCGGGTCGTGCCGGCGGTGTCGGTGACCGGCGGGGCGGGTGCGTCCGGTGTGGCTGATGTGCCTGAGGGTGCGGTGCTCGTGCGGCCCGACGGGTACGTGGTCTGGGCCGACGGGCCGGAGGCGGGGGCGCTGGACGAGGCGCTCGCGCGGTGGTTCGGAGCCGGGGGCACCGGTGCGGGCGGGGGCGCGGGGGTGCGGGAATCCCGCGCTCCGGCCGTCGCCGCCGTCCCCGCTTCGGAGCCGGCCCGTACGGCCGCCGCGCCGCAGGCCCTCGCCGGGGTCCGGCGGGGCGTCGGCGCGGAGCGGCTCACCGGCCGGACCGCGCTGGTCACCGGGTCGAGCCGGGGCATGGGCCGGGCGGCCGCGATCCGGCTCGCCCAGGAGGGCGCGCTCGTCGCCGTCCACTACCACCGGGACGAGGCGGCGGCGCGTGAGGTCGTCACCTCGGTGGAGAAGGACGGCGGGCGGGCCTTCGCGGTACGGGGAGAGCTGGGTGTCGACGGTGACGTGGACGGCCTGTTCGCCGTGCTGGAGGAGGACCTGCGGGAGCGGACCGGCTCCACCGACCTGCACATCCTGGTGAACAACGCCGGGGTGATGGGCGGGGTCTCGGCGGACGAGGTCACGCCGGAGCAGTTCGACCGGATCTTCGCCGTCAACGCGAAGGCGCCGTTCTTCCTGATCCAGCGGGCGTTGCGGAACATGCCGGACGGCGGCCGGATCATCAACATCTCGTCCGGCCTGACGCGGTTCGCCAACCCGGACGAGATCGCGTACGCGATGAGCAAGGGCGCGCTGGAACAGCTCGCGCTGCACTTCGCGAAGGCGCTCGGGCCGCGCCGGATCACCATCAACTCGGTCGCGCCGGGGATCACCCGGAACGGGAACCCGGTGTTCGACATCCCCGAGGCGGTGGAGCAGATGGCGGGGCTGTCGGCGTTCGGGCGGATCGGTGAGCCTGAGGACGTCGCGGACGTGGTGGCGTTCCTCGCCACCGACGAGGCCCGCTGGATCACCGGGTCGTTCGTGGATGCCACGGGTGGCACGCTGCTGGGCTGACGCCGCCGCTGCGCGGTGCTCCTCCCCGCCCCGCAGCGGACACCGTGTCCCCTTCGACTCCGTCGGCGTGTGTATCCCACGCCGCCACGCCGGCGGTGGGCGGGGCCGGCCGGGGATCCCTCCCCGGGCGGCCCCGCCCCCTTCTTTCGAATGCGAGTGTGTACTCCCCGATGAGCATTGCCTCCGGCGCCCGGGCCGGGGCCCGTTGGGCTCTGGTGGCCGTGCTTGCCGCGAACATGTTGGTGGACGCCCTGGAGGTGTCCGCGACCCTGGTGGCGCTGCCGGCCGTCGGCAGCGGGCTGGGGTCTTCCGTCACCCGGGTGCAGTGGATCGTCACCGGCTTCGCCGCCGGGTTCGCCGGGTCGGTGCTGCTCGGCGGGCGGCTGGTGGAGTGGTTCGGGCGGCGGCGGGTCTTCCTCCTCGCGCTGCTCCTCTTCGCCGCCGCCTCGCTCGGCGGCGCGCTGACCGACCGGCTGGACCTGCTCGTCGCCACCCGGGTGGTGAAAGGTTTCTGCGTCGCGCTGACCGCGCCCACCGGGCTCGCCATCATCGTGGCCTCCGTCTCCGGACGGGAGGCGCGGCGGCGGGCCGTGTCGGTGTACACGCTGTTCGGGGCCGCCGGGTTCTGTTCCGGGCTGCTGCTGTCCGGGCTGCTCACCGGGGCGGCCGGCTGGCGCTGGACCCTGGCCTTCCCGGCGCCCGTCGCGCTGGCCCTGTTCGCCGTCGCGCTGCGGGTCGTTCCGCGGGAGCCCGCCCCGGCGGGCGGCGGCGGGGCGCGGTGGCACGCCGTGGTGGCCGGGGGCGCGTTGACCTCGGCCGTGCTGTGGCTGGTGGAGGCCCTGGCCCGCCGGTGGTGGGGCGGCGCCCTCGCGGCCGCGGCGGCGGCGCTGGTCTGCGTACGGGCCGAACGGGCCTCCGCGCGGCCGCTCGTGAACACCGCGCTGCTGGGGCACGGGCCGCTGGTGCGCTCGGCGCTGGGGGCGGCCGCGCTCAACGGCTCGTACGTGAGCTTCCTGCTGGTGGCCGCGCTCGATCTGCGGCGCGGCGGCTGGAGTTCGTGGGAGACGGCCCTCGGGTTCCTGCCCGCCGGCGCGCCCCTGGCCCTGACCGCCCTGCACTCGGGGCGGATCGCCTCCCGGCTGGGGCCGGCGCGGGCCGTGGCCGCCGGCGCGCTCGCCGCCCCGGCCGGATACGCGCTCTACCCGCGCTCCGGCGCGGGCGGGGCACGGTATGTCGAACTGTTGCCCTCCATGTCCCTCGTCGGCCTCGCCTTCGTGCTCGCCTTCACGGCGCTGCACCTCCAGGCGACCGGCTCCCTCCCCTCCGGCCTCCAGGCGGCGGCCGGCGGGCTCTACCAGACCTCCGTGCAGCTCGGCGCGGCGCTCACCCCGGCGCTGACGTCCGCGCTGTACGCGGCCTCCGGCCGGAGCGCGGCGCTCTGGCTGGTCACCGCCGTCGGCCTGGGCGGCGCGGGCGTCGCCCTCGCCGGCCTCGCCCACCCATCGACCGACCCGTCCCGAGAACCGCCGGAGCTCCCTCTCCCTCCCGCGGTGCCCACCTCGACCAGGAAAGCATCATGACCACACTTCACATGTCACAGACATACGAAACAGACAACGGCCTGGTCCACATGACCCGGCCCGACATGGCCGTCCTGGCCACCGCCGGCCTGCGCGAGCGCACGCGGATCCTCGAGCAGTACGTGCGCGAGGAGCTCGGGCGCATCCTCGGCATCGAACCGCACCTCGTCGACACCACGGGCCGCCCCATGGGCTGCCTCGGCATCGGCTCGATCTCCGGCATCGAACTCCAGTACCGGATGGAAGCCACGCTCGGAGTCGACGTCAACCTCCAGCGGCTGCTGCTCGCCAACAGCGCCCAGGAGCTCATCGACTGCCTCGCCGGTCAGCTCGGCCCCGAGGCCCACCTGCACGGGGCAGCGGTGCCGGCATGACGACTACCGCTCTGCTGCCGGCCGCCCGCCCGGTGGTGAACCACCAGGGCCTGGACCGGCCCGACTTCACCCTCTCCGCCGACCGGGTCGACCTCTGGCTGATCCGCCGCCCGACCGGTCCGGACGCCGACGCCCTCGCGGTCGGCGAACTCGACGCGGAGGAGCGCAAGCGCGCCGACGCCTTCATCCGCCGCTCGGACGGCATGCTCTACGCCGCCGCGCACGTCGCCGTGCGCCGGCTGCTCGGACGTTACACGGCCACTCTGCCCCAGGACGTCCGCTTCATGCGCGAGCCCTGCCCCGGCTGCGGCGAGGCGCACGGCCGCCCGGCGCTGTCACCCCCGCCGCCGCCCCTGCACTACTCGCTCTCGCACAGCGGGGGAGTGGCCATGGTCGGTGTCGGAACGGTTCCGCTCGGCGTTGACGTGGAGAAACTCCCCGGCGCCGAGACGGTGGACATCTGCTCCAAGGCGCTGCACCCCGACGAGCAGATCGAGATAGCCGAGGCCGGGTCCGCGGAGACGCGCCGGCACCTCTTCGGGCAGATCTGGACCCGCAAGGAAGCGTTTCTCAAGGGGCTTGGGACAGGGTTGAGCCGCTCGCCCGCCGAGGACTACCTGGGCACCGAACTGGACCGGCACCCCGAGGGCTGGACCATGGTCGGCGTTCCCGCGGACACCACCCACGCCGCCGCGGTGGCGGTCAAGGGACAGCCCCCGAAGGTCGTCAACGTCAGGTGGGTGCCCGACACCTGGCTGGCCGCAGGCAACACCGTGTGCGGCGCCGCCGCCCCCGGACCGAACGACACGGTCCTCGCCAGTTGAACCGCAAGTAAGGACGTGACCGGATGACCCGCACCGCCTTCCTCTTCCCGGGCCAGGGCTCCGAATGCGCCGGTATGGGCAAGGAGCTGATCGCCCTGCGGCCGGACCTCGCCGACACCTACTACCGCACCGCCGACGACCTCCTCGGCTTCCCGCTGTCCCGGCTGTGCGTCGACGGGTCCCCCCGGGACCTGGAGGACCCGACGGTCGCGCAGCCGGCCGCCTTCCTGACCAGCATGGCCGTACTGGAGGTGCTGCGCGGCCGGGGCCTGGAGCCGGACGCGGTGGCCGGCCACAGCCTGGGCGAGTACGCGGCGCTGGTGGCCGCGGGCGCCCTGGAGTGGACCGAGGCGCTGTGGCTGGTCCGGCTGCGCAGCGAACTGGTGGCGACCGTCGGGGACCGGGTCGGCAGCGCCACGGCCGCGGTCATCGGCCTGAGCCGCCCCGACCTGACGCGCCTGTGCGCCGAGACCCGGGCGGCCACCGGCCAGGTCGTGGAGGTGGCCGGGGACAACGAGCCCCGGCAGACCGTGGTGTCCGGGCAGGCCGAGGCGGTGGCCCGGGTGACGCAGGAGGCCCGGGCGGCCGGGGCGCGGGTGGAATGGCTGCGGACCGGCGGTCCGTTCCACTCCAGCCTGCTCGGCGAGGCCGAGGCGGAGTTCACCGAGACGCTGATCGCGACCGAGTTCCGCGACCCGGCCGTACCCCTGGTCTCCGGTGTCACCGGCGGGTGGGTGACGACGGCCGCCGAGGCCGTGGTCGCCCTGCGCTGCCAGCTCACCACCCCGGTGCGCTGGACCGGGGCGGTGGAGACGCTCGCCGCCTCGGGCGCGGACCGGTTCGTGGAGGTGGGCCCCGGCCGGGTGCTCGGCGGTCTGGTCCGCCGCATCCTGCCGGGGGCCCGCGTCCACAGCACGCACACGCCGGAGCGGCTGGCGCAGGCCGTCGACGAGCTGAGCACCACCACGGTCTGACCGGCCCGCCCCATCCCCGCCGCACGCACGTCAGACCCGCCGCGCCGAAGGCCGGCGGGAGGTCACGAGACGAGGAGCAGTCCATGGACACGCATCCGGAGGCCGGCCGCCTCATCCACGTGGTCAAGGGGCGGCCCGACGCCGAGGAACTGGCGGCGCTCACCGCCGTCGTCCTGGCCCGGGCGGCGGCGTACGAGGGCCAGCACGGCGGCACGGCCGGCTGCGGGCCCACCCTGGCGGGCTGGCGCTGCCCACAGCAGCCCCGGGCCTTCCACGGCGCGCGCACCTGGCGGGAGAACCCCGCCGGGACGCGCCCGGCCTGATCCGGCCGCGATCCGGCCGCGCCACCCGCGCCCGGCCGGATCCGGCCCGGTCCGACAGGACACCACCCGGGGCCGTGGCCCCCCGCGGCCCTCGTGGACGGCCGGCCCCGTCGCCGGCCCGGTCAAGGAGTTCGCGGGCGGACGCTCCAGACCGCGGTATCCCGTGAGTCCGCCCACAGGAGAGGGCCATGCCACCGACCTACGACGACATCGCGGAGCTGCGCGACCAGATACGGATCCTGCGCGACCGCGCCGAGCTGCGGGAGCTGTTCGACCGCTACGTCACCGCCCTGGACACCTTCGACGGGACCGGCCCGGACGAGGCCCGGTTCGCCACGCTGTTCACCGAGGGCGCCACCTTCGCCTTCCCGATCGGCGTGTGCACGGGCGTCGAGGCCTTCGCCGCCCTCCAGCGCGAGGCCCGGGGCCGGTGGGCGCGCACGCACCACGTGAGCGCCAACCACTCCATCACCCTCGACGGAGACCGGGCCGTCGTCCGGGCCCAGCAGGTGACCACCCACGTCCACCACGCCGGCGCGGGTCCGGCCGCCCACTTCGACGTGGGCGGGCACACCGAGGCCCGTGCCGTGCGCACGGCGGACGGCTGGCGGCTGAGCCACGTCTCGTTCCGCGTGGTGTGGGACTCCGGCGTCCGGCTGCCCGAGCTCGCGGGCGTCCGCCTGTGAGCGGCGGATGACCGCCGTGCGGCCCGTCGTCCTCGACGCGGACGGGATCCCGCTGTCCGGGCTGCTCGCGCTGCCCGCGGACCCCGTGCCGCGGGCCGTGGTGGTGGCGCTGCACGGGGCGGGGATGAGGGCGGGCTACTTCGACAGCCGGGTGCGGCCCGGCTTCTCCCTGCTGGAGCTCGGCGCCTCGCTGGGCTTCGCCGTCCTCGCCCTGGACCGGCCCGGCTACGGGGCCTCCGCGGACCCGCTGCCCCGGGGGCTGGACCTCGCCGGGCAGACCGGCGTCCTGCTCGCCGCCCTCGACGGGTACGCCCGGGGGCACGAGACCGGCGCGGGCTTCTTCCTCGTGGCGCACTCCAATGGCGGCCGCCTCGCGCTGTCCGCGGCGGCCGCCGCCCGGGGCCGGACCGCGCCGCTGGGCGTGGACCTGTGCGGTGTCGGGCGCCATTTCGCCGTGGAGCCAGGGCAGTTGCCCGGGACGGACTTCCCCGGCCAGTGGCGCCGGCACTGGGGCGCGCTGCGCTTCTACCCGCCGGAGGCCTTCCGGGCCTGCACCGGCCTGGTGTGCCCGGTTCCCGCCGAGGAGGCCCGCGAGACCCCGCTGTGGCCGCACATGTACCCCGCCGTGGCCGCCGGCGTACGGGCCCCGGTGCGCTTCACCTTCGCCGAACAGGAGCTGTGGTGGAGGTATGACGGCGCGGCGCTGGAGGAACTGCTGAGTCCGCTGACCGGGGCCTCCACAGAACTGGTCATCCAGCCCCATGCTGGACACAACACCAGTCTGGGCTGGGCCTCCCGCTCCTACCACCTGCGGGTCATGGCCTTCCTGGAGGAGTGCCTACTCGCCCGGGAGCCGGGGACGGAGCGGGTCTCGGCCACAACTGACCGGGAAATGAAGAAGGTTGACCGGGATCTGACATAGATCCCGTTGACCAACAGATGGGTACCAACGAGGCTTTTCGTGAGCATCCCGTGACGTGTACCGAAGTCCGTCAAACCGGGACACGTCCACTCGGCCTCTCGCAAGTCTGTTTGATTCATCAAACTGTTTGATTCATCAGATCATTCCGCAAAGGAACACACATGAGTGACGTGAAGGACCTGGTGCAGGTCGCCGGCATCATCGACGCCGAGGAGGCCAAGATGCTGGCCGAGGAGGGCGTCGACTGGTTCGGCTTCCCGCTCCGCCTCCCGTCGGGCAAGGACGACATCTCCGAGGCCGCGGCCACGGAGATCATCGCCGGCCTGACGGCTCCCCAGGAGGGCGTCCTCATCAGCTACATGGTGGACGCCGACGAGATCAGCGCGTTCACCACGCAGCTGGGCGTCAAGGCCGTCCAGCTCCACGGCGACGTCGAGCCGGAGCAGCTGCGCAAGCTCAAGGCCGACCGCCCCGACCTCTACGTGCTCAAGAGCCTGGTCGTGAAGGAGGACAACGCCGAGGAGCTCCTCCAGTTCGTCGACGAGGTCGCCGAGTTCGTGGACATGTTCATCACCGACACCTTCAACCCGGCCACCGGTGCCAAGGGCGCCACCGGCCTCACCCACGACTGGAACGTCAGCGCCGAGCTCGTGCGCCGTTCCCCCAAGCCCCTGATGATGGCGGGCGGCCTGAGCCCGGAGAACGTCGCCGACGCGATCCGCTTCGTCAAGCCCGCCGCCGTCGACGCCCACAGCCTCCTGGAGGGCGACGACCGCCGCAAGGACCGCGCCAAGGTCGCGAAGTTCGTGGCCGAGTCGCGGAAGGCCTTCGCCGAGATCGCCAACGGCTGATCCCGGCACCCGACCACACGGTTGCGGTTCCCGGGGCCCCGCGGGGCCCCGGGCCCGGCCGCAGCACGTCTCCACGACCGACGAGAAGCAGGTTTCTCATGGCGACCGGCCACCACAATGTCCACCCGCTGCCGCAGACCAACCAGCTCCGCGCCATGCACACGATCATCCGTGACCGCAGAGCCTCCCGCGCGGACTTCGTGTTCTACTCCCGGCGCATCATCCGCCTCCTGCTCGAATCGGCGCTCAACCAGCTGCCGTTCGACCAGCACGAGGCCATCACGCCGGTCGGAGAGACGTACGAGGGCCTGAGACTCGGCCCCCAGCTGTGCGCCGTGCCCGTGGTCCGGGCCGGCGACTCGATGCTCGACGAGCTGCGCCAGGTCATCCCCGACATCACCGTCGGCAAGCTGCTCATCCAGCGGGACAAGACCACCAAGCTCCCGCACCTGTACTACAAGAACTTCCCCGAGGACATCGCCGACCGGCACGTCCTGCTCCTGGAGCCGATGCTCGCCACCGGCGGCAGCGCCAAGGCCGCCATCGAGGTCCTCCTCGACTCCGGCGTGCAGGAGGGGAACATCGTCTTCGTCAACTTCCTCGCCTCCCCCGAGGGCATCGAGGCCGTCCACGCCGCGTACCCGCTCGTCAAGATCGTCACGTCCTCGATCGAGCAGCGCCTCAACGAGAACGCGTTCATGATCCCGGGCATCGGCGACTTCGGCGACCGCTACTTCGGAACCACCGACTCGGCAGTCGCCTGATGAAGAGCAGCCGTACCGTTGTCGACTCCGCGCTGACGGCCCTCGCGCCGGCCATCTGGGGGTCCACGTACCTGGTCACCACGGAGCTGCTGCCGCAGGGCCGGCCGCTGCTGGCCTCCCTGCTCCGTGCCCTTCCCGCCGGCCTGATCCTCGTGGCCATCGGCCGGACGCTGCCCAAGGGCATCTGGTGGTGGCGCGCCCTGGTGCTCGGCGTGCTGAACATCGGCGCCTTCTTCTACCTGCTCTTCGTGGCCGCCTACCACCTGCCGGGCGGCGTCGCGGCGCTGGTGATGTCCATCCAGCCGATGATCGTGCTCCTGCTCGGTGCCGCCCTGCTGAAGGACAAGATCAAGGCGATCCACCTGATCTCCTGCGCCCTCGGCGCGGCCGGCGTGGCCCTGCTGGTCCTCCAGCCCAACGCCGGGCTCAACGCCACCGGTGTCATCGCCGGTCTGCTGGGCGCGCTCAGCATGGCCTCCGGCATCGTGCTGACCAAGCGCTGGGGACGTCCCGAAGGCGTGGGCCTGCTGCCCTTCACCGGCTGGCAGCTCACCGTCGGCGGCCTGGTCCTGCTCCCGATCGCACTGATCGGCGAGGGCCTGCCGAGCGAGATCACCGGCAAGAACCTGCTGGGCTTCGCCTACCTCGGCCTCGTCGGCGCCCTGTTCGCCTACGCGATCTGGTTCCGCGGTGTGGCCCGGCTGCCCGCGCTGGCGGTGTCGTTCCTGAGCTTCGCCTCGCCCCTGGCGGCCACGCTGCTGGGCTACTTCGTCCTCGACCAGTCGCTCTCGCCGATCCAGCTCCTCGGAGCCCTGACCGTGGTCGCGTCCGTGATCCTGGCCCAGCCGCGCAAGGGCAAGCCCAAGCCCCAAGCAGAGCCGGTCCCACAGACCTCGCGGGAATCCGTCCAGGCGTAAGCCGGGACCCCGCCCGAGACTCCCCGCCCGCCCCCGCCCCCGAGGCGGGCGGGGAGTGGTGGTGGCACACCGCGGCCTCCCCCGTCCGCGGTGTGCCACCAACCCCCCCTGCACGAACGACTCGCGAGAGGACCCAGCGGTGCCCCACATCCACATCTGGCACTACCCGCGGGACTTCACGGCCGAGCAGCTCAAGGCGATCGACGAGGCGGTCACCGCCGCCGTGACGAAGACCTTCGCCACCGGCGAGGACGCCGTCTCGATCTCCCTGGAGCCGGTCGGCCCGGAGGACTGGGAGTCCCAGGTCCTCTCCGAGATAGCGGCCCGCCCGGATCTGCTGGTCAAGCGACCCGGCTACCTGAACGAGAGTTGAGAGAGACCCGATGAGCGCAAGCAGCGGCATCCCCGTCGTCTACACCGAGGAAGTCCGCGAGGCCCTCCACGAGGGCAAGGCCGTCGTCGCCCTCGAGAGCAACGTCATCACCCACGGCCTGCCCTACCCGGACAACGCGGCCACCGCCCGCAAGGTGGAGGACGCGGTACGGGCCGGGGGCGCCGTCCCGGCGACGATCTGCATCGAGGCCGGCGAGATCCGCGTCGGCATGTCGGACGCCGACATCGAGCGCTTCGCCTCCCTCCCGGACATCCCCAAGGTGTCCAGCCGGGACCTGCCCGTCATCCTGGCGCAGGGCGGCCTGGGCGCCACCACGGTGGCCTCCTCCGTCGTGGCGGCCGAGCTCGCGGGGATCCCCTTCTTCTCCTCCGCCGGCATCGGCGGCGTGCACCGCGGCGCCCAGGAGACCTGGGACGTCTCCTCGGACCTGATCCAGTTCACCCGGTCCAAGGTCGCCGTGGTCTGCGCCGGCGCCAAGATGATCCTCGACCTCGGGCTGACCCTGGAGTACCTGGAGACGCAGTGCGTCCCCGTCGTCGCCTACCGCTCGGACGACTTCCCCGCGTTCTACTGCCGTACGAGCGGCCACAAGGCGCCCCACCGCCTGGACGACGAACAGGTCATCGCCCGCGCCGTCGAGGCCCACTGGGCGCTCGGCAACAACAGCTCCTTCCTGATCACCACCCCGGTCCGGGAGGAGGACGCCATCGACTCCGCCGAGGTGGACACGGCCATCCGGGCCGCGGTCGCCGAGGCCACCCGCGACGGGGTCTCCGGCCAGGCCATCACCAAGTACCTGATGCGCGCCGTCGACGCCGCCACCGACGGCCGCAGCGCCAAGGCCAACATGGCCGTCCTCGCCTCCTGCGCCGAGGCGGCGGGCCGGCTGGCCGTGGCGCACGCCGCGCACCTCGCCGAGCGCGCCGGGCGCTGACCCGCCCGTACGAACCACCACCGCACCACGCGTTGAACTCAGTCTGGAGAGACACACACATGTCCGAGAAGCTGCTGGCGCCGGTCACCCTGGGCAAGCTGGCCCTGCGCAACCGGGTCGTCATGGCGCCCATGTCCCGCAACCGGGCCACCGCCGATGGCCTCGCCACCGACCTGATGGCCACCTACTACGGCCAGCGCGCGGGCGCCGGTCTGATCATCACCGAGGGCGTCCAGCCCTCGGTCACCGGTCAGGGCTTCGGCAACAGCCCGGGTCTGCACACCCAGGAGCAGGCCGAGTCCTGGAAGCCGGTCACCGAGGCCGTGCACGCGAACGGCGGTCTGATCGTCGCGCAGCTCATGCACTGCGGCCGCATCGGCCACCCCTCGCTCTACCCGAGCGGCCACCAGTCCGTCGCCCCGTCCGCCGTCACCGCGGCCGGCCAGGCCTACGGCCCCGAGGGCCCGCTGGACTACCCCGAGCCGCGCGCCCTGACGGTCGAGGAGATCGCCGAGGTCGTCAAGGAGCACGCGGACGCCGCCGAGCTCGCCATCGAGGCCGGCTTCGACGGCGTGGAGATCCACGCGGGCAACGGCTTCCTGCTCCACCAGTTCCTGGCGGAGAACACCAACCAGCGCACCGACCAGTACGGTGGCTCCGTCGAGAACCGCATCCGCTTCGCGATCGAGGTGATCGAGGCGGTCTCCGAGCGCATCGGCGCCGACCGCGTCGGCGTGCGCATCTCCCCGTCGAACCCGTACAACGACATCGTCGAGGGCGACACGCACGCCATCTACGAGGCGCTCGTCGCGGCCCTGCCGCCCATCGCCTTCCTGCACATCCTCGAGGGCGGCAACCGCGACCACATCGCGGCCCTGCGCGCGCAGTGGACCGGCACCATCGTGCTGTGCCCGCACCCGGAGAACGGCGTCCCGGTCAGCGGCGAGATCGCCGAGGCGGCGCTCGAGGCCGGCGTCGCCTGCGCCGTGGCCTTCGGGTCGTCCTTCATCGCCAACCCGGACCTGCCGGAGCGCATCCGCACCGGCGCCGCTCTGGCCGAGGCCGACCAGAGCAAGTTCTACGGTGGTGACCACACCGGTTACACCGACTACCCGACGCTCGAGAGCGCCGCGTGAGCGACTCCGGGAAGATGCTGCTCTTCTCGGGGCGCGCGCACCCCGAGCTGGCCGAGGCCATCGCGGCGGAGCTGGGCACGGAGCTGGTCGAGACGAAGGCGATCGACTTCGCCAACGGCGAGATCTACATCCGCTACCACGCCTCCGTGCGCGGCGCGGACTGCTTCGTGGTCCAGAGCCACACGGCCCCCATCAACAAGTCGATCATGGAACAGCTCATCATGATCGACGCGCTGAAGCGGGCCTCGGCGCGCAGCGTCACGGTCATCCTGCCCTTCTACGGATACGCGCGACAGGACCGCAAGCACAGCGGCCGGGAACCCATCTCGGCCCGCCTGGTGGCGGACCTGCTCAAGACCGCCGGCGCCGACCGGATCCTGACGATCGATCTGCACGCGGACCAGATCCAGGGATTCTTCGACGGCCCGGTGGACCACCTGTTCGCCATGCCGGTCCTCGCGGACTACATCGGCTCCAAGGTGGACCGCGAGGCCCTGACCGTGGTCTCGCCCGACGCCGGCCGCGTGCGCGTGGCCGACGGCTGGTGCGACCGCCTCGGCGCTCCGCTGGCCATCGTCCACAAGCGGCGCGACAAGGACGTGGCCCACCAGGTCACCGCCCACGAGGTGGTCGGCGACGTGCACGACCGGGTCTGCGTCCTGGTCGACGACATGATCGACACCGGCGGCACGATCTGTGCCGCCGCCGACGCCCTCTTCGCCCAGGGGGCGAGGGACGTCATCGTGGCGGCCACGCACGGGGTGCTTTCCGGCCCCGCGGCGGACCGCCTCAAGAACTCGCGGGTCAGCGAGTTCGTGTTCACGGACACCCTGCCGGTGCCCGGGGCCCTCGGACTGGACAAGGTCACCGTCCTGTCCATCGCCCCGCTCATCGCGGGCGCCTCGCGCGCGGTGTTCGAGAACGGATCAGTAACCCGGCTCCTGCAGAGCCGGTGATCGCCCGGGCGGACGGGTCCCACGGGGCCCGTCCGTCCGAAGGGGGAGGCGGCCGCACGCACCGCGCCGTTCCGGTCTTTCCGGGTGGTGAGGCTTTGCCCTTGCGCCCCTCAGTTCTTCGGTACTTCCCGGCCGGGCTGCAGCCCGGCCACCGGCACCCACCGCGTTCGAAGCGGCGTCCGCCCCGTGCGGACGCCACCCCCCACGCTTCGCGGTGAGGCGTCGTCCGCCGGGCTCGCCCGCACCGGGAGCCCGGCAGCCGGGGCGCTGACCGCGCCCGTGCTCCACAACGGAACGTTAGGAAGCGGGAAATGACTCTTCAGGAGACCAGCGTGCTCGAGCCCACCCTGCAGGGGACCAACACGTTGCCCGGCCTGCTCGCTCAGCGTGTGGCCGAGCACCCCGACGCGATCGCGGTCGCCTACCGGGACGACAAGCTCACCTTCCGCGAGCTCGCGTCCAGAAGCTCGGCCCTGGCCGACTACCTGGAGCACCTCGGTGTCTCCGCGGACGACTGCGTGGGCCTGTTCGTCGAGCCGTCCATCGACCTCATGGTCGGCGCCTGGGGCATCCTCAATGCCGGCGCCGCCTACCTGCCGCTGTCCCCGGAGTACCCCGAGGACCGGCTCCGCTACATGATCGAGAACAGCCAGGCGAAGATCATCCTGGCGCAGCAGCGCCTGGTCTCGCGCCTGCGCGAACTCGCCCCGCAGGACGTCACCATCGTGACCCTGCGCGAGTCCGAGGCCTTCGTCCGCCCGGAGGGCCGGGAGGCCCCGGCCGCCGGCGGCGCCCGCCCGGACACCCTCGCGTACGTCATCTACACCTCCGGCAGCACGGGCAAGCCGAAGGGTGTGATGATCGAGCACCGCAGCATCGTCAACCAGCTCGGCTGGCTGCGCGAGACCTACGCGATCGACCGCAGCAAGGTGATCCTGCAGAAGACCCCGATGAGCTTCGACGCCGCCCAGTGGGAGATCCTCTCCCCGGCCAACGGCGCCACCGTCGTCATGGGCGCCCCCGGCGTCTACGCCGACCCCGAGGGCCTCATCGAGACCATCGTCAAGCACAACGTGACCACCCTCCAGTGCGTCCCGACCCTGCTCCAGGGCCTGCTCGACACCGAGAAGTTCCCCGAGTGCGTCTCCCTCCAGCAGATCTTCAGCGGTGGCGAGGCCCTTTCCCGGCTGCTGGCGATCCAGACCACGCAGGAGATGCCCGGCCGGGCGCTCATCAACGTCTACGGGCCGACCGAGACGACGATCAACTCGTCCTCGTTCCCCGTGGACCCCGCCGACCTGGACGAGGGACCGCAGTCCATCTCCATCGGCTCCCCGGTGCACGGCACCACGTACCACATCCTCGACAAGGAGACCCTCAAGCCGGTCGGCGTGGGGGAGATAGGCGAGCTGTACATCGGCGGCATCCAGCTGGCCCGCGGCTACCTGCACCGCGAGGACCTGACCGCCGAGCGCTTCCTGGAGATCGAGCTGGAGGAGGGCGCCGAGCCCGTCCGCCTGTACAAGACGGGCGACCTCGGCCAGTGGAACGCCGACGGCACGGTGCAGTTCGCCGGCCGCGCCGACAACCAGGTCAAGCTGCGCGGCTACCGCGTCGAGCTCGACGAGATCTCCCTGGCGATCGAGAACCACGACTGGGTCCGCAACGCCGCCGTCATCGTCAAGAATGACGGCCGCACCGGCTTCCAGAACCTGATCGCCTGCATCGAGCTCAGCGAGAAGGAAGCCGCCCTGATGGACCAGGGCAACCACGGCTCCCACCACGCGTCGAAGAAGAGCAAGCTCCAGGTCAAGGCGCAGCTGTCCAACCCGGGCCTGCGCGACGACGCCGAGCTGGCCGCCCGCCCGGCCTTCGACCTGGAGGGCTCCGAGCCCACCCCCGAGCAGCGCGCCCGCGTCTTCGCCCGCAAGACGTACCGCTTCTACGAGGGCGGCCCCGTCACCCAGGCCGACCTCCTCGGCCTGCTCGGCGCCACGGTCACCGCCGGCTACTCGCGCAAGGCGGCCGACCTGGCCCCCGCCGAGCTCGGCCAGATCCTGCGCTGGTTCGGCCAGTACATCAGCGAGGAGCGCCTGCTGCCGAAGTACGGCTACGCCTCCCCGGGCGCGCTGTACGCGACGCAGATGTACTTCGAGCTGGAGGGCGTCGGCGGTCTCAAGCCGGGCTACTACTACTACCAGCCGGTCCGCCACCAGCTCGTGCTCATCAGCGAGCGCGAGGCCACCGGCAAGCCGACGGCGCAGATCCACTTCATCGGCAAGAAGAGCGGCATCGAGCCGGTCTACAAGAACAACATCGTCGAGGTCCTGGAGATCGAGACCGGCCACATGGTCGGCCTCTTCGAGCAGATCCTGCCGGCCTACGGCCTGGACATCCACGACCGCGCCTACGAGCCGGCCGTCAAGGACCTGCTCGACGTCGCCGAGGAGGACTACTACCTGGGCACCTTCGAGCTGGTCCCGCACGCGGGCCCGCGCGAGGACCACGCCGAGGTCTACGTCCAGACGCACGGCAACAAGATCGCCGGCCTGCCCGAGGGCCAGTACCGCTACGAGAACGGCGAGCTGACCCGCTTCTCGGACGACATCGTCCTCAAGAAGCACGTCATCGCGATCAACCAGTCGGTGTACCAGGCCGCCAGCTTCGGCATCAGCGTCTACAGCCGCGCCGAGGAGGAGTGGCTGAAGTACGTCACCCTCGGCAAGAAGCTCCAGCACCTGATGATGAACGGGCTGAACCTGGGCTTCATGTCCTCCGGCTACAGCTCCAAGACGGGCAACCCGCTGCCGGCCTCGCGCCGCATGGACGCGGTCCTGGCCGCGAACGGCGTCGAGAGCGGTCCGATGTACTTCTTCGTCGGCGGCCGCATCAGCGACGAGCAGGTCAGCCACGAGGGCATGCGTGAGGACAGCGTCCACATGCGCGGTCCGGCCGAGCTCATCCGCGACGACCTCGTCAGCTTCCTGCCGGACTACATGATCCCCAACCGGGTCGTGGTCTTCGAGCGGCTGCCGCTGTCCGCCAACGGCAAGATCGACGTCAAGGCGCTCGCCGCCTCCGACCAGGTCAACGCCGAGCTCGTGGAGCGCCCCTTCGTCGCCCCGCGCACGGAGACGGAGAAGGAGATCGCGGGCGTCTGGGAGAAGGCCCTGCGCCGCGAGAACGCCTCCGTCCAGGACGACTTCTTCGAGTCGGGCGGCAACTCGCTGATCGCCGTCGGCCTGGTGCGCGAGCTCAACTCCCGCCTGGGTGTCTCCCTGCCGCTGCAGAGCGTCCTGGAGTCCCCGACCATCGAGAAGCTGGCCCGCCGCCTGGAGCGCGAGGTCGCCCAGGAGTCCTCGCGCTTCGTCCGCCTGCACGCGGAGACCGGCAAGGCCCGGCCCGTGATCTGCTGGCCGGGTCTGGGCGGCTACCCGATGAACCTGCGCAGCCTGGCCGGCGAGATCGGCCTCGGCCGCTCGTTCTACGGCGTCCAGTCCTACGGCATCAACGAGGGCGAGACCCCGTACGAGACCATCACCGAGATGGCCAAGAAGGACATCGAGGCCCTCAAGGAGATCCAGCCGGCCGGCCCCTACACCCTGTGGGGCTACTCCTTCGGTGCCCGTGTCGCCTTCGAGACGGCCTACCAGCTGGAGCAGGCGGGCGAGAAGGTGGACAACCTCTTCCTGATCGCCCCGGGCTCCCCGAAGGTGCGCGCCGAGAACGGCAAGGTGTGGGGCCGTGAGGCGTCCTTCGCCAACCGCGGCTACACCACGATCCTCTTCTCCGTCTTCACCGGCACGATTTCCGGTCCGGACCTGGACCGGTGCCTGGAGACGGTGACGGACGAGGCGTCCTTCGCCGAGTTCATCAGCGAACTCAAGGGGATCGACGTCGAGCTGGCCCGCCGGATCATCTCGGTCGTGGGCCAGACCTACGAATTCGAGTACAGCTTCCACGAGCTGGCCGAGCGCACGCTCCAGGCGCCGATCAGCATCTTCAAGGCCGTGGGCGACGACTACTCGTTCCTGGAGAACAGCAGCGGCTACTCGGCCGAGCCGCCGACGGTCATCGACCTCGACGCCGACCACTACAGCCTGCTGCGCGAGGACATCGGCGAGCTGGTCAAGCACATCCGCTACCTGCTCGGCGAGTGAGTGCCTGAGTAAGGGAGAGCGGCCCGAATGAGGACGGCCGCCCCGCCGGAGAATTCCGGCGGGGCGGCCGTCCTTTCGTGTTTTTCGGCTGTTTTCCGGATGCTTTTCGGCGGTGGAGGAAAAACCGGCCAGTAGGTGGCTCAATTCTGACGCAGCTTGACCGCGTTCTGACATCGCCGCCGTTGACGTGCACATTCCCTACACAAGACACTTCTATTGATTCCAGCCGTCCTGTTTTTTTTGCTCTTCTCGCTGATGAGGAGTCATCTTCCATGCGCTTCAATCTCATCGGCCCCTTCGAGATCGTCACCGACGACGGCCGGACCTACGAGCCGGGCACCCCCAAGGTCTGCCAGACGCTCGCGCTGCTGCTCACCCGGCCCGGCGAGGTCGTCACGGCCGAGGCCCTGATCCGGGAGCTGTGGGGCGAGAACCCCCCGCGCAGTGCCGTCACCACGCTCCAGACGTACGTCTACCACGCGCGCCGGATGTTCACCCAGGAGCAGCTCGCGCCCGCCGGCCGCTGCCTGATCGTCACCGGCCCGTCCGGGTACGTGATGCGCGTCGAGGACTCCGAGGTCGACGTACGGATCTTCGAGCGGCTGGTCACCCGGGCCCGGTACGAACTGGCTGAGGAGGAGCCGCAGCGGGCGCTGCGCACGGTCGGCCAGGCGCTCGACCTGTGGCGCGGGCCGGCCCTGTCGAACTTCCCCGCCGGCGACGTGCTCGCCGGGCACATCGTGCACCTGGAGGAGCTGCGGATCAGGGCGTTCGAGACCCGGATCGAGGCCCAGGAGGCGCTGGGCCGGCACCGCGAGTCCATACCGGAGCTGCGCAAGCTGATCAACGACTACCCGCTCAACGAGTGGTTCCACAGCCGGCTCATCGGCGCCCTCGGCGCCGCCGGCCGCCGCGCGGAGGCCCTGCAGGCCTACCAGAAGGTGCGCCGGCTGCTCGCCGAGGAACTGGGCCTGGAGCCCTCCGCGGAGCTCAAGCGGCTGCACGGGCGGCTCCTGAGCCCGGCCCGCGGCGACCGGGTCGCGGCGAGCGCGGCGGTCTGAACCGCGGCCCGGGCGTCCGCCGCGTTCGAGCGCGGCTCCAGGGCGGTCGGGGAGCGTCGCGGTTCCGGCCGTGCACAGGGCCGTGCACCGGGCCTACACAGGAGGAAGCCGCATGTCCCGTCGTCTTTTCACCTCGGAGTCCGTGACCGAGGGCCACCCCGACAAGATCGCCGACCAGATCAGCGACACCATCCTCGACGCGCTGCTGCGACGGGATCCGACCTCGCGCGTGGCCGTGGAGACCCTGATCACCACCGGCCAGGTCCACATCGCGGGTGAGGTGACGACGAAGGCGTACGCGCCGATCGCCCAGCTCGTCCGCGACAAGATCCTGGAGATCGGCTACGACTCGTCCAACAAGGGTTTCGACGGCGCCTCCTGCGGCGTCTCGGTGTCCATCGGCGCGCAGTCCCCGGACATCGCGCGGGGCGTCGACACGGCGTACGAGCGGCGGGTGGAGGGCGAGGGCGACGAGCTCGACCGGCAGGGCGCGGGCGACCAGGGTCTGATGTTCGGCTACGCCTGCGACGAGACCCCCGAGCTGATGCCGCTGCCGATCCACCTCGCGCACCGGCTGTCCCGGCGCCTGTCCGAGGTGCGCAAGAGCGCGATCGTTCCCTACCTGCGGCCCGACGGCAAGACGCAGGTCACCATCGAGTACGACGGGGACAAGCCGGTCCGGCTCGACACGGTCGTGGTCTCCACGCAGCACGCCGCCGACATCGCACTGGAGGTGCGGCTCACCCCGGACATCCGGGAGTTCGTCGTCGAGCACGTGCTCGGGCAGCTGGCCGCCGAGGGCATCAAGCTGGACACCGAGGGGTACCGGCTGCTGGTCAACCCGACCGGGCGCTTCGAGATCGGCGGCCCGATGGGCGACGCAGGCCTGACCGGCCGCAAGATCATCATCGACACCTACGGCGGTATGGCCCGTCACGGCGGCGGTGCCTTCTCGGGCAAGGACCCGTCGAAGGTGGACCGCTCGGCGGCGTACGCGATGCGCTGGGTCGCCAAGAACGTCGTCGCCGCCGGCCTCGCGGCCCGCTGCGAGGTGCAGGTCGCGTACGCGATCGGCAAGGCCGAGCCCGTCGGCCTCTTCGTGGAGACCTTCGGCACCGGCACCCTGCCCGACGAGCGGATCCAGGAGGCGGTCTCCAGCGTCTTCGACCTCCGCCCGGCCGCCATCATCCGCGACCTGGACCTGCTGCGCCCGATCTACGCGCAGACCGCCGCCTACGGCCACTTCGGCCGCGAGCTCCCCGACTTCACCTGGGAGCGCACGGACCGCGCCGACGCCCTGCGCGCCGCGGCCGGTCTCTAGGGCTCCAGGGGGTCAGGGCGCCAGGGGCTCAGGCCGGCGGGAAGTCCGTCGTCGGGGCCAGGGGGGCCCACTCCTCCCAGCCGGCCAGCCGCTCGCGCAGCACCGCCGGGGCGCGGTCGGCCGCACTGGCGCCCAGGAGGAGGCGGAGTGGGGGCTCATCGGCCTCCAGCAGCTTCAGCAACGCCACCCCGGCCCGGCGCGGGTCGCCGGGCTGGAGGTGGGCGAAGGCACCCGACAGTCCGTGCCGGCGCTGGGCCAGCACGGTGTCGTAGGCGGTCTTGGGCGTGGCCCGCACCAGGGAGCTCGCGCTCCACTCGGTGCGGAATTCGCCGGCCTCGATCAGGGTGACCTTGATCCCGAAGCCGGCGACCTCCCGGGCCAGGGTCTCGCCCATCGCCTCCAAGGCCCATTTGCTGGCGCAGTACATGCCCAGGTTGGGGTACGTGGTCACGCCCGCGATGCTGGACATCTGGAGGAGGTGGCCCGAGCCCTGGCGGCGCATCAGCGGGAGTACGGCCTGGGTGGTCCACAGGGCGCCGAGGAAGTTCACGTCGAACTGGTCGCGGACTTGTCGTTCGGTGACCTCCTCCACCGCACCGGCCAGCCCGTACCCGGCGTTGTTGAGCAGGACGTCGATCCGCCCGGCCCGCTCCCCGGCCTCGGCCACGGTCGCGAACACCGCCGCGCGGTCGCTGACGTCCAGGGTCATGGGGACGACCTGCGCGCCGAAGCGCTCGACGAGTCCGTCGAGCGCCTCGACGCGGCGGGCCGTGGCGACCACGGTGTCCCCTGCCTCCAGGACGACCTCGGCGACGGCCCGTCCCAGGCCCCTGGAGGCACCGGTGACGAACCAGACCCGGGGCGTCCCCTCCGTCATCGACGGGCCCGCTGCTCGGCGAAGGTCTTGGCGTGGTTGAGGGTGGCCGTGCTGTTGGTGCTGAGGGCGGACCGGACGTACGCCTTGGCGTCCTCGACCGTGGCCTCGGGGCCCAGGATCCGGGCGATGTTCGCGGTGTTGATCGTCACCGTGTGCTGGGAGGAGGCGGACACGCCGCCCTCGCCGTCCTCGGCGAACGTCCAGTAGCCGGTGTGCAGGCTCATCAGCGCAGGCAGGGTCGTCTGCTTGTAGGCGATCCGCTCGTCCGGGAACGTCACCCGGTAGGACTTGGTGGTGTGGACGGAGCCGTCCTTGGCCCGGGTGTCCATCTCCAGTTCCTGCAGGCCCGGGGTGTCCTCGGTCAGCCGGACGACCGCCACGTGCGGCAGCCGCTCGGGCCACAGGTGCGCCTCGTTGACGAAGTCGTAGACGTCCTTGGCGGAGCCCTCGACGCGGACCGTGTCCTCGAAGGAGAACGTCAGGTCCTCGGTGGCGTGGGCGTGCTCGACGTTGGTCTTGAGCGCGGCCAGCTCCGAGCGCGAGTTGCGGTCGACCGCGCGGTCGATCCACTCCAGCTTCTGCGGGTCGTCGTCCTCGGCCCGGTAGTCGTGCAGCAGCCGCACCCGGGACTCGCCCTCCGAGACCGGCTCGATGATCCAGGTGCCGCCCATCGCGGCGACCGGGGGAGCCGGGACCTCCTGGCGGAAGGTGATCGTCAGCTTCTCCGGGTCCAGGGTGCGGCGGGAGGTCCAGTTCTTGGGCTCGCCGTTGGCGGTGGCCCAGATCCGGATGCGCTCCTCGTTCCCGCCCTGCGGGATGTGGTCCACGTAGATGGTCGGGGGGAAGATCCGCGGCCAGTTCTGCACCTCGGCGATCAACCGGTACACGGCGGCGGCCGGGGCCGAGACCGTGATCTCGTGCTCCACTTCACGCAGGCCGGGCTGCGGCATGGTCTTGCTCCTCGGTTCGGGGTCGTACACGCGTACGTGCGTACGGGGTCGGGCGGGGCGGGCTCAGAAGTTGCCGAGGCCACCGCAGACGTTGAGGGCCTGCGAGGTGATGGAGGCGGCGGTGTCGGAGGCCAGGTAGCCCACGAGCCCGGCGACCTCCTGCGGGGTGGAGTAGCGGCCGAGGGGGATCTTGGCCTGGAACTTCTCCAGCACGGCCTCCTCGGTGGTCTGGTACGCGGCGGCGTAGCCCTGGCGGACCCGCTCGGCCATCGGCGTCTCGACGTAGCCGGGGCAGACGGCGTTGACGGTGATGCCCGTCGGGGCCAGCTCGTTGCCCAGCGCCTTGGTGAAGCCCACCACGCCGTGCTTGGACGCCGAGTAGGGGGCGCCCAGGACCACGCCCTGCTTGCCGGCAGTGGAGGCGATGTTGATGATGCGGCCGCGGTTCTTGGCGCGCATGCCGCCGGTGTTCAGGACCTCGCGGGTGACGCGGAAGACGCTGTTGAGGTTGGTCTCGATGACGTCGTACCAGAGCTCGTCGGCGATGTCGGCGGTGACGCCGCCGCCCGAGCGGCCGGCGTTGTTGACCACCACGTCGATGGTGCCGAACCGCTCCACGGCCGCCTCGACCCAGGCCTTGACGCCCTCGCCGCTGCGCACGTCCACGCTCGCGCCGTCGACCTCCAGGCCCTCGGCGGTGAGCTCCTTGACGGTACGGGCCACGTTGTCGGCGTCGCGGGCGCCGATGAACACCCGGTGTCCCTGCGCGGCCAGGGTGCGGGCCGCTTCCAGGCCGATACCACTGGTCGCTCCGGTGACGACGGCGACGCGCTTGGTCTGGTCCTGCTCCTGGGCCTGGTCGGGCATGAGAACTCCTCGGTGAATCGACTGGTGGCGCACGCGGAGGATCCGTCACCGCGATGGAGCGGTACTCGAAGGCGTCTCGGCCCCGGTGTCGCGACCGGGGGGACCACCGGCCCTCCATCGTTCGTCGAGCGGCGGTCGACAAGATCGGGGAGACACCCGCACGCGAGAGGCGACCATGATCAACTTGTTTCAGCCCCAGGTCGGGGCGGAGGAACTCGACGCGGTCGCCGGGGTGTTCCACGACCGCAGGCTCGGCAGCGGACGGCGCACCACGGCCTTCGAGACGGCCTTCGCCGAGCACCTGGGCATCGAGCCCGGCCACGTCGTCTTCACCAGCTCCGGCACGACCGCACTGCACCTGGCCGTCGAGACCCTCGACCTCGAGGAGGGCGACGAGGTCGTCCTGCCCTCCCTCGGCCTGCCCGCCACCGCCGAGGCCGTGGCCGCGCGCGGCGGCCGCCCCGTCTTCTGCGACGTCGACCGCCGCACCCTCAACCCGTCCCTGGAGGACGTCGAGGCCGCCCTCACCGACCGCACCCGCGCGGTCCTCTTCCTCCACTACGGGGGACGCGCCGGCGACATCGTCCGCATCGCCGCGCACTGCCGGGAACGGGGCCTGGCCCTGATCGAGGACGGCGCCTGCTCCGTCGCCTCCCGCGTCGACGGCCGGCCCGCCGGCACCTTCGGCGACCTCGCCGTGTGGAGCTTCGACCCCGGCCGGGTCCTGGTCACCGGCGACGGCGGCATGGTCTACGCGAAGGACCCCGAACGGGCCGCCCGCACCCGCCTCCTCGCCCGCCGTGGCCTGGTCCGCGCCAGCGGCTTCGGCCATGCCTCCCTGCCCGGCGAACCGGACCTGCCCGAGTACGGGCGCGGGATCGCCGGCAACGACCTGACCGCCGCCATCGGCACCGTCCAGCTGCGCCGCCTCCCCGAGATGGTGGAGCGGCGCCGCGAGATCGCCGCCCGCTACGACCGGGAGCTGGCCGGCACCGACGGGCTGCTGACGCCCCCGCCGCTGCCCGAGGGCCACGAGTCCACGGACTGCCTGTACTGGGTGCAGCTCCACCCCGCCATCAAGGACGGGGTCGTCGCCGACCTGCTGGCCGAGGAGATCTACACGACCTCCCACCACGCGCCCCTGCACCGGTTCCCGGCCGACGGCGACGGGGAGCCCCCGGCGGCCCCGTTGCCCTCCTGCGACTGGGCGGTGGACCGCACCGTGCGCCTGCCCCTGCACCCCGGGCTCAGCGACGCGGACGTGACCACCGTCATCGACGCGCTGCGCAGGTCGGTGCGGTCCAGGCTCTCCGACCGTACCGACGAAGGACTCACCGTGAAGGACACCCCATGAACCGACGCGTCGTCATCACCGGGATCGGCGTGGTCGCACCCGGGGGAGTGGGCACCAAGGCGTACTGGGCCCGGCTCACCTCCGGGCGGACCGCCACCCGCGCCATCAGCCTCTTCGACGCCTCCGGCTTCCGTTCGCGGATCGCCGCCGAGGCCGACTTCGACCCGCTCGCCCACGGGTTCACCCCCGAGGAGGCCGCCCGCCTGGACCGGGCCGCCCAGTTCGCGCTGGTCAGCGCCGACGAGGCGGTCCGTGACAGCGGGCTCGACACCGCGGCCCTGGACCCCACGCGCACCGGCGTCACCCTGGGCAGCGCGGTGGGCTGCACCACGGGCCTGGACAACGAGTACAACGCCGTCAGCGGGGGCGGCTCCACCTGGCAGGTGGACCACACCCTCGCCGTGCCCCACCTGTTCGACTACTTCGTGCCCAGCTCGATGGCGGCCGAGGTGGCCTGGCGCGTCGGCGCCCAGGGCCCCGTCTCCATGGTCTCCACCGGCTGCACCTCGGGCCTGGACTCCATCGGCCACGCCGTGGAACTGATCCGCGAGGGCAGCGCCGACGTGATGGTCACCGGCGCCACCGAGGCGCCGATCTCGCCGATCACCGTGGCCTGCTTCGACGCCATCAAGGCCACCTCGCCCAGCAACGACCACCCGGAGACCGCCTCGCGCCCCTTCGACGCCACCCGCAACGGGTTCGTCCTCGGCGAGGGCTCGGCGGTCCTGGTCCTGGAGGAGCTGGAGAGCGCCCGCCGCCGCGGCGCCCACGTCTACGCCGAGATAGCCGGGTTCGCCAGCCGCGGCAACGCCTACCACATGACCGGGCTGAAGGCCGAGGGCCGCGAGATGGCCGAGGCCATCACCGTCGCCCTCGACGAGGCCCGCCTGCCCGCCACCGCCGTCGACTACGTCAACGCCCACGGCTCCGGCACCAAGCAGAACGACCGGCACGAGACCGCCGCCTTCAAGCGCAGCCTCGGACAGCACGCCTACGAGACCCCGGTCAGCTCCATCAAGTCGATGATCGGGCACTCGCTCGGCGCGATCGGCTCCCTGGAGGTGGCCGCCAGCGCCCTGGCCATCGAGCACAACACCGTCCCCCCGACGGCCAACCTGCACCACCCCGACCCGGGCTGCGACCTGGACTACATCCCGCTGACCGCGCGCGAGCACCGCACGGACACCGTGCTCAGCGTCGGCAGCGGCTTCGGCGGCTTCCAGAGCGCCATGATCCTGACCCGCCCGCGCCTGGGAGCCGCCGCATGAGCACGCAGACCGCAGCCGCCCCGGTGATGTCGGCGGCGGCCGCCTCCGCCGCCCCCGTGATCACCGGGATCGGCGTCGCCGCCCCGAACGGGCTGGGCACCGAGGCCTGGTGGAGCGCGGTCCTGCGCGGCGAGAGCGGCATCCGCCCGGTCACCCGCTTCGACGCCGGCCAGTACCCGGCGAAGCTGGCCGGGGAGGTCCGGGGCTTCGACGCCGCCGAGCACCTGCCCGGCCGGCTGCTGCCGCAGACCGACCAGGTGACCCGGCTCGCCCTCACCGCCGCC
This sequence comes from Streptomyces katrae, assembly GCF_002028425.1. Taxonomy (GTDB): domain Bacteria; phylum Actinomycetota; class Actinomycetes; order Streptomycetales; family Streptomycetaceae; genus Streptomyces; species Streptomyces katrae_A. The sequence goes on along the minus strand of NZ_CP020043.1, from coordinate 289,952 downwards.
GACGAGGCCCTCGCCGACGCCGGCGTGGATCCCGCCGGGCTGCCCGACTACGCGGCCGGGGTGATCACCGCCAGCTCGGCCGGCGGCTACGAGTTCGGGCAGCGCGAGCTCCAGGCCCTGTGGAGCAAGGGCGGCCAGTACGTCAGCGCCTACCAGTCCTTCGCCTGGTTCTACGCCGTCAACAGCGGCCAGATCTCCATCAAGAACGGCATGCGCGGCCCCAACAGCGTCCTGGTCAGCGAGCAGGCCGGCGGGCTCGACGCGGTGGCGCAGGCCCGCCGCCAGCTCCGCAAGGGCATCCGGCTCGTCGTCACCGGCGGCATGGACTCCTCCCTCTGCCCCTGGGGCTGGGCCGCCCACCTGGCCTCCGGCGAGCTCAGCACCAGCGAGGACCCCGAGCGCGCCTACCTGCCCTTCTCCGAGGAGGCCGGCGGGCACGTCGTCGGCGAGGGCGGGGCCCTGCTGGTCCTGGAGGACGCGGCCGCCGCCCGCGAGCGCGGCGCCCGCCCCTACGGGGAGGTCGCCGGCTACGCGGCCACCTTCGATCCGCCGCCCGGCTCGGGCGGCGCCCCCCGGCTGCGCGACGCCGCCGCGCTGGCCCTGCGCGAGGCCGGGCTGGCCCCCGCCGACGTGGACGTGGTCTTCGCCGACGCGGCCGGGCGGCGCGCGGCCGACCGGGCCGAGGCCGCGGCCCTCGCCGAGGTCTTCGGGGAGTACGGGGTCCCGGTGACCGCGCCCAAGACCATGACGGGCCGGCTCGCCGCGGGCGGCGCCTCCCTCGACCTGGCCGCGGCCCTGCTGTCGCTGCGCGACGGCGTGATCCCGCCGACCGTGCACGCCGGGCCGCCCGCCGCGGACTGCCCGGTCGACCTCGTGACCGAGGTCCGCCGGCCCGCCCGGCTGCGCACGGCGCTGGTGCTGGCACGGGGCCGGGGCGGCTTCAACGCGGCCATGGTGGTCCGGGGACGGTGACCGGCAGCGTCGGCGGGCCCCGGATGGAGGAGGTGGCCGAGCACGTCTGGGCCTACCTCCAGCCCGACGGCGGCTGGTGCCTGAACAACGCCGGGCTGATCGCCCCGGACGGCGGCCGGCCCGTGCTGGTCGACACGGCCGCCACCGAGGCCCGTACGCGGGCCCTGGGGGAGGCGGTCGCCCGGATCACCCCGCACGCCCCGCGCTTCGTGGTGAACACCCACTCGCACGGCGACCACACGTTCGGGAACCGGTTCTTCGCCGACCGGGCGCTGGTCGTCGCCCACGAGGCGGCGCGCGCCGAGATGGCCCTGGCCGGTCTGCACCTGACGCGGCTGTGGCCGGACGTCCCCTGGGGGGAGGTCCGCGTGGAACTGCCCGGGCTGACCTTCCGCGACCGGCTCACCCTGCACCCGGGGGAGTTCCCCGTCGAGCTGATCCACCCCGGCACCGCCCACACCGTCGGGGACACGGTGGTCTGGCTGCCGCGGCAGCGGGTCCTGTTCACCGGGGACATCGTGATGTCCGGGGCCACGCCGTTCTGCCTGACCGGCTCGGTCTCCGGCTCCCTCGCCGTCGTCGAGCGGCTGCGCGCCCTCGGCCCGCGGACCGTCGTCGCCGGTCACGGGCCGGTCGGCGGCCCCGCACTGCTCGACGCCACCGCCGGCTACCTGCGCCTGCTCCAGCGGCTGGCCGTCGAGGGCCTTGCGGCGGGGCTGACCCCGCTGGAGGCCGCGCGGGAGGCCGACCTCGGCCCGTACGCGGAGCTCCTGGACGCCGAGCGGCTGGTGCCCAACCTGCACCGCGCCTACGCGGAGGCGCGGGGCGCGGAGCCGGGGCACCGGCTCGACGTGGAGCAGATGTTCTGCGAGATGGTCGAGTACCACGGCGGACTGCCCGCCTGCGCCGCCTGAGGGCGGTGCGGACGGGCAGTCCGGGGGCCGTGGGGTACGGGGTCTGCCAGGCCGTCTCTTCCGGATCTTGCCTGGCCCGCGCCGCCCGGCACCGCACCTCGCCGCCTTGGCGGGGCACCAAGTACGTCCAGTACGGCGGCGCCCCGCCAAGGCGCCGATGCACGGCACCGAACGACGCGGGCTTAACCGGCAAGATCCGAAAGAGATGACCTAGTCGGTGCCGGACTCCATCGCGGCGCGGTCCAGCAGCTCCTCGTCCGCGGAGACCTCGCCGCGCGAGGCGATGGCCTCGGCGCCGCCCTCCGGCATCTCCTGCATGGTGCCGATCAGCCCGGTCGCGGCCGCCTGGGCGGCGCCGACGGCGGGGCTGCCGCTGCCGATCAGGCCGAGCACCGCGTACTGCTCCAGCTTGGCGCGGGAGTCGGCGATGTCGAGGTTGCGCATGGTCAGCTGGCCGATGCGGTCCACCGGGCCGAAGGCCGAGTCCTCGGTGCGCTCCATGGACAGCTTGTCCGGGTGGTAGCTGAACGCCGGGCCCTGGGTGTCGAGGATCGAGTAGTCCTCGCCGCGCCGCAGCCGCAGGGTCACCTCGCCGGTGACGGCCGCGCCGACCCAGCGCTGGAGGGACTCGCGGACCATCAGGGCCTGCGGGTCCAGCCAGCGGCCCTCGTACATCAGCCGGCCGAGGCGCCGGCCCTCGTTGTGGTACTGGGCGAGGGTGTCCTCGTTGTGGATGGCGTTGACCAGGCGCTCGTAGGCGGCGTGCAGCAGGGCCATGCCGGGCGCCTCGTAGATGCCGCGGCTCTTCGCCTCGATGATCCGGTTCTCGATCTGGTCGGACATGCCCATGCCGTGCCGGCCGCCGATGGCGTTGGCCTCCATGACCAGGTCGACGGCGGAGGAGAACTGCTTGCCGTTGATCGTGACGGGGCGGCCCTGCTCGAAGCCGATGGTCACGTCCTCGGTGTCGATGTCGACCGAGGGGTCCCAGAACCGGACGCCCATGATCGGCTCGACGGTCTCGACGCCGGTGTCCAGGTGCTCCAGGGTCTTGGCCTCGTGGGTGGCGCCCCAGATGTTGGCGTCGGTGGAGTACGCCTTCTCCGTGCTGTCCCGGTAGGGGAGGCCGTGGGCCAGCAGCCACTCCGACATCTCCTTGCGGCCGCCGAGCTCGGTGACGAAGTCCGCGTCCAGCCAGGGCTTGTAGATCCGCAGGTGGGGGTTGGCGAGCAGGCCGTAGCGGTAGAACCGCTCGATGTCGTTGCCCTTGAAGGTCGAGCCGTCGCCCCAGATCTGGACGTCGTCCTCCAGCATCGCCCGCACCAGCAGGGTGCCGGTGACGGCGCGGCCGAGCGGGGTGGTGTTGAAGTAGGCGCGGCCGCCGGAGCGGATGTGGAACGCGCCGCAGGTCAGCGCGGCCAGGCCCTCCTCGACCAGCGCCGCGCGGCAGTCGACCAGACGTGCGACCTCGGCGCCGTAGGCCTTGGCGCGCCCGGGCACCGAGGCGATGTCGGGCTCGTCGTACTGGCCGATGTCGGCGGTGTAGGTGCACGGGACGGCGCCCTTGTCGCGCATCCACGCGACCGCGACGGAGGTGTCGAGTCCGCCGGAGAAGGCGATGCCGACGCGCTCGCCGACGGGAAGGGAGGTGAGGACCTTAGACATGGGATGAGTATGCAGAAGGATGCATGTTCATGCAAGTGGAGCGAGCTCCGCCGTTAACGGCGGCGTGGCGGCGGCGCGGCGTTAACGCCGTTAATGATCGACAAGCAGGGTCAGGCCCGGGGGCGGAAGCGGTTGACCGCCTCCAGGTGCTTCGCGCGCAGCTCGTGGTCGCGCACGCCCAGGCCCTCCCGGGGGGCGAGGGCGAGGACGCCGACCTTGCCCTGGTGGAGGTTGCGGTGGACGTCGTAGGCGGCCTGCCCGGTCTGCTCCAGGGAGTAGGTCTTCGAGAGGGTGGGGTGGATCTTGCCCTTGGCGATGAGGCGGTTGGCCTCCCAGGCCTCGCGGTAGTTCGCGAAGTGCGAGCCGATGATCCGCTTCAGCGACATCCACAGGTAGCGGTTGTCGTACTCGTGCATGTAGCCCGAGGTCGAGGCGCAGGTGGTGATCGTGCCGCCCTTGCGGGTGACGTAGACGGAGGCGCCGAAGGTCTCGCGGCCCGGATGCTCGAAGACGATGTCCACGTCCTCCCCGCCCGTCAGCTCCCGGATGCGCTTGCCGAAGCGCTTCCACTCCCCGGGATCCTGCGTCCGCTCGTCCTTCCAGAACCTGTACCCCTCGGCGGTCCGGTCGATGACCGCCTCGGCGCCCATGGAACGGCAGATCTCCGCCTTCTCCGGGGAGGAGACCACGCAGACCGGGTGGGCGCCGCCGGCCAGCGCCAGCTGGGTGGCGTACGAGCCCAGGCCGCCGCTGGCGCCCCAGATCAGCACGTTGTCGCCCTGCTTCATCCCGGCGCCGTTGCGGGAGACCAGCTGGCGGTAGGCGGTGGAGTTCACCAGACCCGGGGCGGCGGCCTCCTCCCAGGTCAGGTGCTCGGGCTTGGGCATCAGCTGGTTGGACTTCACCAGGGCCAGCTCCGCCAGACCGCCGAAGTTGGTCTCGAAGCCCCAGATCCGCTGCTCCGGATCGAGCATCGTGTCGTCGTGCCCGTCGGCCGACTCCAGCTCCACCGACAGGCAGTGCGCCACCACCCGGTCGCCCGCCTTCCACCGGTTCACACCCGGGCCGGTGCGCAGCACCACGCCCGCCAGGTCCGAACCCAGCACGTGGTACGGGAGGTCGTGGCGGCGGGTGAGCTCCGAGAGACGGCCGTAGCGCTCCAGGAAACCGAAGGTCGGCAGCGGCTCGAAGATCGAGCTCCAGACGGTGTTGTAGTTGATCGCGCTCGCCATCACCGCGACCAGCGCCTCGCCCGGACCCGGCTGCGGCGTCGGCACCTCCTGCAGGTGCAGGGACTTGCGCGGGTCCTTCTCCGCCGAGGGGATCCCCGTGAACATGCCGGTCTCGTCCCGGCACACCACGTTGCCCCGGTACGCCTCCGGCAGCGGCAGCGCCGCGAAGTCCCCGGGCAGCGCGTCCTCGGAGAGCAGGGCCTCGACGATCTCGTCCACGTGACTTCCCTTGCGACGGAGGGATGCGGCGGCGCCGGACGTGCGGGTCCGCCGAAGCGCGTGCCCGCAGGCTCCGCCCCGGGCGTCGAAGGCCGCCGGAGGAACGCTCGACGACGGCGGGATCGAGTCACCTTCGAAGCGCCCTCAACCGGAGGTGCGGACCGTGATGCGTCGGGATCAGCGACCAGGGACCAGCGACCAGGGATCCGGAGATCCAGGGATCAGCCCGACCAGGAGGACGCGCCGTGCCGATCTACCGCCTCAGCCGCCGCCCGCAACCGACCCGCCGCAGGGAGCTGCCGCTCGACGGACTGCTGCGCCGGGCCGCGGAACGCGACCCCGCCGCCTGTGCGTTCCGCTCCCCCCACGGTACGCGGACCTTCGCCGAACTCGACGCCCGCGCCGACCGGTTCGCCGCCTACCTCGAACACGCCCTCGGCCGGCGCGGGGCCCGCGTCGGCGTCGCCAACACCCTCGACGAGGAGTTCGCCGCCGCCTACTACGGCACCATCCGCAGCGGCAACACCGTCGTCCTCCTCAACCCCCTGATCCGGGCCGCGGGACTGCGCCGCGTCTGCGAACTGGCCGACGTCGAGATCGCCTTCCTGCCCACCGCCGCCGCCGAACAGCTCGTCAAGACCGCCGACCGGCTGCCCCTGCTGCGCGAGATCGTCGTCACCGACGCACCCGACGGGATCGTGCCCGCCGACGCCCTGCCGCTGTCCGTCGCCCTCGACCGCGCCCCGCAGCCCGGCCCTCGCCCCGACGAGCCCTTCGACCCGAACGCCGTGGTGTGCGTGCAGTTCACCACCGGGACCACCGGCCGCCCCAAGGGCGTCCGGCTGACCCACCGCAACCTGCTCGCCAACGCCGCGCAGACGGCCGCCGCCCACCGGCTCGACTCCGGCTCGGTGGTCCTCAACCACCTGCCGCTCTACCAGCCGATGCACCTCAACTCGGCCGTCCTCGCGGGCGCCTGCCAGGTGCTGTGCCCCGCCCCGCGCCCCGCGGCCGCCCTCGCCCTGGCCGCCCGTACCGGCGCCACCCACCTCTACAGCCTGCCCGCCCGGCTGCACCAGCTCGCCGCCGACCTGCGCCACGGCGAACTCCCGGGCGCCGGGGAACTGCCCGGCTTCCCCCTGCCCGCCGCTCCCGCCCTCGACCGGCTCACCGCCGTCCTCTCCGGCGGCAGCGCCCTCGCCCCCGCGGACGCCCGGCTGCTCTCCGACCGGCTCGGCGTCCCCGTCCTGCAGGGGTACGGCCTGGTCGAACTCGCCCCGCTCACCCACTCCCAGCGGCCCGGCGAGGACCTTTCCGGCTCCGGCTCCGTCGGCACCCCCGTCCCCGGCACCGCCTGCCGCATCGTGCACCCCGGCACCGGCCTGCCGCTCGGCCCCGGCGAGACCGGCGAGGTGCAGCTGAGCGGGCCCCAGCTGATGGCCGGCTACCTCGGGGAGAACGGGCCGGCCGCCGGGGAGGACGGCTGGTTCTCCACCAAGGACGTCGGCCGCATCGGCCCGGACGGGGAGCTGTACCTCGTCGACCGGCTCGACGACGTCTTCTCCTACGACGGCGAACTCGTCTCGCCCACCGCCGTCGAATCCGTCCTCGCCGCCGACCCCCGGGTCGCCGACTGCGTCGTCGTCGGCTGGCCCGACCCGGTCCACGGAGCCGTCGCCTGGCTCGGGCTCGTCCTGCACGACCCGACCGCGCCCGGGCTGCTCGACGTCCTCGACTCCATCGTCGAGACGGCCAACGGACAGCTCGGCCCGCACGAGCAGATCCGGCGCGTCGAGCTGATCGGCGCCGTGCCGCGCACCCCCGCCGGAAAGCCCGAGCGGCGCTCCCTGCGCCGCGAACTGCACCACCGGGCGGCGGCCGAAGCCTCCCTCTGACACATGCCCGGGGGCCGGCCCGGGGGGTATGCGCACGGCCCCGGGGTACCCGTACGGCCCGGGGGGTCTTCGCAAGGCCTCCCGAGAGCCCGTGGACGGCCCGTGCAGCCGGGGTCCAGGGCCTTTCGAGCGGAGCTCCGCCGACTGCCGCGAAGTTGGTGGACCGAGGCAGAGAGGTGTGAACCGATGTCAGGTGAGCGTGTGCAGCACACGTCGTACTCGGTGGACGTGGCCGCCCCCGCGGGTGTGGTCTACGCGCTGCTCGCGGACACGACGCAGTGGCCGCTGTTCGTCCCGCCCAGCATCCACGTGGAGCGGCTGGACTTCGACGGGACCAGCGACCGCTTCGGGATGTGGGCGACCGCGGGCGATACCGTCACCTCCTGGGTGTCGCGGCGCTCCCTGGACCCCGCACGGCGCACCATCGACTTCCACCAGGAGGTCCCGGCGCCCCCGGCCACCGCCATGAGCGGCCGCTGGGAGGTCGCCGAACTCGCCGGCGGCCGCTCCCGGCTGACCCTGCACCACCGGTTCGCGGTGGCCCCCGGGGACGGGGCCGGCGCCCGGTGGCTCGCCGACGCCACCGACGCCAACAGCCACGCCGAACTCCAGCAGCTGAAGCGGACCGCCGAGCAGTGGACCGCCCTGGACGGCCTGCTGCTGTCCTTCGAGGACTCGGTGCGCGTCGAGGGACCCCCGGAACTCGTCTACGACTTCCTGTACCGGGCCGGGGACTGGCCCGCCCACCTGCCCGAGGTCACCCGCGCACACGTGGCCGAGGACCGTACGGGCGTCCAGCTGCTGACCATGGACACCCGCGCGGCCGACGGCACCACCGACACCAGCGAGTCCGTACGGATCTGCCTCCCGCACGCCGGACGGATCGTCTACAAGCGGACCCGCACCCCGCGGCTGCTCGCCGCCCACACCGGCGAATGGTCGGTCGACCCCGATGAGACCGGGGTCACCGCCGTCGCCAGCCACCGGGTCCTGCTGCGCGCCGAGGACATCGAGCCGGTCCTCGGCCCGGGCGCCGACCTCGCCCAGGCCCGCGACCACGTACGCCGCAGCCTGGGCGGTGCCTGCACCCGCGTCCTGCACCTGGCCCGGCGGCACGCGGAGACGGCCGTCCCGAGCCTGAGCGCGAGGCGGTGACCGGCCGCCCCGGCGACGGCCCGCGCCGGGCCCCGGCGTCCCGGGTTCTCGCCGCCCCCCGGCCGAGGGTCCACCCCGCCGCCCCCCTCCAGGTCGACGTGCTCCTCGACGGCCTCACCCACCCGGGCCGCGGCCTGCACACCGGGCAGCTGCACTGGCGGCTGCCCGGCCCCTTCGACGCCGAGCGGTTCACCCGGGCCTGGCAGACCGTCACCGACCAGGAGGCGGTGCTGCGGACCGGGCTCGCGCCGGCTGCTTCCGGCACCGGTACCGGGCTGCCGGGTTTCGCCGTCCACCCGGCCGCCGGTCCGCTGATCGTCCGCCACCCGGTGGGCGGCGCCCAGTGGGAGGCGCTGCTCGCCGCCGAGCGGATGCGCGAGTTCGACCTCACCCGGCCCGACCCGCTGCGGATCGCCCTGCTGGAGGAGCCCGACGGTTCGACGCGGGTCCTGCTCACGTACCACCGCGCGTTCCTCGACCCGGTCGGCGCGGAGCAGCTCGTGCGCGCCTTCCACCGCGCCCACGCCGCCGACGGCCGCCCCCGGGGCGGTGAGCGGCGGCCCGACCTGCGCGACCACCTCCAGTGGATCGGCACCCGGGACCGGGCCCCCGCCCGCGAGTTCTGGGCCCGTGCCGCCCCGCCCGCGGGCTCCGCCACCCTCCCGGCCGGCGACCGCGGCCGCCCCACGCACCAGCGCGGGCACGGCCGTACCCGGCAGCGGCTCACCCCGGCCGAAGCGGCCCGGCTGCGCGGCTGGGCCGCCGCCCGGGGCGCTGCGGAGAGCACCGCCCTCCAGGCGGTGTGGGCGCTGCTGCTGTACCGGGCGGCCGACGGCGGTCCGGGACCGGTCCCGGTGGCCTTCGGCGCCGCCGTGTCCGGCCGGGGCATCCCGCTCGACGGCGCCGACCGCCTGCCGGGGCCGCTGCTGGGCGCCCTGCCCGTGGGCGTGGAGGTCCGCCCCGGCGGCACCCTCGCGGACCTGCTGTCCGCCCTCGCGGGGCGGGCCGTCGACCTCGCCGCGTACGAGTGGGTCTCGGCCGGCCAGGTCCACCGCTGGTCGGGCCGCGACCCGTACGACCCGCTCACGGAGTCGGTCCTGGCCTTCCTGCCCCCACGCGAACCCCGCCTCCCCTCGGCACCGCGCCCCCTCGCCGCCGGGGGTCCTCCGCAGCCGGAGCTCCCGGCGGGGGCGTTGGGGGAGTCCCCGTTCCCGGTGGGGGAGTTGGGGGAGACCGCGTCCCCGGTGGGGCCGTGGGCGGAGTCCCCGTTCCCGGCGGGGCCGTTCGTGGAGCCCGCGTCCGCGCCGGGGTGGCCCCGGCGGCCCGCCTCCCCGGCGGGGCCGTTCGCGGAGCCTGCCTTCCCGGCGGGGCCGGAAGCGCCGTCCGGGCCGTTCGGTGCGGCGGGCGGGGACGGCGTCGGCCCCGCCGAGGAGTGCGAGGCCTACACGGGGACGCCGTTGGTGCTCACGGCCCGGCACGACGTGGACGGCGGGCTGCTGCTGACGCTCGTCCACGACCGGACCCGGATCGCCGACGGCGACGCCGACGAGATCCTGTGGCAGGTCGCCTGCCTGCTGCGCGGCCTCCCGGCCGACGCGGACCCCGGAGCCACCGTCACCGAGGCGCTGCGGCTGCTGGACGGAGCCCCCGTGCCGCTGGCGGCCGCGCCCCCCGACCCGCCGCCGCGCACCCTGCGCGCGGCGGCCGCCCCCGGGACGGGACTGGTCTGCCTGCTGCGGCCGCCCGGCGCGCCCGAGGACTGTTACGACGGCCTCGTGCACGGCCGGCGCGGAAGGCGGGCCCTGCTGTCCGTGGCCCCCAGGGCCTCGGCCGCCCTGGCCGCGCTGGCCCCCGCGCTGGCGGCCGGGGAGCCCGTCGTGCTGGGCGGGTACCCGGAGGTCGCGGACCTCGCGCACCAGGTCGCGGGCCGCGTCGCCGCGTACGGCTGGGCCCGCCCGCCGGTCGCGGTAGCCGCCACCGAACGCGAGCTCGCGGCGGCCCTGACGGCGGCCGGACGCAAGAGGCCGTAGGCCGCGTCGCACCGGATCGGTCCGGCCCGGCCCGGCTTGCGGAGTCCGGCGCTCGCCTGACGGGCCGGGGAACGACCCGCCTGGCCCTCCTGCGGGCGGGGTTCGGGCCGTGGCGGGTGGCGTGGGTTCCGGTCGGGGCCGGAGGTGTGCACCAGAGGGGTTCGAGTGGTCCTGGAGTGGATTGCGAGCGGTGGCGTGGACCGTGGGAGGGCCCTGTCGCCCGCCGGGACGCAGTGCAGAGGGGAGCAGAGCCGTGCCGACACCCGCCCATCCGGAACTGCCGCGACTGCCGCACCTGCCGCTCGACGGGCTGCTGCGCCGCGCCGCCCTGCGGGCCCCCGGGGCCCCGGCGCTGCGCGTGGGCGCGCAGACGCTCACCTTCGGGGAGCTCGACGCCCGCGCCGACCGGATCGCCGCCTACCTGGAGTGCTCGGTGGGCCGGCGCGGGGCGCGCGTGGCCGTCGTGAACACCCTGGACGCCGAGTTCGCGGCCGCGTACTACGCCACCGTCCGCAGCGGCAACACCGTCGTCGTCCTCAACCCGCTGCTCGCGCCCGCCCGGACGGCGAAGGTGCTCGCCGTCGCCGGTGCCGAGCTGGCCTTCGCGCCGCGGGCCGCCGCCGAGGCGCTGTGCGCGCTGCCCGACCGGCCCGAGAGCCTGTCCCTGGTGCTGGTCACCGGGGCCGAGGACGGCGGCCCGCTGCCCGGCGCCGCCGTCCCGCTGGACCTCGTCCTCGACGCCGTCGCCCCGGCCGCCGGATCCGCCGCCCCGCGCGCGGCCGTCTCCGTGGACCTCGACGCCGAGGCCTGCGTCCAGTTCACGACGGGCACCACCGCGAGCCCCAAGGGCGTCCGGCTGACCCACCGCAACCTCGTCGCCAACGCCGTCCAGACGGCCCTGGCCCACCGGCTCGGCGAGGACTCCACCACCCTCAACCACCTCCCGCTGTACCAGCCGATGCACCTCAACTCGGCCGTGTACGCGGGCGCCTGCCAGGTGCTGTGCCCCGACCCCGACCCGTTCGCCTCCTTCGCCCTCGCCGAGGAGGCAGGCGCCACCCACTACTACGGGCTGCCCGCCCGCCTCCACCGGCTCGCCGCCGACGAGCGGCTGCGCGGTGGCCCCCTGCCCGGCCTGCCCGCCGGCCCCCGGCTGACCGCCGTCCTCTCGGGCGGCAGCGCCCTCAACCCGGCCGCCGCCCGCACCCTCGCCCACCGGATCGGCGTCCCCGTCGTCCAGGGCTACGGCATGACCGAGCTCTCCCCGCTCACCCACTGCCAGCGCCCCGACGGCACGACCGGCACCGGCTCCGTCGGCACCCCCGTGCCCGGTACCGGATGCCGCGTCGTCCACCCCGACACCGGGGTCCCGCTGCCGCCCGGGGAGAGCGGCGAGGTACAGGTGCGCGGCCCGCAGCTGATGGCCGGCTACCTGGGCACCGAGGAGGCGCCGGCCGGCCCCGACGGCTGGTTCTCCACCGGCGACGTCGGCCGGATCGGCCCGGACGGGGAGCTGTTCCTCGTCGACCGGCTCGGGGACGTCTTCCTCCACGACGGGGAACTCGTCTCGCCCAGCGCCGTCGAGCGGGTCCTCGGCTCCGACCCCCGGGTCGCCGAATGCGCGGTCGTCGGCTGGCCCGACGCCGTGCACGGGTCCGTCACCTGGGCCGGCATCGTCCTGCGCGAGCGCGGCGCGGCCGACCCCGCGCCCCTGCTGGCGGAGATCGCCGCCCGCGCCAACGAGCGCCTGGCGCCCTTCGAACGCATCCGCCGCGTCGAGGCCATCGACGCGGTCCCGCGCACCCCCGTCGGCAAGCCCGTACGGGGCGTGCTGCGCCGCAGCATCCGCAGCCGCGCGGCCGCCGAGGCGAACGCCTGACACCACCCGTCCGACCCCCCGAGACCCATCCAAGGAGCAGGAGCGCCCGTCATGGTGACCTACGTCAACAAGCTGAACGTCCACGGCGACCTCGTGCGCTTCATGGACGCCAAGGACCGCCTCACCCGCTTCGTCAGCGCCCAGCCCGGCTGCGTCAGCCACCAGACGCTCCGCCTGGTCGGCACCGCCAACTTCTTCGTGGAACTCTCCGTCTGGGAGGACACCGCCGCGCACCGCGCCGCCGTGACCAGCGAGGACTTCCGCGAACTGGCCCGGGAGATCGCCGTCCTCGCCACCCGTGAGCAGGGCCTGTACGAGTCACTGCCCGAGCAGGCTCCCGCCACCGCCGCCTGACCGGCGACCGGGCCGGGTCCCGGCGGGACTCCGGCCGGCCGCATCCGGGCGCCCCGCCCGCGCGCCCGGTGTCCCCGCGTCCGGCGGGATGGCATGCTGGACGCAACATGAGCTCCGAGCTGCTGGCCGGGGACCCCGGCCGGGAGGCCGACCGCCGGGCCCGCAGGAACCAACTCACCCGGGCCGCCAAGTGGTTCGCCGCCCTCGAAGCCGACCCGTACGCCCGGGTCCTGCGCACCGGCACCGGGACGCCCGACGCCGCCGAGGAGGCCGTCCGCGCCCTCGGCCCGCTGCACCGCAGCGCCCTGCCGGACACCTGGGTCACCGCCGAACGGGCCGTCGCCGAGGAGGTCGTCGGACATCCCGCCTTCGACGCCCCGGCCCCCGCCCCCGCCCCCGGCGTGTCCGGCGGCGCCCCGCCGCCCTTCCGCAGCGCCGTCCTCACCCTCGACCGGGCCTCGGCCGCGCCGCTCGCCGCGCTCACCGCCTTCGGCGGGCCCCTGCTGTGGGCGGACGACGCCGACCGGCTGGAGAAGCGGACCGCCACCTGGGCCCGCAGGCTCCTGGCCGCCCTGGGCGACCGCTTCGACCTCGCCGAGCACTACGCACGCCGCCTGACCGGCCCGGTCCTCGCCGAGCAGCTGGGCCTCCCCGAGGCCGCGCACGAGCGGTTCTGCCGCCTCCTGCCCGACTGCCGCCACGCCCTCGACGGCCTGCTGTGCCCGCAGAGCCACGCCGCCGCGCGGGCCGGGGAGGCCGCCGAGACCGCCCTGGCCGGGCTCCTGGCCGAAGCCCTGTACCGGCCCACGGCCGACGCCCTGCGGGCTTCGCAGATCATGGCCCTCGGCGTGGCCGAGCCCACCGCCGTCCTCGTCTCCAACGCCGTCCGCCTGCTGCTCGCCGAACCCGGCGGCTGGCGGCGGCTGGCCGAGGACCCGGGCCGGGCCGGGGAGGCCGTCGCACGCACCCTGCGCACGGCGCCCCCCGTACGCCTGGAGTCCCGGGCCGTGCGCTGCGCCGTCACCCTCGCCGGCACCGCGCTGCCCGTGGGCGCCCGCGTCACCCTCCTCGTCGCCGCCGTCAACCGCGACCCGCTGGCCGCGCCGGACGCCCCGCCCTTCGGCCTCTGCACCGACCTGCACTTCGGGCTGTCCGCGCACCTGGTCGGGCCCATCGCCCGGGCCGCCCTGCGCACCCTCGCCGAGACCCTTCCCGACCTGCGCGCCGACGGCGACCCCGTGACCCGCCTGCGCTCCCCCGTCCTGCGCGCCCCGGCGTCCCAGCCGGTGGCAGCGGGCCCCGTTGCCTGAATGGCGCCATTGATCCGAAAAGGGGTCGCTCTCCACCCGCCCGGCTGCGACACTGACGGGCTCCAGCAGTACATCGTTTGTCCGGGCCCAGGAGGCAACCATGACCGATACGCCGGAAGACCAGGCGGCCGCAGCCGAGCCCGACGGCAAGGAGAAGTTCCGCGAGGCCCTGGAGCGCAAGGCCCGGGGCGCCCGCGCCCAGCAGGCCCACCACGAGGGCCGCCTGAAGATCAAGGGCGCCAGCGGCCCCAACGGCCAGAGCCGCACCTTCCGCCGCAAGTCCGGCTGAAACGGGCCGTGCCACCGGATCTCGCGATCCGGTGGCACGGAGAGGGAAGCGACGGGTCACGCCGTGGCGCCGGCCGGCTCCTTCGCCTGGGGGGCCGGAGCGGCCGCCGGGGCCGGGGCCGCCTTCGGGCGGGGGATGGCCAGGGCGAACAGGGCGCCCACGAGGACCACCGCGACCGCGATCCAGATGGCCGGCACCAGGCCGTCCACGAAACGCTGCTGCCCGGTGAAGTCGCCCTGGGCGGCGAAGACGCTCGCCAGGACCGCGATGCCGAGCGCGCCGCCCAGTTCGCGGACCGTGGTGTTGGCGCCCGAGGCCTTGCCCATGTGCTGCGGCGCGACAGCGCCCATGACCACCGTCGCGGTGGGGGCGAAGACCAGGCCCATGCCCGCCCCGGCCAGGACGAACGGGCCGACGAACGCCCAGTCCGAGGTGCCGACCCCGACCACCAGGGCGAACCAGGCCAGGCCGGCCCCGGACACCGCCAGGCCCAGCGCCATCAGCCGGCCCGCGCCGACCTTCGCGGCCAGCTTGCCGGCCTGCGGGGCGATGAACATCGGCATGACCGCCCACGGCAGCGTCCACAGGCCCGCCACGAACGCCGAGTGGCCCAGGCCCGTCTGGAGGTACTGGGCGATCAGGAAGGTGGCGCCGAACATGCCGAAGTACACGGCCAGGGAGACCACGTTCGAGAGGGTGAAGGCACGGACGCGGTAGAAGGACAGCGGCAGCAGCGGGGCCGACGCCTTGCGCTCCCAGGCGATGAAGGCCCCCAGGAGGACCACGGCCGCCGCGAACGCGGAGACGACCGGAGCCGAACCCCAGCCCTTCTCGTGCCCGTTGACGATGGCCCAGACGAGGGAGACCACGCCGGCGCAGGCCAGGACCAGGCCCAGCAGGTCCAGCTTCACCGGGGCGCCCCGGCTCTCCGAGACCGCCTTCAGGACCAGCGGGACCGCCACGACGCCCACCGGGACGTTCACCCAGAAGATCCACTGCCAGTCGAGACCGGAGGTGATCGCACCGCCGATCAGCGGCGACAGGGCCACGGCCAGGCCGCTGATGCCGCTCCACAGGCCGATCGCCGCGCCGCGCTTCTCCGCCGGCACCGCCATCGCGAGCAGCGTCAGCGACAGCGGCATCACCGCGGCCGCGCTCATGCCCTGCAGGGCGCGGAAGAGGACCAGCGCCTCCGTGGAGGAGGACAGGGCGCCGCCGACCGAGGTCAGGGTGAACGCGGTGATGCCCGTGACGAAGACGCGCTTGCGGCCGAACCGGTCGCCGAGCGCGGCCGCCGCGAGCAGCAGGCCGGCGAAGCCCAGGATGTAGGCGTTGGTGATCCACTGGAGGTCCTCGACCGAGGCGCCCAGGTCGGCGCGGATCGAGGTCAGCGCGTTGGTCACCATCAGGTTGTCGAGGGCCACCATGAACATCGGCAGGGACACGGCGAGGATGACCGTCCCGAACGAGGGACGGGCGGGTGCACTACTCAACTGATTCTCCAAGAGGGGGTGGCGGGTCACACTCGAGCCGGCAGGGCGAACGCGGCCAGGTCTTCGGCCAGGGCCGCGTTCACCGCGTCCCGCTGCGCGTTGAGGTAGAAGTGGCCGCCGGGGAAGGTGCGGAGGCGGAACGCGCCGTCCGTGGCCCCGGCCCAGGCCGCGGCCTCCTCGGCCGTCACCTGCGGGTCGGCGTCCCCGGTGAGCACGCTGACGGGGCAGCGCAGCCGCGCCCCCGGCCGGGGCGCGTACGTCTCCACCGCCGTGTAGTCGCCGCGCAGGGCGGGCAGCACCATCCCGGCGATGTCCGGGTCGGCGAGCAGGGCGGCGCTGCCGCGGTCCAGGCGGACCACCTCCTCGATGATCCCGGCGTCGTCCCGCAGGTGGACCGTCTCCCGGCGGACCGTGGCGGGGCCGCGGCGGCCCGAGACGACCAGCCCGAGCAGCCGTTCCCCGGACGGCCCGTCCTGCAGCCGCAGCGCGGTCTCGTAGGCGAGCGTGGAGCCCATGCTGTGGCCGAAGAAGACCAGCGGGCCGTCCTCGCAGGAGGACAGGACCCCGGCCAGCTCGTCGGCGAGGGCGTGCAGGTCCGTGCGGACCGGCTCGCCGCGGCGGTCCTGGCGGCCCGGGTACTGCACCGACAGCACCCGCACTCCGGGCGACAGGGCCTCGGAGAGCGGGTGGTAGTAGCTGGCCGCCCCGCCCGCGTAGGGGAAGCAGACCAGGGTCGTCCCGTCGTCGGGGGCCGGGTGGTACTGCCTGAGCCACAGGTCGCGCAGAGGCTGGGGGTCCGCCATGGGGAAGGGTCCGTTCTCTCGTCCGTCGGGGCGGCCGCGCCGCGTCCGTCGGCTCCTACGGCACCAGCACCGGCTCGCCCCCCGCTCGAGAACTCCCGGAGAAGCGCTCAGGCTCCGCCCTCGTGCGGCCGCAGCACGTCCCGCAGCACCCCGCGCGGCAGGCCGCGCAGACGGCGTTCGCGCGGATAGCCGATGGAGACCTCGTCGAAGCGGACCCCGTCGTGGTAGGTGGTCCGCGGGATGTGCAGGTGCCCGTACACCACGGCCGCCGCCCGGTAGCGCAGGTGCCAGTCCGCGGTGAGGGTGGTGCCGCACCACTGGGCGAACTGCGGGTAGCGCAGCACGTCGGTGGGCTCACGCACCAGGGGGTAGTGGTTGACCAGGACGGTCGCCAGCGCCGGGTCCACCTCGTCGAGGCGGGCCTCCGTCGCCGCCACCCGGGCCCGGCACCAGCTGTCGGCGTCCGGGTAGGGATCGGGGTGCAGCAGGAACTCGTCCGTGCACACCACCCCCGACGCGTGGGCGGCGGCCAGGGACTGCTCCTTCGTCAGCCCCGGCGCCCGGAACGAGTAGTCGTAGTGCACGAAGAGCGGGGCGACGGCCACCGGGCCGCCCGCCCCCTCCCACACCGGGTACGGGTCCTCCGGGGTCAGGACGTCCAGCGACCGGCACAGCTCCACCAGGTACCGGTACCGGGCCTCCCCGCGCAGCGAGACCGCGTCGTCCTTCGGCGTCCACAGGTCGTGGTTGCCCGGCGTCCACACCACCCGCGCGAACCGCTCGCGCAGCAGGCCCAGCGCCCACTCGATCTCCGCCGCCGTCTCGCTGACGTCCCCGGCCACCAGCAGCCAGTCCTGCGGCGACCGGGGCACGAGCTGCTCCTCGACCAGCCGCCGGTTCTCCGCGTACACCACGTGCAGGTCGGAGACGGCGAGCAGCCGCCCGGCCGCCGCCATCAGCGGGCCACCTTCCGCAGCCAGGCGTCCACGGCGGCCGCGACGGTGCCCGCGTCCGCGCCCAGCAGCGAGAAGTGGTCGCCGCCCACCTCCGCCACGTGGTCGGCGTACTCCCAGCCGGCCGCGCCCGAGGCCGCCGACGCGGAGGCCCGCACCAGCAGCGTCGGCGCCGCCGCGGGCTCCGGCGTCCAGTCGGCGAACACCCGCAGATGGCCGCCCATCGCGAGGAACCTCCCGTCGTCGGGCACCCCGAGCGGGCCGTCCGGGTCGACGAGCCGTTCCGTCAGCACCTCCAGTCCGTGCCGGCCCTCGGCGCGCGCGTACGTGTCGAGCAGCACGACCGCCGCCGCCTCCCGGCCGATCTCCAGCAGCTCCCGGGCCACGGCGTGCGCGATCCAGCCGCCGGAGGAGTGCCCCAGCAGCACCGGCCGCGCCGCGCCCGCCGCCTCGGCGACGGCCTCGGCCTGGGCCCGTACCAGCGCCTGCCGGCTGCGCGGCAGCACCGCCTCGCCGCCGAACCCGGGGTGCGCCAGCACCGTCAGGCCCCGCACCCCGGCCAGGGCACCGGCCAGCGCCAGGTACTCGTGCGGGCCGGAGGCCGCGCCCAGCGACGGGAAAGCGAACAGGCCCGCCGCGCCCTCCCGGTGCGGCGCCAGTTCCGCGGGGGCCGGCCAGTGCTCCACCGCGGCGCGGGAGTCGTAGCCGGGCACCAGCTCGGCCGCCGCCATCAGCAGCGCCGCGCCCTCGGCGGTACGGCCCTGCGCGTGGGCGCCCCGCAGCAGTCCGGCGAACGTGCCCCCGGCCGGCCGCGGGACCTCCTCGGAGCGGGCTCCGCCGAGCAGCCCGGCCAGGTGCCCGGCCAGCCGCGTCACCGACGGGTGGTCGAAGACGGTGACGGGGGCGAGGGTCAGCCCGGTCGCCTCGCGCAGCGAGCGGACCAGCTGCAGAGCGGTCAGCGACTGGAAGCCCAGCTCGGTGAACGAGCGCTCCACGGAGAGCGCTTCGGCGTCGGCGTGCCCGAGCGCGGCGGCCGCGTGGCCGCGCACCAGGGCCGTCAGGGCCGCCGTCCGCTCCGCGGCGGGCAGCGCCGCGAGCCGTTCGCGCGGCGGGATCCCGTCGTCGGCCCGCCGGTTGGCCGCCCGGCGCGGAGGTACGGGCACCAGGGTGCGCAGCAGCGCCGGCACGGGCCGGCCCGAGGCCCGCAACGGGCCCGCGTCGGCCCGGGCGGAGACCAGGGTCAGGCTCCGCGCGAGCGCGTGCCCGAGCGGCGCCGGCCCGGCCGCCCCCGCCAGCGGGGCCAGCCCCGCCGGGGTGCCCTCGGGGTCCGCGCCCCAGCCCAGTACGGCCGCCGGCAGTCCGGCGGCACGGCGGCGGGCGGCCAGCGCGGTGAGGAACGCGCCCAGGACGGCGGTCTCCTCGGCGCAGCCCGCGCCGACGGCGCCGCCGACGCTGGTGACGAACGCCAGCGGGGTGGTGTGCCCGTCCAGGGCGAGCGCGGCGTCCACCGCGGCTTCCAGCGAGGGCCCGTCCGGCCCGGCCAGGTGGACGATGGCCGCGGCCTCCTCGCCGGGCCCCGCCAGCCGTACGCCGTGCCCCTCGGCCAGCTGCCGGGCGGCCTCCTCGGCGCACGGCCCGTCGGAGGCGCCGCTCAGCCGGACCGGCTCCAGGCCTTCGGCGAGCGGCCCCGCCGGGACCGGTTCGGCCCGCACCAGGCGCCGGGCGTAGGCGACGCCGTCGCGCAGGGCCAGCTCCGGCTCCTCGCCGCCCAGCGCCCGCACCAGGGCCTTGCGGCTCGCGTCGCTGTCGTCCACGTCCACCAGCATGAGGCGGCGCGCCCCCTCCTCGGCGAGCCACGCCTGCACCGAGCGCACGAAGCCGCGTACGGCCGCGCCGGCCAGGTCGGGGACGTCCTCCCCGTCCAGCACCGCCTCGGCGCCGCTGGTCACCACGGCCAGCGCCGTGCCGGCGCACCGGGGTTCGGCGAGCCAGGCGCCGACCAGCTCGCGGACCCCGTCCACCGCGGCCCGCACCCGCGCCCCCGACACCTCGGGCGCACCGCCGCCCCGGGTCAACGGCACGAGCAGCAGCCCGGGCAACCCCGCCACCGCCCCGGTTCCGTTCGCGGTCCCGGTTGTGGTTTCGGCGCCTGCCCCGGTTCCGTTCGCGGTCCCGGTTCCGGCCGCGGCCGCCGTCCCGGTCGCCGCCAGCAGGGCCGGCAGGCCGGGGTACGCGGGCGCCCCGTCGCAGGCCGGGAGCACCGACGGGCCCCGTCCACCGCCGTCCGGTACGCCGACCAGCGCCCGGGTCACGCCCGAGGCCGCCTCGGGGGCTTCGGCGGCCCGCTCCCACACCAGGTGCAGCGGGGTGACGGGCCGTCCGCCCCGGCCGCCCCCCGCCGGGGCCGACAGAGTCACGGTGGCGGCCGCCACCGGCCCGCCCCCGGCGTCGGCCAGCTCCAGCTCCACCACCCCGAACGCCCCGCGCACCGCCCGCACCCGCAGCGAGGACGCACCCGTCGCGTACAGGGCCGTACCGCTCCAGGCGAGCGGCGCCAACGGCTGCTCGCCGGCGGCGAGTACGGGGTACAGGGCCGCTTCCAGCAGGGCCGGGTGCAGGGCGTACCCGTCCGCCTGCTCGTGCAGCGCCTCCGGCAGCACGGCCTCGGCGAAGAACTCCTCACCCCGCCGCCAGACCCGCTCCAGGAGGGGATGCTCGTCGTCGAGCTCCACCGGCTCGACGCCCCGCGGCGGCCACACTTCCGACCAGCCCCCACGACCCGCCACCCCGAGGCCGGCGTCGGGCCCGAAGCCCGTGCCCGCGCCGATGGCCCCGCCCGTGCCGGCTGTCGCGTCCGCGCCGATGGGCCCGCCCGTGCCGGCTGTCGCGCCCGTGCCGGCTGTCGCGCCCGCGCCGACGGTCGCGCCGGAACTGCCTGCCGGAACCGGCCCGGTGGCCGCGCCGGCCGGCCCCGTGAGCATGCCCGCCGCGGCGGTTGCGACCGGTCCGGCGTCCGTGCCCGCGGCGGCGGTGACGCCCGTGCCCGTGCCCGGGGTGAAGGACGGGGCCCGGCCGGGGGCCAGGAGGGCCGTCAGGTGGCGTACCCACGGCTCCTCCCCGTCCGCCGCCTCCGGCCGCGAGACCGCGGTCAGCCTGCGCCGGCCCGCCTCGTCCGGGGCCCCCACCAGCAGCTGGAGCCGGACCCCGCCCCGCTCGGGCAGGACCAGCGCGGCCTCGGCGGCCGCCTCGGCGACCTCCGGCAGGCCGACGGCCCCGCCCGCCGCCAGCGCCGCCTCCACCAGCGCCTCGACGGGCACTTCGCCGCCCGCCGGCCACGGGTGGCTGCGCGCCGAGACCGTCCCGGTGAACAGCACCGAGCCGGCTTCCGGCAGGTCCAGCCGGAACGCGGCCAGCGGATGGCCCGTCGCCGTCATCCCGGACGTGCCCGCCCCCTCGCCGCCCGGCGCGCTGTGCAGCCAGTACGGCTCGTGCCGGAACGCGTACGTCGGCAGCGGCACGGTCCGCGGCCGGTGCGCCGCGAACGCGGGCCGCCAGTCCGCCGGCCCGCCCTGCACGTACAGCTCCGCCACCGAGGCCAGGAACCGCTCCGGGCCCCCGTCGTCACGGCGCAGCGACTCCACGACCGCCGCCCGCCCGGACGCGCCGCCCGCGCCGGCCACCGCGTCGAGGGTCTCGGTGATGCCCAGGGTCAGCACCGGGTGCGGGCTGACCTCCACGAAGTAGCGGTGCCCGTCGGCCAGCAGCGCCCGCACCGCCCCCTCGAACCGCACCGTGCGGCGCAGGTTCTCGTACCAGTACTCGGCGTCCAGCGCGGCGCTCTCCACCACCTCGCCGGTCACCGACGAGTACAGCGGCAGCTCCGGCCGCAGCGGCCGCACCGGCGCCAGCACCTCCATCAGCCGCTCCCGGATCGACTCCACCTGCGGGGAGTGCGAGGCGTAGTCCACGGGGATGATCCGGGCCCGCACCCCCTCGGACTCGTACCGGGCCCGCAGTTCCTCCAGCGCGGCCGGCTCGCCCGCCACCACCGTGGCGGCGGGCCCGTTGACGGTGGCCACCGCGATCCGGCCCGCGTATCCGGCCACGTCCAGGGCGGCCTGCTCGTGCGACAGCGCCACCGACATCATCCCGCCGCGCCCCGACAGCTCCGTCAGGAGCCGGCTGCGCCGGGCCACGACGAGGGCGCCGTCCTCCAGCGACAGGGCCCCGGCGACCACGGCCGCCGCGATCTCGCCCTGCGAGTGCCCGACGACGGCCGCCGGCTCCACCCCGTACGCCCGCCACAGCGCCGCCAGCGACACCATCACCGCCCACAGCGCCGGCTGGACCACGTCCACCCGCTCCAGGCCCGGCGCGTCCGGCCGGCCCGCGAGCACGTCGAGCAGCGACCAGTCGGTGTGCGGGGCGAGGGCCGCCGCGCACTCCTCGATCCGCGCCCGGAACACCGGTTCGGCGTCCAGCAGGCCGACGGCCATCCCCATCCACTGGGCGCCCTGCCCGGGGAACACGAACGCCACCCTGCCGTACGCACCGGTCTCGGCCGAGCCCGTCACCAGCCCCGGCGCCGCCTCGCCGGCCGCGAGGGCCGCCAGACCCGCCCGGAACTCCTGCGGGCCGGAACCCAGCAGCACCGCCCGGTGCTCGAACGCGGACCGGCCCGTCGCCAGCGAGAACCCCACGTCGGCGGGACGGGCTTCCGCAGCCGCCTCCAGGTGCCCGGCCAGCCGGGCGGCCTGCGCCCGCAGCGCCGCCCCCGTCCGGCCCGACAGCACCCACGGCACCACGCCCGGCACCGGCCCGGCGGCGGGAGCCTCCTGCGCCGCGGCCTCCGGCGGTGCCTGCTCCAGGATCACGTGCGCGTTGGTCCCGCTCATCCCGAACGAGGACACCCCCGCACGCCGCGGACGGCCCGTCTCCGGCCAGGGCCGCTCCTGCGTCAGCAGCTCCACCTCGCCCATCGACCAGTCGATCTGCGCCGACGGGGCGTCCACGTTGAGGGTGCGCGGCAGCGTGCCGTGCCGCATCGCCTGCACCATCTTGATGACGCCCGCCACCCCTGCCGCGGCCTGCGTGTGCCCGATGTTCGACTTCACCGACCCCAGCCACAGCGGCAGCCCCGCCGCCCGGCCCTGCCCGTACGTCGCGAGCAGCGCCTGCGCCTCGATCGGGTCGCCCAGCCGCGTCCCCGTCCCGTGCGCCTCCACCGCGTCCACATCGGCCGGACCCAGCCCGGCGCTCTCCAGGGCCTGCCGGATGACCCGCTGCTGCGCCCGCCCGCTCGGCGCGGTCAGCCCGTTGCTGGCCCCGTCCTGGTTGACGGCGGAGCCGCGCACGACGGCCAGCACCCGGTGCCCCTTCGCCACCGCGTCCGAGAGCCGCTCCACCAGCAGCATGCCGACGCCCTCGCCCCACGCCGTGCCGTCGGCGCCGTCCGCGAAGGACTTGCAGCGCCCGTCCGGGGCGAGCCCGCGCTGCCGGCTGAACTCCACGAAAGCGCCCGGCGAGGACATGATCGTGACCCCGCCCGCGAGGGCCATCGTGCACTCACCGCGCCGCAGCGCCTGCACCGCCAGGTGCAGGGCGACCAGGGAGGAGGAGCAGGCGGTGTCCACGGTCACCGCCGGGCCCTCCAGGCCCAGCGTGTACGCGATCCGGCCCGAGGCCACACTGCCCGCGCTGCCCGTGCTGAGGTAGCCGCCGAAACCGTCGGGGACCCGCGCGAGCCGGGTCACGTAGTCGTGGTGGATGACGCCCGCGAACACCCCGACGTCCGTCTGCCGCACCGAGACCGGGTCGATGGACGCGTCCTCGAACGCCTCCCACGCCCCCTCCAGCAGCAGCCGCTGCTGCGAGTCCATCGCCAGGGCCTCGCGCGGGGAGATGCCGAAGAACCCCGCGTCGAAGTCGACGGCCTCGTGCAGGAACCCGCCCTCGCGCACGTACGAGGTCCCCGGCCGGGCCGGGTCCTCGTCGAACAGGGCGTCCACGTCCCAGCCCCGGTTCTCCGGGAACGGCGTGCGCCCGTGCCCGCCGCGCCGCACGAGGTCCCACAGCCCGTCGGGGGAGCCGGCACCGCCGGGGAACCGGCAGCTCATGCCGACGATCGCGATCGGCTCGCGCTCCTTCGCCCCGGCCCGCTCCTCCGCCTCCGCGAGCCGGCGTTTGGTCTCACGCAGGTCGGCGGTGGCCCGCTTCAGGTAGTCGAGGAGCTTGGCCTCGTTGTTCTGGCTGGTGTTCGTCACGTGCGATCGCTCCAACAGGGGTCGGGCTTGCGGGGGGTGCGGCTTCGGGTGGCGGCGTCAGAGCGTCCCCAGCTCGCCGTCGAGCAGGTCGAAGATGTCCTCGGCGGTCGCCCCTTCGAGGTCCGCCGTGCCGGTGTCCGGCGCGACCGCCGCCGTCCGGCCGTTCCAGGCGGCCAGGAGCTCCCGCAGCCGGGCCCCGACCGCCGCCTCGTCGGCCGCGTCCACCGCGCCGATCGCCGACTCCAGCCGGTCGATCTCCGCCAGGACCGCCGCCGGCCCGGCCGGCTCCCCGGCCGTGGCCCCGGCGCCGCCGCCGGCGCCCGCGAACTCCTCCAGCAGCCGCTCCGCGAGCGCCGCCGGCGTCGGGCAGTCGAACACCAGCGTCGGCGGCAGCCGCAGCCCCGTCGCCGCCGTCACCCGGTTGCGCAGCTCCAGCGCCGTCAGCGAGTCGATGCCCAGCGCCTTGAACGGCTTCGCCACGTCGACCGTGTCACCGCTCGCGTGCCCGAACACCACCGCCGTGTTCTCCCGGACGATCTCCAGCAGTTCGCGCTCCCGCGCCACCGGCGACAGCCCCGCCAGCCGCTCCGCCGGCGACACCCCGCCGGGCTGCTGCCGCGCCGCGGCCGCCGCCCGCCGGCCCGCCGAACGGACCAGGCCCCGCAGCAGCGGCGGCACCGGACCGGCCGACCCGGACACCGCGCGCAGGTCCAGCCGCGCCGGGACCAGCACCGCCGCACCGTCCGCGAACGCCGCGTCGAACAGCGCCAGCCCCTCCCGCGAGCCCAGCGCCCCCGCGCCGCCCCGCCGGGGCCGCGACCGCTCGCCGCCGTCCAGATGGGCCGTCATCTCGCTGGCCTCCTCCCACATGCCCCACGCCAGGGACACCGCGGGCAGGCCCAGCGCCCGCCGGTGCAGCGCCAGCGCGTCCAGGGAGGCGTTCGCCGCCGCGTAGTTGGCCTGCCCCGGGTTGCCGAACACCCCGGCCGCCGAGGAGAACAGCACGAACGCCGACAGGTCCAGGTCCCGCGTCAGCTCGTGCAGCGCCAGCGCCGCCCCCGTCTTCGGGCGCAGCACCCGCTCCAGCCGCTCCCCGGTCAGCGATCCGAGGATCCCGTCGTCGAGCACACCGGCCGTGTGCACGACCGCCGTCAGCGGGTGCGCCGCCGGGATCCCCGCCAGCAGCCCCGCCAGCGCCTCCCGGTCCGCCACGTCACAGGCCACGACCTCCGCCCGCGCGCCCAGCTCCGCCAGGGCGGCGGTCAGCTCCGCCGCCCCGGCCGCCCGCGGCCCGCGCCGGCTGGTCAGCAGCAGGTGCCGCACCCCGTACTCCCGCACCAGGTGACGGGCCAGCAGCGCGCCCAGCGCGCCCGTACCGCCCGTGACCAGCACTGTGCCCTCCGGGTCGAAGCCCGCCGGGACCGTCAGCACCACCTTGCCGGTGTGCTTGGCCCCGCTGACGTACCGGAACGCGTCCTTGGCCTGCCGGACGTCCCAGGTCGTGACCGGCAGCGGCGACAACTCCCCGCTCTCGAACAGCTCCACCAGCGCGGCGAGCATCTCGCCGATCCGCTCCGGACCGGCGTCCACCAGGTCGAACGCCCGGTACTCCACCCCCGGGTGCGCCTCGGCGACCTCCGCCGGCACCCGGATGTCGGTCTTGCCCATCTCCAGGTACCGGCCACCGCCCGGCAGCAGCCGCAGCGAGGCGTCCACGAACTCCCGGGCCAGGGAGTCGAGGACGATGTCCACGCCCCGCCCGCCGGTGGCCTCCAGGAACGCGCCCTCGAAGTCCAGGGTCCGCGAGTTCGCCAGGTGCGCCCCGTCCAGGCCCGCCGCCCGCAGCACGTCCCACTTGCCGGGGCTGGCCGTGCCGTACACCTCCAGCCCCAGGTGCCGGGCCAGCTGCACGGCGGCCATGCCGACGCCGCCGGCCGCCGCGTGGATCAGCACCCGCTCGCCGCGCCGCGCCCGGGCCAGGTCCACCAGCCCGTAGTACGCGGTCATGAACACGATCGGCACGGCCGCGGCCTGGGCGAACGTCCACCCCTTCGGGACGCGGTGCACGCTCCGCGCGTCGGCGACGGCCACCGGCCCGAACGCCCCGTCGAAGATGCCCATCACCCGGTCGCCCGGCTTCACCGAGGTCACCCCCGGCCCCGTCTCCAGGACCACGCCCGCGCCCTCGCCGCCGAGCACGAACTCGCCCGGGTACAGGCCCAGCGAGAGCATCACGTCACGGAAGTTGAGGCCCGCCGCACGGACCCCGATCCGCACCTGTCCGGCGCCGAGCGGCAGGTCCGCCTCCGGCGCGGGTACCAGCGCCAGGTTCTCCAGGGTCCCCCGGCCCCGCACGTCCAGCCGCCACGACCCCTCACCGGCCGGCGCGGCCAGCGCCTCCGAGGCCAGCGCGCGCGCCAGCCGCGGCACGAAGAACTCCCCGCCGCGCAAGGCCAGCTGGGGCTCGTCGGCGGCCAGGGCGGCGGGCAGCACGTCCCAGCCGAGGCCGGCGCCCGCATGCCCGGGGAGCGGCCCGTCGGCCAGCACGATCCTGCCCGGGTTCTCCGCCTGCGCGGACCGCACCAGACCCCAGACGGCGGCCGCCGCGAGATCGTGCACGGCCTCTCCCGCCCGGGCGACGACCGCACCGGAGGTCAGCAGCAGCAGCCTCGTCCCGGCGAACCGCTCGTCCGCCTGCCAGTCCCGCAGCAGCTCCAGGACCCGCCCGACCAGCTCCCGCACCCGCTCCGCCGAAGCCTCCCCGGCACCCTCCACGGGCACCACCAGCACCTGCGGAGCCACGGCCGCGGCGGCCGCCTCGGCGAGACCGGCGTACGCGTCGAAGCCGACGCCCGCACCGCGCAGGGCCGTGGCGGCGTAGCCGTCCGCGCCGCCCAGCACGGCCCACGTGCCGCCCGCGTCGGCGGCGCCGTCGAGGGCCAGGCCGGCCCATTCCAGGCGGAACAGGGCGTCGCGCGGCGAGCCGTCCTCCAGCTGTTCGGCGGTGACGGCGCGCAGGGCGAGGGATTCGACGGTGGCGACCGGGGCGCCGGTCTGGTCGGCGAGGGTCAGCGCCACGGAGTCCGTTCCGGCGGCGGTGATGCGCACGCGCAGGGCGGTGGCCCCGGTGGCGTGGAGGGAGAGTCCCGTCCAGGCGAAGGGCAGTCGTGCTGCGCCGTCGCCGGTGACGAAGGAGCCGAGGCCGATGCCGTGCAGGGCGGCGTCGAGGAGGGCGGGGTGGATGCCGTAGCGGTCCGCGTCGGTGGTGGCGTCCTCGGGGAGGGCGATCTCGGCGTAGATCTCCTCGCCGAGTTTCCAGGCGGCCTTCAGCCCCTGGAAGACCGGGCCGTAGGCGAGTCCGGCCGTGCTCAGGGCCTCGTACAGGCCGTCGGTGTCGAGCCGTTCGGCGCCGGCGGGCGGCCACACGGCCAGGCCTTCGCCGGGGGCGGACCCGCCGGGAGCCACCGAACCGGAGGCGTGCCGGGTCCACGGGGTGTCCTCGGGGGCGTCCTCCGACCGCGAGAACACCGTGACCGGGCGCGAGCCCGGCCCCTCGGCCGCAGCCTCCCCGACCAGCACCCGCAGCTGGACACCGCCGTCCTCGGGGAGGACGAGCGGGGCTTCGAGGGTCAGCTCGTCCAGGAACCCACAGCCGGCCTCGTCACCGGCCCGCACCGCGAGCTCCGCGACGGCCGCACCGGGCACCACCGGCTTCCCCATCACCCGGTGGTCGCCGATCCAGGCCGGCCCCCGGGTCGTCAGCCGTCCGGTGAACATCACCCCGTCGGAATCGGGCAGGGCGATCGCGGCACCCAGCAGCGGGTGCCCGGCCGCCTTGAGACCGACCGACTCCACGTCCTGCGGGGCCTGCGGGCCGGTGTCCTCCAGCCAGAAACGCTGCCGCTGGAAGGCGTAGGTGGGCAGGTCGACGCGGGAGGCACCGGACTCGGCGAAGAAGGTGTCCCAGTCGACGGACATCCCGCAGAGGGCTTCCCAGTCCAGGTCCACACCGTGGCGGTGCAGCTCGGAGACCGCCGCGGTCAGGCCCTGTACCTCGTCGCGGCCCCGGCGGAGGGTGGGGACGAGTGCGGTGTTCTCGTCGGTGAGGCAGGGGCGGGCCATGGCGGTCAATACGGCGTCGGGGCCCAGCTCCAGGATGGTGGTGGCGCCTTCGGTTTCGAGGGTGTGGATGGCGTCGTGGAAGCGGACGGCTTCGCGGACGTGGCTGACCCAGTAGTCGGGGTGGGCGATCTCGTCGGTGACGAGGCTGCCGGTGAGGGCGGAGACGAAGGGGATGTTCGGCTGGTGGAAGTCCAGGCCGGAGATGGCGTTCCGGAACTCCTCCAGCATCGGGTCCATGAGGGGGGAGTGGAAGGCGTGGCTGACGCGCAGGGCCTTGGACTTGACGCCCAGGGGGGTGAGCAGCGCGACGACTTCCTCGACGGCTTCCCGCGCGCCGGAGATGACGACGGCCTCGGGGCCGTTGACGGCGGCGATGGCCGCGCCGGGGACCAGCAGCGGGGCGACCTGTTCCTCGCCCGCCCGGACGGAGACCATGACCCCGCCCTCGGGCAGGGCTTCCATGAGCCGCCCGCGTGCGCTGACCAATGCGGCCGCGTCGTGCAGGGACAGCACTCCGGCGACGTGTGCGGCGGCGATCTCGCCGACCGAGTGGCCGCCGACGAACCGCGGGGCGATGCCCCAGGACTCCAGCAGCCGGTAGAGGGCGACCTCGATGGCGAAGAGGGCCGGCTGGGTGGTTCCGGTGCGGTCCAGGGCTTCGGCGTCCTCGCCGAAGACGACCTCCTTCAGGCCGTCCCCGAGTTCCGCGCACACCGCGTCGAAGGCGGCCGCGAACACCGCGAACGTCTCGTACAGCTCGCGGCCCATGCCGATCCGCTGGCTGCCCTGCCCTGTGAACAGCACCGCGGGCCCGCTGCCCGGCCCGTTCGCGGACACCGGAGCCGTCGTGGTGGCGCCGTCGCGGGCGAGGGTGCGCAGACCGGCCAGGAACTCCTCGCGGTCCCGGCCCACGACCACCGCGCGGTGTTCCATCTCGGACCGCCCCATCAGGGAGTACGCCACGTCGGCGACGGCCAGCTCGGGCCGTGCCTCGACGTGCGCCAGCAGGCGCTCGGCCTGCGCCCGCAGGGCTTCCGCCGAGCGGCCCGAGAGCATCCACGGCACCAGTGCGCCGTCCGCGAGCGGCCGGGCGGTCGTGGTGGCCGGTTCCTGCTCGGGGGCCTGCTCCAGGATGACGTGGGCGTTGGTGCCGCTGATGCCGAACGAGGAGACGCCCGCGCGGCGCGCGCGGCCGGTCTCGGGCCAGGCCCGGTCCTCGGTCAGCAGCTCCACCGCGCCCGCCGACCAGTCGACCTGGCTCGACGGGGCGTCGATGTGCAGGGTGCGGGGGAGGACCCCGTGGCGCATGGCCTGCACCATCTTGATGATGCTCGCGACACCGGCGGCGGCCTGGGTGTGCCCGATGTTGGACTTGATGGAGCCCAGCCACAGCGGTTCGCCGTCCGCCCGGTCCTGTCCGTAGGTGGCGAGGAGGGCCTGGGCTTCGATGGGGTCGCCGAGCTTGGTTCCCGTGCCGTGGGCTTCGACGGCGTCGACGTCGGCGGTGGTCAGCCCGGCGGCGTCGAGGGCCTGGCGGATGACGCGCTGTTGGGAGGGGCCGTTGGGGGCGGTGAGGCCGTTGCTGGCGCCGTCCTGGTTGACCGCGCTGCCGCGGACGACGGCCAGGACGCGGTGTCCGTTGGCCACGGCGTCCGAGAGCCGTTCCACGAGCAGCATGCCGACGCCTTCGCCCCAGCCGGTGCCGTCGGCGCCGTCGGCGAAGGACTTGCAGCGGCCGTCGGCCGCGAGCCCGCGCTGACGGCTGAACTCCACGAAGGTGCCGGCCGAGGACATCACCGTCACCCCGCCCGCCAGGGCCATCGTGCACTCACCGCGCCGCAGCGCCTGCACGGCCAGGTGCAGGGCGACGAGGGAGGAGGAGCAGGCGGTGTCCACGGTCACCGCCGGGCCCTCCAGCCCGAACAGGTACGAGACGCGTCCGGAGGCGACGCTGCCGCTGCTGGCGGTGCCCCGGAAGCCTTCGAGTTCCTGCGGGATCGAGGAGAGCCGCGTCAGGTAGTCGCGGTACATCAGCCCGGCGAAGACGCCCGTACGCGAGCCCTTCATCGCCTTGGGGTCGATCCCGGCCCGCTCGAAGGCCTCCCAGGCGGCCTGGAGCAGCAGCCGCTGCTGCGGGTCCATCGCGAGGGCTTCGCGCGGGGAGATCCCGAAGAACTCCGCGTCGAACTCGGCCACGTCGTGCAGGAAGCCGCCCTCGCGGGTGTACGAGGTCCCCCGGTGCTCGGGGTCGGGGTGGTAGATGGCCTCCAGGTCCCAGCCGCGGTTCTCCGGGAAGCCGGTGATGCCGTCCCGGCCGTCGGCGACCAGCCGCCACAGGTCCTCGGGGGTTTCGACGCCGCCCGGGTAGCGGCAGCTCATGCCGACGATCGCGATCGGCTCGTCGTCGCCGGCCGCCACCGGGGCGGCGGACCGGGCGTCGGTGTCCTCGCCGACCAGCTCGGTCCGCAGGAACTCGGCGAGGGCGGCCGGATTGGGGTGGTCGAAGACCACCGTCGAGGAGAGCCGGACACCCGTCTCGGCCATCAGCAGGTTGCGGAACTCGACCGCCGTGAGGGAGTCGAAGCCCAGCTCGCGGAAGGCCCGCTCGGCGTCCACCGCACCGCCGCCGACGTGCCCGAGGACCGCGGCGGCCCGCGTGCACACCAGGTCCAGCAGGAGCGCCCGCTGTTCGGTCCGGCCCAGTACCGCCAGGCGGTTCGCCAGTGAGGATCCGGTGTCGGCCGCCGCCGCGGCGGTACCGCGCCGCCGGGTCGTGCCGACCAGGGTCCGCAGGAGGCCGGGGGTCTGGTCGCGGGTGCGCAGGGTGCGCAGGTCGAGGGGGACGGGGACGAGGAGGGGTTCTCCGGTGCCGAGGGCGGCGTCGAAGAGGGCCAGGCCCTGGTCGATGGTGAGGGCGTGGATGCCGGAGCGGCCGATGCGTTCGACGTCCTCGTCGGAGAGGGTGTCGCCCATGCCGCCGACCCCGGCCCACAGGCCCCAGGCGAGCGACAGGCCGGGCAGGCCGGCGGCCCGGCGTTCGGCTATGAGGGCGTCGAGGTAGCTGTTCGCGGCCGCGTAGCCCGCCTGTCCCGCACCGCCGAAGACTCCGGCGACGGAGGAGAAGACCACGAAGGCGGAGAGCCCGGCATCCCGGGTCAGCTCGTGCAGGTGGTGGGCCGCGTCCGCCTTGGGGCGCAGGACGGCGGTTACGCGCTCGGGGGTCAGCGCCCCGATCACCCCGTCGTCCAGCACACCGGCGGAGTGCAGGACGGCGGTCAGGGGCCGGTCGAGGGTGTCCAGGAGCGCGGCGAGTGCTTCGCGGTCGGCGGCGTCGCAGGCGGCGATGCGGACGCGTGCCCCCAACTCTTCCAGATCCGTGGCGAGTTCGGTGGCGCCGGGGGCGTTCTCGCCGCGTCGGCTGGTCAGCAGGAGGTCGCGGACGCCGTGCTGGGTGACCAGGTGGCGGGCGAACAGGGCGCCGAGGCCGCCCGTGCCGCCGGTGATCAGGACGGTGCCGTCCCCGAACGCCGGCCCCTCGGCCGGGGCGGGCGTGGCCCGGGCCAGGCGGGGGACGAGGGTCCGGCCGTCCCGCAGGGCGATCTGCTCCTCGCCGGCGGCGAGCGCGGTGGAGATCTGTTCCCAGGTGGCTTCGATGTCGGCGGTCTCGACCAGGGCGAACCTGCCGGGGTTCTCGGTCTGCGCGGTACGCACCAGTCCCCACACGGCGGCCGTGGCCGGGTCCTGCCGCTCGGCGGTGAACACCAGCCGGGAGGCGGCGAAGCGCTCCTCGGCCAGCCAGGACCGCACCAGCCGCAGGGCCTCGGCGACGGCGGAATGCACCTCGCCTGCCGGGGTGCGGGTGAGCAGGTACGGGGGAACGCCGTCGCCGTCGCCCTCCTCGTCCAGCCAGGCCCACTCCCCGCCGGTACCGTCCCCGAGCACGGGCTCGACCCATTCCAGGCGGAACAGGGCGTCGCGCAGCGAGCCGTCCTCCAGCTGCTCGGCGGTGACGGCACGCAGGGCGAGGGATTCGACGGTGGCGACGGGCGCCCCGGTCTGGTCGGCGAGGGTGAGTGCCACCGAGTCCGTCCCGGTGGGGGCGATGCGGACCCGCAGGGCAGAGGCCCCGGCCGCGTGCAGGGACACCCCCGACCAGTTGAACGGCAGTCGTGCTGCGCCGTCGCCGGTGACGAAGGAGCCGAGGCCGATGCCGTGCAGGGCGGCGTCGAGGAGGGCGGGGTGGATGCCGTAGCGGTCCGCGTCGGTGGTGGCGTCCTCGGGGAGGGCGATCTCGGCGTAGATCTCCTCGCCGAGTTTCCAGGCGGCCTTCAGCCCCTGGAAGACCGGGCCGTAGGCCAGTCCGGCCGTGCTCAGGGCCTCGTACAGGCCGTCGGTGTCGAGCCGTTCGGCGCCGGCGGGCGGCCACACGGCCAGGCCTTCGCCGGGGGCGGACCCGCCGGGGGAGAGCGAACCGGAGGCGTGCCGGGTCCACGGGGTGTCCTCGGGGGCGTCCTCCGGGCGGGAGTACAGGCTCAGTGCCCGCCGGCCCTGCCCGTCCGGCTCCGCCACCGTGAGCCGCAGCTGGACCCCGCCGTCCTCGGGCAGCACCAGGGGCGCGGCCAGGGTCAGTTCGTCGAGGGTGCCGCAGCCGGCCTCGTCACCGGCCCGCACGGCCAGCTCCACGAGCGCCGCGCCGGGAACGACCGCCCGGCCCAGCACCCGGTGGTCCGCCAGCCAGCCGTGCGAGCGCAGTGACAGCCGGGCGGTGAACAGGAAGCCCCCGGAGTCGGCCAGGGAGATCGCGGTACCGAGCAGCGGATGCCCGGCCAGGCTCAGCCCCAGTTCGGCTGCGACCGCACCGGCGCCGAGCGCGCCCGGGGTGCCGGCGGACTTCAGCCAGTACCGCTCGCGCTGGAAGGCGTACGTCGGCAGGTCCGTCACCGCCGGGCGGGTGTCGGCGTGGAAGCGTTCCCAGTCCACCCGTACGCCCCGCACGTGCAGCTGGGCGACGGCGTGCACCAGCGACCACACCTCGGGCCGGTCCCGGCGCAGCGACGGCACCAGCGCGGCCTCGGACTCGGCGGTCAGGCAGGCGCGGGCCATCAGGCTCTGCATGGCGAGCGGCCCGACCTCCAGGTAGGTCGTCACCCCCTCCGACTCCAGCGTCCGCACCGCGTCGACGAACCGCACGGCCTCGCGGACGTGCCGCACCCAGTACTCGGGGTCGCACATCCGGTCGGCGTCCATCAGCTCGCCGGTCAGTGCGTCGACCATCGGGATGCGCGGCGCCCGGAAGGTGAGCGAACGGGCGACCTCCCGGAAGGCGTCGAGCATCGGGTCCATGTGCGGGGAGTGGAAGGCGTGCCCGACGGTCAGCCGCTTGATGCGGTAGCCCTCGGCCTTCCAGCGGTCGCCGAGCCCGGCGATCAGGTCCTCGTCGCCCGAGACCACGAACGCCTCCGGCCCGTTGACGAGGCCGATGCTCACCCGCCCGTCGAGTTCGTCCAGGGCCTCGCGGACCACCTGCTCGGGAGCCTCGACGGCGACCATGCCGCCGCCCGCGGGCAGCTCGTTCATCAGCCGGCTGCGGGCGGTCACCAGGGTCGCGGCGTCGGCGAGCGAGAGCACGCCGGTGACGTGGATGGCGGCCGAGTCGCCGATCGAGCCGCCCGAGACCAGGTCGGGGCGGATGCCCCAGTGCTCCAGCAGCCGGTACAGGGCGACTTCGAGGGCGAAGATGGCCGGCGAGGAGTACAGGGTGCGGTCGATGAGGGCGGACTCGGGGGTGCCCTCGGGGGCGAACACGATCTCGCGGATCGGCCGGTCCAGGTGTCGGTCGAGTTCGGCGCAGACCTCGTCGAAGGCGGCGGCGAACACCGGGAACGCCTCGTACAGTTCACGGCCCATGCCGGGGCGCTGGCTGCCCTGGAAGGTGAACAGGAACGCCGTGCGGCCCTTCCCGGCCGTGCCCCGCACCAGCCCGGGCGCGGCTCCGGCGCCGCCGGCGAGGGCGTCGAGGGCGCCGAGTAGTTCCTCGCGGTCGTCGGCGACGACGGCGGCCCGGTGCTCCCAGGTGGAGCGGGATGCGGCCAGCGAGTAGGCGAGGTCGACGGGGGCGGCGGCCGCCGCCTCGGGGGACTCCCGCAGGAACGCGGCCAGCCGCCCGGCCTGGGCCCGCAGGGCCTCGGGGGTGCGGCCGGAGACGAGGAACGGGAGGGTGGCGGGTGGGGTGACGGCGGCGGCCTGCGGCTGCGGCTCCGCGCCCTCGGGCTCGGCGTCGGCGGGGACGGCCTCGGGGGCCTGCTCCAGGATGATGTGCGCGTTGGTGCCGCTGATGCCGAACGAGGAGACGCCCGCGCGGCGCGCGCGGCCGGTCTCGGGCCAGGGCCGGGCCTCGGTCAGCAGCTCGACGGCTCCGGCCGACCAGTCGACGTGGCTCGACGGGGCGTCGACGTGCAGGGTGCGCGGGAGGGAGCCGTGGCGCATGGCCTGCACCATCTTGATGACGCCCGCGACACCGGCGGCGGCCTGCGTGTGCCCGATGTTGGACTTCACCGAGCCCAGCCACAGGGGGGCGGAGCCTGCCCGGTCCTGTCCGTAGGTGGCGAGGAGGGCCTGGGCTTCGATGGGGTCGCCGAGCTTGGTTCCCGTGCCGTGGGCTTCGACGGCGTCGACGTCGGCGGTGGTGAGCCCGGCGCTGTCGAGGGCTTGGCGGATGACGCGCTGCTGGGAGGGGCCGTTGGGGGCGGTCAGGCCGTTGCTGGCGCCGTCCTGGTTGACCGCGCTGCCGCGGACGACGGCCAGGACGCGGTGTCCGTTGGCCACGGCGTCCGAGAGCCGTTCCACGAGCAGCATGCCGACGCCTTCGCCCCAGCCGGTGCCGTCGGCGCCGTCGGCGAAGGACTTGCAGCGGCCGTCCGCCGACAGGCCCCGCTGGCGGCTGAACTCCACGAAGGTCGCGGGCGTCGCCATGACGGTGACCCCGCCCGCGAGGGCCATCGTGCACTCACCGCGCCGCAGCGCCTGCACGGCCAGGTGCAGGGCGACGAGGGAGGAGGAGCAGGCGGTGTCCACGGTCACCGCCGGGCCCTCCAGGCCCAGCGTGTACGAGATGCGGCCGGAGGCGATGCTGCCCGCGCTGCCGTTGCCGAGGTAGCCCTCCAGCTCCTCGGGCACCTCGGCGACGCTCGTCCCGTAGTCGTGGTACATCAGCCCGGCGAAGACCCCGACCCGCTGCCCCTTCACCGACAGCGGGTCGATGCCCGCCCGCTCGAACGCCTCCCACGAGGTCTCCAGCAGCAACCGGTGCTGCGGGTCCATCGCCTGCGCCTCGCGCGGCGACACCCCGAAGAACCCCGCGTCGAACTCCCCGGCGGCGTCGAGGAAACCGCCTTCGCGGGTGTACGAGGTCCCCCGCCGCTCCGGGTCCTCGTCGTACAGGGCCTCCACGTCCCAGCCCCGGTCGGAGGGGAAGACGCAGATGCCGTCCCGGCCGCCCGACACCAGCTCCCACAGGTCCTCCGGCGTCCGCACGCCACCGGGGTAGCGGCAGCTCATCCCGACGATCGCGATCGGCTCGGTGGCCTCCGCCTCCACCTCGCGAAGCCGTCGAGTCGTCTGACGCAGGTCGGCGGTGACCCGCTTCAGGTAGTCAACGAGCTTCGTTTCGTCCGACATCGGTGTATCGCCTTTCAAGGAATTCCTGTGCTTCGGAGCTTCGTAGCTTCGGATCGGTGCGGGGAGGAACGGGGGACGGGACGTGGGCGGGATGTGGGGGAAGGAGGCGGGGAGGACGGTGGTGGCTACAGGGATCCGAATTCCTTGTCGATCAGGTCGAAGAGTTCGTCGGTGGTGGCCGATTCGATCTCACGCTCCTCGGACGCGGCACGAGCGCCGCTCGCGGCGTCCACGGGCTGGGACGCCGCCGCGCCGGAGGCGCCGAGCCGCTCCAGGAGGGCGCGCAGCCGGGCCTCCGCCTTCCCGCGCAGCACGTCGTCCTGCGCGAGGGAGGCGAGGACGGGCTCCAGGGAATCCAGCCGTTCGGCGAAGGCGTGCTCCGCGTACGCGTCGACCAGCTCGGCCCGCAGGTACCCGGCGAGCGCGGCCGGCGTCGGGTAGTCGAACACCACCGTCGCGGGCAGGGCGAGACCCGTCACCGGGCCCAGCCCGTTGCGCAGTTCGAGCGCGGTGAGGGAGTCGAAGCCCAGCTCGCGGAACTGCCGTTCGCCGTCCACCGCCGAGGCCCGCGCATGCCCGAGGACCAGCGCCACCTGACCGCACACGAGGTCCAGCAGGACGGCGTCCCGCTCCTCGGCGGGCAGCGCCAGCAGCCGGTCGCGCAGCGACGGCCCGGTGGCCGCGGCCCCGCTGGGCTCCGCCGCCCGGGCGACGGCCCGCCGGGCCGGTCCGGCGGTCAGGGCCCGCAGGAGGCCGGGGGTCTGGTCGCGGGTGCGCAGGGTGCGCAGGTCGAGGGGGACGGGGACGAGGAGGGGTTCTCCGGTGCCGAGGGCGGCGTCGAAGAGGGCCAGGCCCTGGTCGACGGTCAGCGGGCGGACGCCGGAGCGGCCGATGCGTTCGATGTCTTCTGCGGAGAGGGTGTCGCCCATGCCGCCGACTCCGGCCCACAGGCCCCAGGCGAGCGACAGGCCGGGCAGGCCTGCGGCCCGGCGTTCGGCCATGAGGGCGTCGAGGTAGCTGTTGGCGGCCGCGTAAGCACCCTGGCCGGCACTGCCGAAGACCCCGGCGACGGAGGAGAAGACCACGAACGCCGACAGGTCCGAGCCTGCGTCCCGGGTCAGCTCGTGCAGATTGACCACCGCATCCGCCTTGGGCCGCATGACCTCGGCCACCCGCTCGGGGGTCAGCGCCCCGATCACCCCGTCGTCCAGCACACCGGCGGAGTGCAGGACGGCGGTCAGGGGCCGGTCGAGGGAGTCCAGGAGGGCGGCGAGTGCCTCGCGGTCGGCGGCGTCGCAGGCGGCGATCCGTACCCGTGCCCCCAGCTGTTGGAGTTCGGTGGCGAGTTCGGTGGCGCCGGGGGCGTTCTCGCCGCGTCGGCTGGTCAGCAGCAGGTCGCGGACGCCGTGCTCGGTGACCAGGTGGCGGGCGAACAGCGCGCCCAGGCCGCCCGTGCCGCCGGTGATCAGGACCGTGCCGTCCCCGAACACCGGACCCTCGACTGGGGTAGCGGCGGCCCGGGCCAGGCGCGGCACGAGCACCAGGCCGTCCCGCAGGGCGAACTGGGCCTCGTCCGTGCCGAGGGCCCGCGGCAGCAGGTTCCAGCCCGAGTCCACGTCCGCGGCCTCCACGAGCACGAACCTGCCGGGGTTCTCGGCCTGCGCGGAACGCACCAGCCCCCACACAGCCGCCGTGTCCGGGGCCGGCCCGGTGGCGGTGAACACCAGACGGGACGCGGTGTACCGCTCGTCCGTCAGCCAGGACTGGAGCACCGCCAGCGCCCCGGCCACCGTCCCCGGCGCGGGCAGCACCACCAGGTCCGGCACCGTCCGGCCCCCGTCCACGGCCGCCCGCAGCCCGGCCAGGTCCGGGTACGCGGCGAACGGAACGCCCGCACGCTCCAGCCCCCGCGCGGCGGGCGACCCTTCGGCGTCGACCACCGCCCAGTCGAGGACCGACTCGGCGGCCTCCGCAGAGGAGGCCTCCGCCCACTCCAGGCGGAACAGCGCGTCCCGCAGCGCTGCGTCACCGAACTGCTCGGCCGACACGGCGCGCAGGGCGAGGGATGCGACGGCCGCGACGGGTGCCCCGGCCGGGTCGGTGAGGGTCAGCGCCACGGAGTCCGCCCCGGCGGGCGCGATCCGCACCCGCACGGCAGAGGCCCCGGCCGCGAACAGCGACACCCCGGTCCAGACGAAGGGCAGCCGCGCCCCGCTGCCGTCGGAGTCGGAGAGGAACGGGCCCAGGCCGATGCCGTGCAGGGCGGCGTCGAGGAGGGCGGGGTGGATGCCGTAGCGGCCCGCGTCGGCGGTGGCGTCCTCGGGGAGGGCGATGTCGGCGTAGACGTCCTCGCCGAGCTTCCAGGCAGCCTTCAGCCCCTGGAACACCGGCCCGTAGTCGAGGCCTACCTCGGACATCGCGGCGTACAGACCCTCCGCGTCCAGGGGCACGGCCCCGGCCGGCGGCCACTCGGCCGGACCGGCCTCGGGGGCGCGGTCGGCGAACGACAGCGTCCCGTCGGCGTGCCGGGTCCAGGGCTCCCCCGCAGGGGCGTCCTCGGCCCGGGAGTAGACCCGTACGGACCGCCGCTCCTCCGCGTCGGGCCCGCCGACCAGCACCCGGACCTGGACCCCGCCGTCCTCGGGCAGCACCAGCGGGGCCTCCAGGGTCAGTTCGTCCAGCGTGTTGCAGCCGGCCTCGTCACCGGCCCGCACGGCCAGCTCCACCAGCGCGGCGCCCGGTACGACGGCCTGCCCCATGACCCGGTGGTCGTCCAGCCAGCGGTGGGTGCGCAGGGACAGCCGGGCGGTGAGCAGGAACTCCTCGGACTCGGGCAGCGTGACCGCCGCCCCGAGCAGCGGGTGGTCCGCCGCGTCGAGCCCGGCGTGCCCGGCGTCGGCGGTGGCCGGGGCCGTGTCGTGGATCCAGAAGGTCTCGTGCTGGAAGGCGTAGGCGGGGAGGCCGACGCGGGTGACGTCCGTGCCGGTGAAGAAGGCGGTGCGGTCGGCGAGGCCGCCTGCGGTGAGGAGGTGGGCGAGCGCGGTGACCGCGGAGTCGGCCTCGTCGCGGCCCCGGCGGAGCGTGGGGGCGAGTGCGGTGTTCTCGTCGGTGAGGCAGGGGCGGGCCATGGCGGTGAGTACGGCGTCGGGGCCCAGTTCCAGGATGGTGGTGGCGCCTTCGGTTTCGAGGGTGTGGATGGCGTCGTGGAAGCGGACGGCTTCGCGGACGTGGCTGACCCAGTAGTCGGGGTGGGCGATCTCGTCGGTGACGAGGCTGCCGGTGAGGGCGGAGACGAAGGGGATGTTCGGCTGGTGGAAGTCCAGGCCGGAGATGGCGTTCCGGAACTCCTCCAGCATCGGGTCCATGAGGGGGGAGTGGAAGGCGTGGCTGACGCGCAGGGCCTTGGACTTGACGCCCAGGGGGGTGAGCAGCGCGACGACTTCCTCGACGGCTTCCCGCGCGCCGGAGATGACGACGGCCTCGGGGCCGTTGACGGCGGCGATGGCCGCGCCGGGGACCAGCAGCGGGGCGACCTGTTCCTCGCCCGCCCGGACGGAGACCATGACCCCGCCCTCGGGCAGGGCTTCCATGAGCCGCCCGCGTGCGCTGACCAATGCGGCCGCGTCGTGCAGGGACAGCACTCCGGCGACGTGTGCGGCGGCGATCTCGCCGACCGAGTGGCCGCCGACGAACCGCGGGGCGATGCCCCAGGATTCGACGAGTCGGTAGAGGGCGACCTCGATGGCGAAGAGGGCGGGCTGGGTGGTTCCGGTGCGGTCCAGGGCTTCGGTGTCCTCGCCGAAGACGATCTCCTTGAGGCCGTCCCCGAGTTCCGCGCACACCGCGTCGAAGGCGGCCGCGAACACCGGGTACGTCTCGTACAGCTCGCGGCCCATGCCGATCCGCTGGCTGCCCTGGCCCGTGAAGAGCACCGCCAGCCGCCCGCGTCCCGTCGCCTGGCCGGTGACCACCGACGGGTCCGGCTCGCCGGAGGCCAGGGCCGTCAGGCCCCGCACCAGCGTGTCGCGGTCCCGGCCCACGACCACGGCGCGGTGTTCCATCTCGGACCGCCCCGTGAGGGAGTACGCCACATCGGCCACGTCCAGCTCGGGCCGCTGTTCCAGGTGGTCGGCCAGCCGGGCGGCCTGTGCCCGCAGGGCCTCCGGTGAACGGGCCGACAGCGCCACCGGCACCGGACCGGACACCGGCTCGCCGCCCCGCCCGGGGGCCTGCTCCGGGGCGGCCTCCAGGATCACGTGGGCGTTGGTGCCGCTGATGCCGAACGAGGACACGCCCGCGCGGCGCGGCCGCCCCGTCTCCGGCCACGGCCGGGCCTCGGTAAGGAGCTCGACGGCTCCGGCCGACCAGTCGATGTGGCTCGACGGGGCGTCCACGTGCAGGGTGGGCGGCAGCACGCCGTTGCGCATCGCCTGCACCATCTTGATGACCCCCGCCGCGCCGGCGGCGGCCTGGGTGTGCCCGATGTTGGACTTGATGGAGCCCAGCCACAGCGGTTCGCCGTCCGCTCGCTCCTGCCCGTAGGTGGCGAGGAGGGCCTGGGCTTCGATGGGGTCGCCGAGCTTGGTTCCCGTGCCGTGGGCTTCGACGGCGTCGACGTCGGCGGTGGTGAGTCCGGCGCTGTCGAGGGCTTGGCGGATGACGCGCTGCTGGGAGGGGCCGTTGGGGGCGGTGAGGCCGTTGCTGGCGCCGTCCTGGTTGACGGCGGAGCCGCGGACGACGGCCAGTACGGGGTGTCCGTTGGCCACGGCGTCCGAGAGCCGTTCCACGAGCAGCATGCCGACGCCCTCGCCCCAGCCGGTGCCGTCGGCGCCCTCTGCGAAGGACTTGCAGCGGCCGTCGGCCGCGAGCCCGCGCTGACGGCTGAAGTCGACGAAGGTCTCCGGGGTCGACATGACGGCCACGCCGCCCGCGAGGGCCATCGTGCACTCACCACGCCGCAGGGCCTGCACCGCCAGGTGCAGGGCGACGAGGGAGGAGGAGCAGGCCGTGTCGACCGTCACCGCCGGGCCCTCCAGGCCCAGCGTGTACGAGACGCGTCCCGAGGCCACGCTGCCCGCCCCCGCCGTGCCGCGGAAGCCCTCCAGCCCGTCCGGAATCGCCGAGAGCCGGGCGAGGTAGTCGTGGTACATCAGGCCGGTGAAGACGCCGGTCCGCGTGCCCCGGGCGCGCTCCGGGTCGATGCCCGCGTCCTCGAAGGCCTCCCAGGCCGTCTCCAGCAGCAGCCGCTGCTGCGGGTCCATCGCAAGGGCCTCGCGCGGGGAGACGCCGAAGAAGCCGGCGTCGAACTCCGCCGCGCCGTGCAGGAACCCGCCCTGGTCCGCGTACGAGGTGCCCGGGTGGTCCGGGTCCGGGTCGAAGAGGTGGTCGAGGTCCCAGCCGCGGTTGTCGGGGAAGGCGGTGATGCCGTCCCGGCCGTCGGCGACCAGCCGCCACAGGTCCTCGGGGGTTTCGACGCCGCCCGGGTAGCGGCAGCTCATG
This sequence comes from Streptomyces katrae, assembly GCF_002028425.1. Classification (GTDB taxonomy): domain Bacteria; phylum Actinomycetota; class Actinomycetes; order Streptomycetales; family Streptomycetaceae; genus Streptomyces; species Streptomyces katrae_A. The sequence goes on along the minus strand of NZ_CP020043.1, from coordinate 249,228 downwards.
CCGACGATCGCGATCGGCTCGTCGTCGCCGACCGCCACCGGGGCGGCGGACCGGGCGTCGGTGTCCTCGCCGACCAGCTCGGTCCGCAGGAACTCGGCCAGGGCGGCCGGATTGGGGTGGTCGAAGACCAGGGTGGCCGAGAGCCGGATCCCGGTCTGCGCGATCAGCGCGTTGCGGAACTCGACGGCGGTGAGGGAGTCGAAGCCCAGCTCGCGGAAGGCCCGCTCGGGCTCCACGACGGACGGATCGCTGTGCCCCAGCACCGCCGCGGCCTGCGCACTGACCAGGTCGAACAGGAGCGCCCGCTGCTCGGCGACCGCCAGGCCGGCCAGCCGGTCCGCCCAGGCCGACCCGCCCTGGGCGGTGGCACCGGAGCCGACGGCGGCGGTCCGGCGGCGCGGCGCGGGCACCAGCCCGCGCAGCAGGACCGGGATCCGGCTCTGGCGGCGCAGGGTGCGCAGGTCGAGGGGGACGGGGACGAGGAGGGGTTCTCCGGTGCCGAGGGCGGCGTCGAAGAGGGCCAGGCCCTGGTCGACGGTCAGCGGGCGGACGCCGGAGCGGCCGACGCGCTCGACGTCCTCTGCGGAGAGGGTGTCGCCCATGCCTCCGACCCCGGCCCACAGGCCCCAGGCCAGCGACAGGCCGGGCAGGCCGGCGGCCCGGCGTTCGGCTATGAGGGCGTCGAGGTAGCTGTTCGCGGCCGCGTAGCCGGCCTGCCCGGCGCCGCCGAACAGGCCGGCGGCAGAGGAGAAGACGACGAACGCGGCGAGGTCCGCGCCCGCGTCCCGGGTCAGCTCGTGCAGGTGGCGTGCCGCGTCCGCCTTGGGGCGCAGCACGTCGGAGACGCGTTCCGGGGTCAGGGAGGACACCACCCCGTCGTCCAGCACACCGGCGGAGTGCAGGACGGCGGTCAGGGGCCGGTCGAGGGTGTCCAGGAGCGCGGCGAGTGCTTCGCGGTCGGCGGCGTCGCAGGCGGCGATGCGGACGCGTGCCCCCAACTCTTCCAGATCCGTGGCGAGTTCGGTGGCGCCGGGGGCGTTCTCGCCGCGTCGGCTGGTCAGCAGGAGGTCGCGGACGCCGTGCTGGGTGACCAGGTGGCGGGCGAACAGGGCGCCGAGGCCGCCCGTGCCGCCGGTGATCAGGACGGTGCCGTCCCCGAACGCGGGCCCCTGGGCCGGGGCGGGCGTGGCCCGGGCCAGGCGGGGGACGAGGGTCCGGCCGTCGCGGAGGGCGATCTGCTCCTCGCCGGCGGCGAGCGCGGTGGAGATCTGTTCCCAGGTGGCTTCGATGTCGGCGGTCTCGACCAGGGCGAACCTGCCGGGGTTCTCGGTCTGCGCGGTACGCACCAGTCCCCATACGGCGGCCGTGGCCGGGTCCTGCCGCTCGGCGGTGAACACCAGCCGGGAGGTTGCGAAGCGCTCCTCGGCCAGCCAGGACCGCACCAGCCGCAGGGCCTCGGCGACGGCGGAATGCACCTCGCCGGCCGGGGTGCGCGTGACCACGTAGGCGGGGACGGTCTCCCCTTCCTCACCCAGCCGCCCCCATGTACCCGGCTCCCCGCCGCCGACGGCGACGGCCGCCTCGGCCCAGTCCAGGCGGAACAGGGCGTCGCGCAGCGAGCCGTCCTCCAGCTGTTCGGCGGTGACGGCACGCAGGGCGAGGGATTCGACGGTGGCGACGGGCGCCCCGGTCTGGTCGGCGAGGGTGAGTGCCACCGAGTCCGTCCCGGTGGGGGCGATGCGGACCCGCAGGGCAGAGGCCCCGGCCGCGTGCAGGGAGACCCCCGACCAGTTGAACGGAAGCCGCGCCCGCCCAGGTTCCTCGGGCACGAAGGAACCGAGCCCGATCCCGTGCAGGGCGGCGTCCAGCAGCGCCGGGTGCAGGCCGAAGCGGGCGGCGTCGGCGGTCGCCGCCTCGGGGAGGGCGACCTCGGCGTAGACCTCCTCGCCGAGCTGCCAGGCGGCCGTCAGCCCCTGGAAGGCGGGCCCGTAGCCGAAGCCGAGCGCGTCCAGCACCTCGTACAGGCAGTCGGTGTCGAGCGCGGTGGCCCCCGCGGGCGGCCAGACGGCCAGGGGCACGCCCGGCACGTCCGGGGTGGCGACGACCGCACCGGCGGCGTGCCGGACCCACGGCTCGGCGGCGTCGGCGTCCTCCGGGCGGGAGAACAGGCTCAGCGCCCGTCGGCCGTGTCCGTCCGGTTCGGCCAGCATCAGCCGCAGCTGGACGCCGCCGGACGGCGGGAGGACGAGCGGGGCCTCGATCGTCAGGTCGTCGAGCAGCCCGTGGCCGACCTCCTCACCGGCCCGTACGGCCAGCTCCACCATGGCCGCGCCGGGGAACACGACCTGGCCGTGCACCTGGTGGTCGCGCAGCCACGGGTGGGAGTGGAGGGAGAGCCGGCCGGTGAACAGCATTCCCGATGCACCGGGGAGCGTGACGGCGGCGCCGAGGAGGGGGTGGTCGGCGGCGGCGACACCCGCCGAGGCCACGTCCCCGACCGAGCCGACGGAGGCGGACACCCAGAAGGTCCGGTGCTGGAAGGCGTACGTGGGCAGGTCCACGCGCGCGGCGCGGGAACCGGCGAAGAACGCCGCACGGTCGGCGACGGCCCCGGCGACGAACAGCCGCCCGAGCGCGGCGACGGCGCAGACGGCCTCGTCGCGGCCCCGGCGGAGGGTGGGGACGAGAGCGGTGCTCTCGTCGGCGAGGCAGGGGCGGGCCATGGCCGTCAGCACGCCGTCCGGGCCCAGCTCCAGGATGGTCGTGGCACCTTCGGACTCCAGCGTCCGGACCGCGTCGTGGAAGCGGACGGCTTCGCGGACGTGGCTGACCCAGTAGTCGGGGCGGGCGATCTCGTCCGTCACCAGGCCGCCGGTGAGGGCGGACACGAAGGGGATCTCGGGGCGGTGGAAGTCCAGGCCGGAGATGGCGTTCCGGAACTCCTCCAGCATCGGGTCCATGAGCGGGGAGTGGAACGCGTGGCTGACGCGCAGGGCCTTCGCCTTCACGTCCTGCGCCGCGAGCAGCGCCACGACACCCTCGACGGCTTCCCGAACCCCGGAGATGACCACGGCCTCGGGCCCGTTGACGGCGGCGATCGCGGCGCCGGGCACGAGCAGCGGAGTGACCTGCTCTTCGGAGGCCTGGACGGAGACCATGATCCCGCCCTCGGGGAGCGCTTCCATGAGCCGCCCGCGTGCGCTGACCAATGCGGCCGCGTCGTGCAGCGACAGCACCCCGGCGACGTGCGCGGCGGCGATCTCGCCCACCGAGTGGCCGCCGACGAACCACGGGGCGACGCCCCAGGATTCGACGAGTCGGTAGAGGGCGACCTCGATGGCGAACAGGGCCGGCTGGGTGGTTCCGGTGCGGTCCAGGGCTTCGGCGTCCTCGCCGAAGACGATCTCCTTGAGGCCGTCCCCGAGTTCCGCGCACACCGCGTCGAACGCGGCCGCGAACACCGGGTACGTCTTGTACAGTTCCCGGCCCATGCCCGGCCGCTGGCTGCCCTGCCCCGTGAACAGCACCGCCGGGCCGCCGCCGGGACCGGCCGGCGAGCCGCCGCCGTCGCGCTCCAGGTTGCGCAGACCGGCCAGGACCTCCTCGCGGTCCCGGCCCACGACCACGGCGCGGTGTTCCAGGTCCGTACGTCCCGTCAGGGAGTACGCCACATCGGCCACGTCCAGCTCGGGCCGCTGCGCCAGGTGGTCGGCCAGCCGGGCGGCCTGTGCCCGCAGGGCTTCGGGCGAACGGGCCGACAGCGCCACCGGCACCGGACCGGACACCGGCTCGCCGTCCCGCCCGGGGTTCTGCTCCGGGGCGGCCTCCAGGATCACGTGGGCGTTGGTGCCGCTGATGCCGAACGAGGACACGCCCGCGCGGCGCGGCCGCCCCGTCTCCGGCCACGGCCGCTGCTCCGCGAGCACTTCCACCGCGCCCGCCGACCAGTCCACCTCCGCCGACGGCGCGTCCACGTGCAGGGTGCGCGGGAGGACCCCGTGCCGCATGGCCTGCACCATCTTGATGATCCCCGCGACACCGGCCGCGGCCTGGGTGTGCCCGATGTTGGACTTCACCGACCCGAGCCACAGCGGTTCGCCGCCCGCACGCTCCTGGCCGTAGGTGGCCAGCAGCGCCTGGGCCTCGATCGGGTCGCCCAGCTTCGTCCCCGTGCCGTGCGCCTCCACCGCGTCCACGTCGGCGGCGGTCAGCCCGGCCGCGTCGAGGGCCTGGCGGATGACCCGCTGCTGCGAGGGGCCGTTGGGGGCGGTCAGGCCGTTGCTGGCGCCGTCCTGATTGACCGCCGAGCCCCGTACGACGGCCAGCACCGGATGCCCGTTGCGCACGGCGTCCGACAGGCGCTCCACCAGCAGCATGCCCACGCCCTCGGCGAAGCCCGTGCCGTCCGCGCCGTCCGCGAAGGACTTGCAGCGGCCGTCCGGGGCCAGCCCGCGCTGGCGGCTGAACTCCACGAACGTCGACGGCGTGGACATCACCGTCACCCCGCCCGCCAGGGCCAGCGTGCACTCCCCGCGCCGCAGCGCCTCACCGGCCAGGTGCAGGGCCACCAGGGACGCCGAGCAGGCCGTGTCCACGGTCACCGCCGGACCCTCCAGGCCCAGGACGTACGAGATGCGGCCCGACACCACGCTCGCCGCGCTGCCCGTCCCCACGTATCCGCCGAGGTCGTCGGCGGAGGCGGCGGCCAGCGTCCCGTAGTCCTGCCCGTTCGTGCCGATGAACACCCCGGTCGCGGATCCGCGCAGCGGCGCCGCGTCGAGCCCGGCCCGCTCCACGGCCTCCCAGGCCGTCTCCAGCAGCAGCCGCTGCTGCGGGTCCATCGCCAGGGCCTCGCGCGGGGAGATCCCGAAGAAGGCGGCGTCGAACTCCGCCGCGCCGCGCAGGAACCCGCCCTCCCGGACGTACGAGGTGCCCGTCCGCTCCGGGTCCTCGTCCACGAGCCGGTCGAGGTCCCAGCCGCGGTCGGCGGGGAACGCGGTGATCCCGTCGGCCCCGGACGCCAGCAGCTCCCAGAAGTCCTCCGGAGACTCCACCCCGCCCGGGAAGCGGCAGCTCATCCCGACGATGGCGATCGGCTCGCCGGCGGCGGCCTCCACCTCCCGCAGGCGGTCGTTCGCCTTGTCCAGGTCGGAGGTGACGCGCTTCAGGTACTGCAGCAGCTTCGCTTCGTTGGAGGTCTGGGGCGTGTTGGACATGCTGGAAGGTCACCCGGTTCGTGTGGTGGTGCGTGGCGGGCAGGCGTGGTGGTGGGGGAGGGGAGTACGGGAGGCCGTCGGCGCGGGGACGGGGCCCGGCCGGCACGGGGACGGCGCCCCGGCCGGCGCGGGGGAGCGGGCTAGAGCGCGCCGTACTTCTGGTCGATGTAGGCGAACACGTCCCCGGCGTCGGCGTCGTCGAGCTCCAGGGCCGCGGGCTCCTCCGCCCCGGCCGGGTCGATCTTCCCCAGCAGGACGCGCAGCCGGTCGGCGATCTCCGTACGGGCGCCGTCCGCCTCGTCCAGTGCGAGGGCCGCGCGTTCCAGCCGCTCCACGTCCGCGATCAGCGCGGCGGTGGGGTCCTCGTCCAGCCCCAGGTCGCAGAGGAGCTGTCCGGCGAGGGCGAGCGGCGTCGGGTGGTCGAACACCATCGTGGGGCTGAGCCGCATCCCGGTGGCGGAGCCGAGCCGGTTGCGGAACTCGACGGCGGTCAGGGAGGCGAAGCCCAGCTCGCGGAAGGTGCGGTGCGGCTGGACCGTCCGCTTGTCCGCGTGGCCCAGGACGACCGCGGTGTGCACGCACACCAGGTCCACCAGGGCCGCCGTCCGCTTCTCGGGGGCCAGCGCGGCGATCCGCTCGCGCAGCCCGGCCCCGGTCGCGGCGGTGTCCCCGTCCGCCCCGCGGCCCGGTCCGGCGGCCAGGGCGTCGAGCACCCGGGCGGCCTCCGGGACACCCGTGAGGAGGGCGCTGGGGCGGCCGGCGGTGAAGTCCCGGGTGAAGCGCTCCCAGTCGAGGTCGCCGATCACCGTCGTGGGGGCACCCGCGGCGACGGCCCGGGCGACCGCCGGGACCACGTGCTCGGGGCGCATCGGCACCACCCCGCCCCGGGCCAGCCGCTCGTCCACCTCGCCCGTGCCGTCGGTGGCCATGCCCCCGCCCGCCCAGGCGCCGAACGCGATCGACACGGCCGGCAGGCCGAGGCCCCGGCGCCGCTCGGCGAGCGCGTCCAGACCGGCGTTGGCGGCGGCGTAGTTGGCCTGCCCGGGAGAGCCCAGGGTGCCCGCGACGGAGGAGAACAGCACGAAGGCGTCCAGGTCCGCGTCCCGGGTGAGCTCGTCCAGGTGACGGGCCGCGAGCACCTTGGACCGCAGGACGGACTCGAACCGCTCGGGCGTCAGGGTCTCCACCAGGCCGTCGTCGAGGGTGCCCGCGGTGTGCAGGACAGCGGTCAGCGGCTCGTCGGCCGGGACGGCCGCGAGCAGCGCCGCAAGGGCGGCGCGGTCGCCGGCGTCGCAGGCGGCGATGGTGGTGGGGACGCCCAGCGCGGTGAGTTCCGTGAGGAGTTCGGGCGCTCCGGGTGCCTGGAGGCCGCGCCGGCTGGTGAGCAGGAGCCGGGTGGCGCCGTTCGCGGCGAGCCAGCGAGCGAAGCGGGCGCCGAGGGCGCCGGTTCCACCGGTGACGAGCACGGTCCCGCGCGGAGTCCAGCCGTCGGCGGGAGCGGCCGTACGGGTGAGGCGGCGCCCGAGGACGCCGGAGGCCCGTACCGCGGCCTGGTCCTCGCCGCCGTCCGCCGCGAGCAGGGAGGCCAGCCGCTCCTGGGCCCGCGGGTCGGCGGGCTCGGACGGCAGGTCCACCAGCCCGCCCCACGACTGGGGGCACTCCAGCGCCGCGACCCGGCCCAGCCCCCACACCTCCGCCTGCCGGGCGTCGGCGGGCGACTCACCGGGGCCGGCCGCGACCGCGCCCCGGGTGACCGTCCACAGCGGAGCCGCTGAGGACGCGTCACCGAGGGCCTGGAGCAGCAGCAGCGTCCCGGCGAGCCCGCCGGAGACGGCGGAGCCGTCCGTACGGTCCCGGGTGTCGAGGGCGAGCAGCGACAGCACCCCGGCGAGGGCCGGGGCGTCGCGCTCCGCCTCCGCGAGGAACGCGCGGTACTCCGCCCGGCCGGCGGGGTGCGAGGGCACGGCCCGTACGAGCGCCTTGGCGCCGTACCGGGTCAGGGCCCCGACCACCGCGTCCGTCCAGGCGTCCGCCGCGTGCCCGGCGGGTACGGCCACCAGCCAGGTCCCCGACAGGGCGGGCCGGGCCGGCTCCTGCGCGAGCCGGGTCCACGTCACCTCGTACGTCCTGTCCGCCGCGGCCGACCGCTCCCGCTCCCGGGCCCGCCAGGAGGCGAGCAGCGGGAGCGCGGCGCGCAGCGCGTCCAGGGACGCCTCGTCCCCGGTGCCGTCCAGGTCCAGCGCCGAGGCCAGGGAGGCGGCGTCGGCCTCTTCGACGGCGGCCCAGAAGCGGGCGTCGCCCGCGTCCCGGGCGGCGGCCGGGAGGGTGGTCGTGGCGTCGAGCCAGTACGACGCGCGCTGGAAGGCGTAGGTGGGGAGGTCGACGGAGGCGGAGGGCGCGCCGGTGAAGAAGGCGGTGCGGTCGGCGAGGCCGCCTGCGGTGAGGAGGTGGGCGAGGGCGGTGACCGCGGAGTCGGCCTCGTCGCGGTCCCGGCGGAGGGTGGGGACGAGTGCGGTGTTCTCGTTGGTGAGGCAGGGGCGGGCCATGGCGGTCAGCACGCCGTCCGGGCCCAGTTCCAGGATGGTGGTGGCGCCTTCGGTTTCGAGGGTGCGGATGGCGTGGTGGAAGCGGACGGCTTCGCGGACGTGGCTGACCCAGTAGTCGGGGTGGGCGATCTCGTCCGTCACCAGGCTGCCGGTGAGGGCGGACACGAAGGGGATGTTCGGTTGGTGGAAGTCCAGGCCGGAGATGGCGTTCCGGAACTCCTCCAGCATGGGATCCATGAGGGGGGAGTGGAAGGCGTGGCTGACGCGCAGGGGCTTGGACTTGACGTCCTGTGCGGCGAGCAGCGCGACGACACCTTCGACGGCTTCCCGGACCCCGGAGATGACCACGGCCTCGGGCCCGTTGACGGCGGCGATGGCCGCGCCGGGCACGAGCAGCGGTGTGACCTGGTCTTCGGAGGCCTGGACGGAGACCATGATCCCGCCCTCGGGGAGGGCTTCCATGAGCTGGCCCCGCGCAGTGACGAGTACGGCCGCGTCGTGCAGGGACAGCACTCCGGCGATGTGTGCGGCGGCGATCTCGCCGACCGAGTGGCCGCCGACGAACCGCGGGGCGATGCCCCAGGATTCGACGAGTCGGTAGAGGGCGACCTCGATGGCGAAGAGGGCGGGCTGGGTGGTTCCAGTGCGGTCCAGGGCTTCGGCGTTCTCGCCGAAGACGATCTCCTTGAGGTCGCCACCCAGTTCCGCGCACACCGCGTCGAAGGCGGCCGCGAATACCGGGAACGTCTCGTACAGCTCGCGGCCCATGCCGATCCGCTGGCTGCCCTGGCCCGTGAAGAGCACCGCCAGCCGCCCCCGCCCGGTCGCGTGACCGGAGACGACGGCCGGGTCCGGCTCGCCCGAGGCCAGGGCCGTCAGGCCCCGCACCAGCGTGTCGCGGTCCCGGCCCACGACCACCGCACGGTGCTCCAGCTCGGAGCGGCGGGTCAGTGCGTGCGCCACCTCGGCCGTGCCCAGTTCGGGACGGGCCTCCAGGAACGACAGCAGCCGCCCCGCCTGCGCCCGCAGTGCCTCGGCCGAGCGCCCCGACAGCGCCACCGGGACCGGTCCGGAGACCGGCACGGCGGCCGGTCCGACGGCCGCCTCCACGGCGCCGGCTTCCGGGGCCTGCTCCAGGATCACGTGGGCGTTCGTGCCGCTCGCCCCGAAGGAGGAGACCCCCGCACGGCGGACCCGGCCGGTCTCCGGCCACGGCCGCTCCCGCGTCAGCAGCTCCACCGCTCCCGCCGACCAGTCGATGCCGGAGGAGGGCACGTCGGCGTGCAGGGTGCGCGGCAGGACGCCGTGCCGCATCGCCTGCACCATCTTGATCACCCCGCCGACGCCCGCCGCGGCCTGCGTGTGACCGATGTTGGACTTCAGGGAGCCCAGCCACAGCGGCAGATCCGCCCCGCGGTCCTGCCCGTACGCGGCCATCAGCGCCTGCGCCTCGATCGGGTCGCCCAGCCTGGTGCCCGTGCCGTGCGCCTCCACCGCGTCCACGTCGGCGGCGGTCAGCCCGGCGGCATCCAGGGCCTGCCGGATGACCCGCTGCTGCGCCGGCCCGTTGGGGGCGGTCAGGCCGTTGCTGGCGCCGTCCTGGTTGACGGCGGAGCCGCGGACGACGGCCAGGACGCGGTGTCCGTTCGCCACGGCGTCCGAGAGCCGTTCCACGAGCAGCATGCCGACGCCTTCGGCGAAGCCGGTGCCGTCCGCGCCCTCGGCGAAGGACTTGCAGCGGCCGTCGACGGCCAGCCCGCCCTGCTTCATGAAGTCGAGGAACATCACGGGCGTGGACATGACCGTCGCACCGCCCGCGAGGGCCATCGTGCACTCGCCGCGCCGCAGGGCCTGTACCGCCAGGTGCAGGGCGACCAGGGAGGAGGAGCAGGCGGTGTCCACGGTCACCGCCGGGCCCTCCAGGCCCAGCGTGTACGCGATCCGGCCCGTGGCCACGCTGCCCGCGCTGCCGTTGACCAGGTAGCCCCGCAGTTCCTCGGGGACCTCGGCGACGCCCGTCCCGTAGTCGTGGTACATCAGCCCGGCGAAGACGCCGATCCGCTGCCCCTTCACCGACAGCGGGTCGATGCCCGCCCGCTCGAAGGCCTCCCACGAGGTCTCCAGCAGCAGCCGCTGCTGGGGGTCCATGGCCTGCGCCTCGCGCGGGGAGATCCCGAAGAAGTCCGCGTCGAAGCGGTCCGCGTCGTACAGGAACCCGCCCACCGGGTCGTGCCCGGTGGGCGAGTAGGCCGCGCCGACGTTCCAGCCGCGGTCGGCGGGGAAGGCCGACATCCCGTCCCCGCCGGAGGCGACGAGCTCCCACAGCTCCTCGGGCGAGGTGACACCGCCGGGGAAGCGGCAGCCCATCCCCACGATGGCGACCGGCTCGCCCGCCGCGGCCTCCGCCTCCCGCAGGCGCCGCCGCGTCTCCTGGAGATCGGCGGTCGCCTTGCGGAGGTAAGTGCGGAGCTTCTCCTCGGTGTCTGCCATCGCGGAGCCGATCCCCGTTCCTGTAGTAGCCGTCGTCCGGGCCGGCTACACGTCGCTGTCGATCAGGGCGAACAGCTCGTCGTCGCTGGCGGATTCGATGCTCACCGGGGTGTCTGGATTCTCACTTGAATCGGCCGAGAGGATCGAGAAGGAAGCCGTCGAGACCGCCGTGGGATCCGCTCCGGATCCGGCGTACTTCGCCGCCAGCTCCCGAAGCCGGGCCACGATGCGCGACCGGTCCCCGTCCGTACCGGAAACGGAGGACAGCAGGTCGTCGGCCAGGCCGAGGCCGGCCAGCACCCGGTCGGCGGACGGCCGCCTGCTGCGGGCCAGCTCCTCGCCCAGGTGCGCGGCGAGCGCCAGCGGCGTCGGGTGGTCGAAGGCGAGGGTCGCCGACAGCCGCAGCCCCGTGGCTCGATTCATTCGGTTGCGGAGCTCCACCGCGCTCAGCGAGTCGAACCCGAGGGCCTTGAAGGCCTGTTCCGGTTCGATCTGCGCCGCCGAGGCGTGCCCGAGCACCGCGGCGACCTGCCCGACGACCAGCTCCACCAGCCGCTCCGTCCGCTCGGCCTCCGGGAGGCCCGCCAGCCGGTCGGCCAGGGCGGGACCGGCCGTCTCCGGCACGGCCCCGGCGGCACCCTCCGCGGCCTGCGCCCCGTCGGCCGCCGCCCGGCGGGCCGGGACGCGCACCAGGCCGCGCAGCAGCGCCGGCAGGGTGCCGGCCGCCGCCCGCTCCCGCAGGGCCGCGGTCTCGAGTCGCAGCGCCAGCACCAGGGGCTCCCCGGTGCCGTGGGCGGCGTCGAAGAAGGCCAGGCCCTGCGCGGAGGACATCTCGGCGATGCCCGCCCGGCCGAGCCGGCGCACGGCCGTCTCGTCCAGGTGCCCGGTCATCGCGCTGCGCTCCGCCCAGAATCCCCAGGCCACGGACGTGCCCGGCAGGCCGGACGCCCGCCGGTGCGCGGCGAGCGCGTCGAGGAAGACGTTCGCCGCCGCGTAGTGCGCCTGCCCGGAGGTGCCGAAGGTGCCGGCGGCGCCGGAGAACAGGACGAACTCCGCCAGGTCCAGGTCGCGGGTGAGCTCGTGCAGGTGCAGTGCCGCGTCCACCTTCGGGCGCAGCACGGCGTCCGCCCGCTCCCCGGTGAGGGAGGTCAGCACCCCGTCGTCGAGGACCCCGGCGGCATGGATCACCGCCGTCAGCGGCTGCGCCGCCGGTACGGAGGCCAGCACGGAGGCCAGCGCGGCCCGGTCGGCGGTGTCGCAGGCGACGACGGTGGCCGAGGCCCCCGACCCGGCGAGCTCGGCGACCAGTTCGCGGGCGCCGGGCGCGTCCGGGCCCGACCGGGTGGTCAGCAGCAGGTGCCGCACCCCGTACGAGGCCACCAGGTGGCGGGCGACGAGCCGGCCGAGGGTGCCGGTGCCGCCGGTGATCAGGACGGTGCCCTCGGGGCCGTAGCCGGCGCTCTCGCGTCCGCCGGCCGGGCCGTCGAGGCGGGCCAGACGGGCGGCGCGCACCGCGTCCCCGCGCACCGCGAGCTGCGGCTCGTCCCCGCCGGCCGCCGCCGACAGGGCGGCGGACAGGGCGCCGGGGGAGGCCCCGGCGGTGTCCACGAGGACGATCCGGCCCGGGTTCTCGGTCTGCGCGGAGCGCAGCAGCCCCCACACCGGGGCGTGCACGAGGTCCCGTACGGGCTCGTCCGCGCCGGCCGCCACGGCTCCTTCGGTGACGACCACCAGCCGGGCCCCGGCCAGCCGTTCGTCCGCCAGCCAGTCCTGGAGCAGGCCGAGGGCCGTGCGGACCGCCGCCCGTACGGCGTCCGCCGTGACCGGGCCGGCCAGGGGAGGCAGCGGCAGCAGCACCGCGTCCGGTACGGGCGCGCCCGCGCCGAGCGCGTCCCGCAGGGCGGGCAGGCCGGAGTACCGGGCGGGCCGGGCGGCGCCGGCGGCGGCGACCGCCTGCGCCAGGGCCCCGGCGGTGTCCTCGTCCCCGAGCAGCGCCCAGGCCGTGCCGGGTTCCGCCTGCGCGGCACCGGACGGGCTCCAGTCCAGCCGGTACAGCGGGTCGGCGGTGCGGTCGTCGCGCAGCTGGGCGTCCGTCACCTCGCGCAGGACCAGGCTGTCCACGGAGGCGACGAGCCGCCCGTCCCGGTCGGTGAGGGTCACCTTGACCCCGTCCTGCCCGGCCGGGGTCAGCCGGGCCCGGACGGCGCCCGCCCCGGTACGGGCCAGCCGTACGCCCGTCCAGGCGAAGGGCAGCCGGCGGCGGCCCCCGCCCTGGAGGAACGTGCCGTGCAGGGCCGCGTCGAACAGCGCCGGGTGCAGGCCGAACGCGCCCGCACCGCCGGGCAGTTCCGCCGGCAGCTCCACCTCGGCGAAGACCTCCTCGCCGCTGCGCCAGGCGGCGCGCAGCCCGCGGAAGGCGGGGCCGTACTGGTAGCCGGCCCCGTCGAAGGCCCCGTACAGGGCGTCGAGGTCCACCGGCTCGGCGCCGTCCGGCAACCAGCCGGTGTCGGGGGCTTCGCCGCCGTCCGCCTCCGGGGTCAGGACGCCGGTGGCGTGCCGCAGCCACGGCCCGTCGGCGTCCGCGCCGAGGCGCGAGTACACCGCGAGGGTGCGCCGGCCGCCCCCGTCCGGGGCGCCGACCGCCAGGTGCAGCTCCACGGAGCCCTGCTCGGGCAGCAGCAGCGGGTTCTCCAGGGTGAGTTCCTCCACGGCCGGGCAGCCCGCCCGCTCGCCGGCGTGCAGCGCCAGCTCCACGAAGGCCGTCCCCGGCAGCAGCAGCGTCCCCGAGACCCCGTGGTCGGCGAGCCAGCCGTGGGTACGCGTGGACAGCCGGCCGGTCAGGGCCAGTCCGCCCGAGTCCGGCAGGGCACCGAGCGCGCCCAGCAGCGGGTGCCCGGCCGGGGCCAGGCCCAGCGCGGCGGCCGCCTCGGCGGGGGAGCCGCCGCGGGAGGTGTCGAGCCACAGCCGCTGCCGCTGGAACGGGTACGTCGGCAGCCCGGCGTGCGCCGCCCCGCCGGGGCCGGCCGGGAACAGGCTCGCCCGGTCCACGGTGCCGCCCTGCACGTGGAGTTCGGCCAGGGAGGCCAGCAGCCGGGCCCGGCCGCCCTCGCCCCGGCGCAACGAGCCCACCGCGACGACGGGGGCGCCCGCGTCGGCGGCGGTGTCCTGCACCCCGGAGACCAGCACCGGGTGCGGGCTGACCTCGACGAAGAACCGGTGGCCGTGCTCCAGCAGCAGCCGGGTGGCCCGTTCGAACTGCACGGTGCCGCGCAGGTTCTCGTACCAGTAGTCGCCGGTCAGCCGGGTGGTGTCGACCGGTTCGCCGGTGACCGTCGAGTAGAACGGGATGTCGGCCGCCTTCGCGGTGACCGGGGCGAGCAGCGCGGCGAGTTCCGCGCGGATCTCCTCCACGTAGGGGGAGTGGGAGGCGTAGTCGACGGGGATGCGGCGGGCCCGCACGCCGTCGCGTTCACACGCCGCCAGCAGCTCCTCCAGGGCCGTGGTCTCACCCGCGACGACCGTGGACGCCGGGCCGTTGACCGTGGCCACCGCCAGGACGTCGGCGCGGTCCGCGATCAGCGCGGCCACCTCGGCGGCCGGCCGGGACACCGACACCATCCCCCCGCGCCCGGCGATCGCCCCCAGGGCCCGGCTGCGCAGGGCCACCACCCGGGCGGCGTCCTCCAGGGAGAGCGCGCCCGCCACGCAGGCGGCGGCGATCTCGCCCTGGGAGTGGCCGACCACCGCGTCCGGGTGGACGCCGTGGGAGCGCCACAGCGCGGCCAGGGAGACCATCACGGCGAACAGCACGGGCTGGACCACGTCCACCCGCTCCAGCGGCGGCGCCCCCTCGGCCCCGCGCAGCACCGCGGTCAGGGACCAGTCGGTGAAGGCGCCCAGGGCCTCCTCGCACTCCGCGATCCGGGCGGCGAACACCGGCGACTCCTCCAGCAGCCGCGCGGCCATGCCCGCCCACTGCGCGCCCTGCCCGGGGAAGACGAACACGGTGCCGCCGTCGGCGGCCTGACCCCGCAGCAGCCCCGGCGCGTCCTCCTCGCCCGCGGCCAGGGCCGCCAGCGCGCCCCGGATCCCCTCCGGGTCCGCGGCCGTGACCGCCGCCCGGTGCTCGAACGCGGTGCGCGCCGTGGCCAGCGCGTGCGCCACCTCGGCCGCCGGCTGCCCCGGGTGCGCGTCGAGGTGCGCCGACAGCCGGGCCGCCTGCTCGCGCAGGGCCGCCTCGGAGCGCCCGTACAGCAGCCACGGCACCCCCTCGCCGCCCGCGGCGGGCCGGGACCCGCCGGCGGGGACGTACTGCTCCAGGACGGCGTGCGCGTTGGTGCCGCTGATGCCGAAGGCCGACACCCCGGCCCGGCGCGGGCCCGGACCCTCCGGCCAGGCGATGGTCCGCGCCAGCGGCCGGACCGCGCCCGAGGACCAGTCCACGTGGGAGGAAGGCGCGTCGTGGTGCAGGATCGCGGGCAGCAGCCCGTGCTCCATCGCCAGCACCGTCTTGATCACCCCGGCCACGCCGGCCGCGGCCTGCGGGTGCGCGATGTTCGACTTCAGCGAGCCCACCCACAGCGGGCGGTCAGCGTCACGGCCCTGCCCGTACGTGGCCAGCAGCGCCTGCGCCTCGATCGGGTCGCCCAGCCGCGTGCCCGTGCCGTGCGCCTCGACCATGTCCACGTCCGAGGCGTCCAGGCCCGCGTTGGCGAGGGCCTGCCGGATCACCCGCTGCTGCGCGGGACCGCTGGGCGCCGCCAGCCCGTTGCTCGCGCCGTCCTGGTTCACCGCCGAACCCCGGATCACGGCCAGCACCTTGTGCCCGTTGGCCTCCGCGTCGGAAAGCCGCTCCAGCACCACCATGCCGGCGCCCTCGCCCCAGCCGATGCCGTCGGCCGCGTCCGAGAACGGCTTGCAGCGGCTGTCGGGCGCCAGCCCGCGCTGCCGGCTGAACTCGATGAACATGCCCGGCGCCGCCATGATCGTGACCCCGCCCGCCAGCGCCAGCCGGCACTCGCCGTCCCGCAGGGCCTGCGCCGCCATGTGCACCGTCACCAGGGAGGACGAGCAGGCCGTGTCCACCGTGTACGAGGGGCCCTCCAGGCCCAGCACGTAGCTGATCCGGCCCGACACCACACTGGAGTGCTTGCCCGTCACCAGGTAGCCCTCGAAGCCCTCCGGCGCCTCGTGCAGCCGGGAGCCGTAGTCCTGGTAGCACATGCCGGCGAACACGCCCGTGGGGCTACCGTGCAGGGTCGACGGGTCGATGCCCGCCCGCTCCAGCGCCTCGTACGACACCTGGAGCAGCACCCGCTGCTGCGGGTCCATGGCCTGTGCCTCGCGCGGGGAGATCCCGAAGAACGCCGGGTCGAAGTCGGCGGCGTCGTACAGGAACCCGCCCTCGCGGGAGTAGCTCTTGCCCGCCGCCTCCGGGTCCGGGTCGTACAGCTCCTCCAGGTCCCAGCCGCGGTCCTCGGGCAGGACGGACACCGCGTCCCGCTCGCCCGCCAGCAGCTCCCAGAACTCCTCCGGGGTGCTCACCCCGCCCGGGAAGCGGCAGCCGATGCCGACGATCGCGATCGGGTCGTCGTCGTGCCGCGAAGCCGCCGCGACCCCGGGGGCCGCCTCCCCGGCGGGCCGCTCCTGCGCGTCGTCCACCAGCAGGGTGCGCAGGAACGCGGCGAGGGCGTTCGGCGTCGGGTTGTCGAACAGCAGCGTGGTCGGCAGCCGCAGACCGGTGGCGGCGGCGAGGCGGTTGCGCATCTGGACGACCGTCAGGGAGTCGAAGCCCGCCTCCTTGAACGCCCGCCCGGGTGCGACCGCCTCCGCCGAGGCGTGCCCGAGGACGACGGCGGCCTGCGCGCGCACCAGGTCCAGCACGGCCCGGTGCTGCTCGGCGGCCGTCAGCCCGGCCAGGCTCGACGCCAGTTCCGGCCGGTCGTCCGCCGCCGCGCTCCGGGCGCCGGCCAGCGCCGTACGGGCCTCCGCGATCTCGGCGAGCAGCGGGCTCGGCCGGGTCGCCGCGTAGCGGGGGGTGAAGACCTCCCAGTCGATGTCGGCGATCACGGGCGCGGCCTGCGTCCCGGCGACCGCCGGGGCCAGCGCGCGCACCGCCTGCTCGGCGGGCATGCCCGGGAACCCGGCGCGCCGGGTGTGCTCCCCGGCCGCGCCGGCCATCCCGCCGCCGTCCCACACGCCCCAGGCCACCGAGGTGGCGGGCAGGCCCTGGGCGCGGCGCAGCCCGGCGAGGGCGTCGAGGGAGGCGTTGGCGGCCGCGTAGGCGGCCTGGCCGCCGTTGCCGACGACGCCCATGACGGAGGAGAACAGGACGAACGCGTCCAGCTCCAGGTCCTTGGTCAGCTCGTGCAGGTGCAGCGCGGCCGTCACCTTCGGCCGCAGTACGCCGGCCAGCCCGGCCGGGGTCAGCGACTCGATCACCGCGTCGCCGAGGGCGCCCGCGGTGTGCAGGACGGCGGTCAGCGGCTCGTCGGCCGGGACCGTCGCCAGCACGGCCTCCAGGGCCGCCCGGTCGGCGGCGTCGCAGGCGTGGACGGTGGCGGGGACGCCGAGTCCGGCGAGTTCGGCGAGGAGTTCGGCGGCACCGGGGGCGTCGGGCCCGCGGCGGCTGGTCAGCAGGAGCCGGTCGGCGCCGTTCGCGGCGAGCCAGCGGGCGAAGCGGGCGCCCAGGGCTCCGGTGCCGCCGGTGACCAGGACCGTGCCGCGCGGCTTCCAGGAGCCGCCGTCGCCGCCCGCCGTACGCACCAGGCGGCGGCCGAGGACCCCCGAGGCCCGCACCGCGACCTGGTCCTCACCCTCCCCGGCGGCCAGTACACCGCTCAGCCGGCGCAGCGCCGGCCCGTCGAGCTCCTCCGGCAGGTCGACCAACCCGCCCCAGCGGTCCGGGTGTTCCAGCCCGACGACCGCACCGAACCCCCACAGCTGCGCCTGCTCCGCGTCCGGCGCCGGATCCCCGGCGGCGGTGGCCACCGCCGAGCGGGTCGCCACCCACAGCGGAGCATCCACCCCGGCCCGCCCGAGCGCCCGCACCAGCGCCAGGGTGCCCGCCAGCGCGGCCGGCACCTCCGGGTGCTCCGGGTGGCTCCCGGACGCCAGCCCCAGCAGGGACAGCACCCCCTCCGGCCGCCCCGGCTCCCCGAGCGCCCCGGCCAGCTCCTCCGGGTCCGCGTCCGGGCCGACGGGCAGCAGGGACACCTCGGCGCCCCGGCCCAGCAGTTCCTCCCGCACCCGGGTGACGTCCGCCTCCGCGGCGCCCCCGTCCGGCACCGCCAGCAGCCAGGTCCCCCGCAGCGCCGGCCGGGCCGTGTCTCGCACCGGACGCCAGGCCACCCCGTAGCGGCGGCCGTCCGCCGCGGACCGCTCGCGCCCCTTCTCCCGCCACGCCGACAGCAGCGGCAGCAGCTCCTCCACCCGGGCCGCGTCGGCGCCCAGCGCCTCGCCCAGGGCCGCGCCGTCGCCGCGCTCCACCGCGGCCCACAGCTCCGCCTCGCGCGGGTCGGCGGACCCGGTGCCCCGGGCGGCGGGCGCCGCCTCGGGCCAGAACCGCTCGCGCTGGAAGGCGTACGTGGGCAGCTCCACCCGGCGCGCCCCGCCGAACAGCGGGCTCCAGTCCACCGCGGCCCCGCCGGTCTGCGCCTCGGCGAGCGAGAGCAGGAACCGGCCGGTGCCGCCCTCGCCCCGGCGCAGCGTCCCCAGCACCAGGGCGTCCGGCCCGTCGCCGCCCGCGCCCGCGGACTCGACGGTCTCCTGGATCCCGGTGGTGATCACCGGATGCGGGCTGACCTCGACGAACACGTCGTGGCCGGTGCCCAGCAGCAGCCGGGTGGCCTCCTCGAAGCGCACGGTGCCGCGCAGGTTCTCGTACCAGTACTCGCCCGTGAGGCGGGTGGTGTCGATGGGCTCTCCGGTGACGGTGGAGCAGAAGGGGATCTCCGAGGCCCGAGGGGTCACGGGGGCCAGCAGCCGGGCCAGTTCCTCCCGGATCTCCTCCACGTGGTGGGAGTGCGAGGCGTAGTCGACGGGGACCCGGCGCGCCCGGATCCCGTCCCGCTCCGCCCGCTCCATCAGCTCGTCCAGGGCCGCCGAGTCACCCGAGACCACCGTCGACAGGGGCCCGTTGACGGCGGCCACGCCGATCCGCCCGTCCCACCGCGCGACCAGCGACCGGGCCCCGTCGACGGGCAGCGGCAGGAACACCATCCCGCCGCGCCCGGCGAGGGCGCCGAGCGCCCGGCTGCGCAGGGCCACGACCAGGGCGGCGTCCTCCAGGGAGAGCGCGCCCGCCACGCAGGCGGCGGCGATCTCGCCCTGGGAGTGGCCGACCACCGCGTCCGGGTGCACCCCGTGCGCCCGCCACAGGGCCGCGAGGGAGACCATCACGGCGAACAGCACGGGCTGGACCACGTCCACCCGCTCCAGCCAGGCCCCCTCGGTGTCCCGCAGGACCTCCGTCAGGGACCAGTCGGTGTGCGGGGCGAGCGCCTTCCCGCACTCGGCGATCCGGGCGGCGAACACCGGCGACTCGTCCATCAGCCGCGCGGCCATGCCCAGCCACTGCGAGCCCTGCCCCGGGAACACGAACACCGTCCGCCGCCCGGCCGTGGCACGACCGGTCACCACCCGCGCGTCGGCCTCGCCCCGGGCCAGCGCGTCCAGGGCCTCCAGCAGCTCCGCCCGGTCCGCGCCGACCACCACGGCCCGGTGCTCCAGCGCGGCGCGCGAGAACACCAGCGAGGCCCCGACCTCGGCGAGACCCAGCCCGGGAGCGGCCTCCACATGGGCGTGCAGCCGGGCCGCCTGCGCCCGCAGCGCCTCACCGCCGTGCGCCGACACCGGCCACGCCACGGCCGGGGGCGCGGGGACGCCGGCGACGGGAGCCCCGGGGGCCCCGGGCGTCTCGGGGGTCTCGGGGGCTTCGGGGGCCTGCTCCAGGATCAGGTGCGCGTTGGTCCCGCTGATGCCGAACGAGGACACCGCCGCGCGGCGCGCGGCACCGGTCCCGGGCCAGGCGACGGCCTCGGTCAGCAGCTCCACGCCGCCCGCCGACCAGTCCACGTGCGGGGTCGGCTCGTCCACGTGCAGGGTCTTGGGGAGCACCCCGTGCCGCAGCGCCTCCACCATCTTGATCACACCGGCCACGCCGGCCGCCGCCTGCGCGTGCCCGATGTTCGACTTGAGGGAGCCCAGCCACAGCGGCTCACCGCCCTCGCGGCCCTGCCCGTACGTGGCGAGCAGCGCCTGCGCCTCGATCGGGTCCCCCAGCTTCGTCCCCGTGCCGTGCGCCTCGACGGCGTCGACCTCGGCGGCGCTCAGGCCCGCGTCGGCCAGGGCCCGGCGGATGACGCGCTGCTGGGAGGGGCCGTTGGGGGCGGTGAGGCCGTTGCTGGCGCCGTCCTGGTTCACGGCCGAGCCGCGGACCACGGCCAGCACCGGGTGTCCGTTCGCCACCGCGTCCGACAGCCGCTCCAGCACCACCAGGCCGACGCCCTCGGCCCAGCCGGTGCCGTCGGCGGCCGCCGCGAACGCCTTGCAGCGGCCGTCCGCCGACAGCCCGCGCTGCCGGCTGAACTCCACGAACATGCCCGGCGTGGACAGCACCGTCGCCCCGCCCGCCAGGGCCATCGACACCTCGCCGCGCCGCACCGCCTGCGCCGCCAGGTGCAGCGCGACCAGCGAGGAGGAGCAGGCGGTGTCGACGGTGAGGGCCGCGCCCTCGAAGCCGTACGTGTAGGAGATGCGGCCCGAGGCCACGCTCGGGGTGCCGCCGGTCAGGGCGTAGCCCTCGGAGCCGTCCGACACCTCGTGCAGCCGGGACCCGTACTCCTGCGCCGTCGCCCCCACGTAGACGCCGGTGTTGCTGCCGCGCAGGGTGGACACGTCGATCCCGGCCCGCTCCAGGGCCTCCCAGGAGACCTCCAGCAGCAGCCGCTGCTGGGGCTCCATCGCGGCGGCCTCGCGGGGGGAGATGCCGAAGGCGGCGGCGTCGAAGCGGGTGGCGTCGTAGAGGAAGCCGCCCGAACGGGTGTACGTGGTGCCGGGGTTCGCCGGGTCCTCGTCGTAAAGGCCCTCCAGGTCCCAGCCGCGGTCGGCGGGGAAGCCGGAGATGGCGTCCGTGCCCTCGGAGACCAGGTTCCACAGGTCCTCGGGGGAGTTGACGCCGCCGGGCAGGCGGCAGGCCATCCCGACGATCACGACCGGGTCGTCGTCCTCCGGGCCGGCGGCGGTCCCGGGCGCCGGGGCCGGGGCGGTCTCCGCGGCGGGGGCGAACAGCTCGTCCGCGAGGTGGTGGCCGACGGCGGCCGAGGTCGGGTGGTCGAAGAGGAGCGTCGCGGGCAGGGGCAGCCCGGTCGCGGACGCGAGGGAGCCGCGCAGCTCGACGGCGGTCAGGGAGTCCAGCCCCAGGGACTTGAAGCTGTGCGCGGGGTCGATCCGGTGCGGGCCCGCGTACTCCAGCAGCGCGGCCGCGTGCGCACGGACCAGGTCGGTGAGCTCGCGCACCTGGTCGGCGTGGGCAAGGGGAGCCAGCCGCTCGCGCAGCGGATGCCCGGGCGCCGCCGCCGTCCCTGCGGCGGCCTCGTCGGCATCGGGTGCCGCGGCCCGGCGGGCGCCCGCCGCAGCCGCACCGGCGCCCGCCGCCGCCGCACCGGCGCCCGCCGCCGCCGCACCGGCGCCCGCCGCCGCCGCACCGGCGCCCGCCGCCGCCGCACCGGCGCCCGCCGCCGCCGCACCGGCGCCCTCCGCCGCCGTCGGGGCCGGGGTCCGGCCCGGACCCGAAGCCGGCGTCCGGGCCTGGTCCTGGGCCGGCTTCCCCGTGTGGCCTTGGGCTTGGGCGGCGGCCTCCCGGCCCTCACCGGCGACCGGGGTCCGGGCCGGTGCCTGGGCCGCAGCCGCAGCCACAGCCGAGGTCGGTGCCGGTGCCGGTGCCGGTGCCGGTGCCTGGGCCGCAGCCGGGGCCTGGGCCTGGGCCTGGGCCGCAGCCGGGGCCGGGGCGGGTCCGTTCGGGGTGGCGTTGAGCCAGTGGCGTTCGCGCTGGAAGGCGTACGTCGGCAGGTCGCGGGCGGCCGGGCCGGCGGGGACGCCGAGCGGGAGTGCGGCGAGGGCGCCGTGGGCGTACAGGCCCGCGGTCGCCGTGAGCAGCGCCCGCGCCTCGTCGCCCTGGCGCCGCAGGGCGGGCACCAGGACGGCGGCGGCCTCGTCGGCGAGGCAGGCGCGGGCCATGGCGGTCAGTACGCCGTCGGGCCCCAACTCCAGGAAGGCGGTGGCGCCTTCGGACTCCAGCGTCCGGACGGCGTCGTGGAAGCGGACGGCTTCGCGGACGTGGCTGACCCAGTAGTCCGGGTGCGCGACCTCGTCCGTGACGAGGCCGCCGGTCAGGGCGGAGACGAAGGGGATGGCGGGCCGGCGGAAGTCCAGGCCCGCGACGGCGGCGCGGAACTCGTCCAGCATCGGGTCCATCAGCGGGGAGTGGAAGGCGTGACTGACCCGCAGCGCCTTGGACTTCACGTCCAGCTCGGCCAGCCGCCCGATCACCCCGGAGACCGCCTCCCGGGCCCCCGAGACGACGACGGCCTCCGGCCCGTTGACGGCGGCGATCGCCGTCCCCGGCACCAGCAGCGGCGTCACCCGCTCCTCGGCCGCCTGGACGGAGACCATGACCCCGCCCTCGGGCAGGGCCTCCATCAGCCGGCCCCGCGCGCCGACCAGTACGGCCGCGTCCTTCAGCGACAGCACCCCGGCGACGTGCGCGGCGGCGATCTCGCCCACCGAGTGCCCGCCGACGAACTCCGGGACCACACCCCAGGACTCCACCAGCCGGTACAGGGCCACCTCGACGGCGAACAGCGCCGGCTGCGCGGTCCCGGTCCGGTTCAGGGCCTCGGCGTCCTCCCCGAAGACCACCTCCCTCAGCCCGCCGCCCAGCTCCGCGCACACCGCGTCGAAGGCCTGCGCGAAGACGGGGAACGCCTCGTACAGCCCCCGGCCCATGCCGAGCCGCTGGCTGCCCTGCCCGGCGAACAGCACGGCCAGGCCCCCCGCCCCCCGCCCCGCGCGGCCCCGCACCAGGCCCGCCGCCCGCTGGTCCCGGGCCAGCGCGTCCAGCCCCCGGGCCAGCTCCTCGCGGTCGGCGGCGACGACCACCGCCCGGTGTTCGAAGGCCGTACGGGTGCCGGCCAGGGCCCGGCTCAGCCCGGCCGGCCCGGCGGCGGCCGCCGCGTCCCCGTCCAGCCAGTCGCGCAGCCGCAGCGCCTGCGCGCGCAGCGCCTCCGGCGTGGTGCCGGAGACCGTGTACGGGAGCGGGTGCGCGGCCGGTGCCTCCGGGGCGGCCGCCGGGACCTCGCGCGGGGCCTCCTCCAGCACCACGTGGCAGTTCGTCCCGCCCATCCCGAACGAGCTGACGCCGGCCACGAGCGGCCGGTCCGGCAACGCCCACGGCCGCAGCCCGGTCACCACCTCCAGCCGCAGCTCCTCCAGCGGGATGTCCGGGTTCGGCGTCTCGAAGTGCAGGCTCGGCGGCAGCGTGCGCCGGCCCAGGCTCAGCAGGGTCTTGATCAGGCCCGCGATACCGGCGGCGCCCTCCAGGTGCCCGATGTTCGTCTTCACCGAGCCGACGAGCAGCGGCCGCCCGGCCGGCCGGCCGGCCCCGAGGACCGCGCCCAGCGCGGCCGCCTCCACCGGGTCCCCGACCGCCGTCCCCGTGCCGTGCAGCTCCACGTACTGGACCGCGAGCGGGTCGACGCCGGCCCGCTCGTAGGCGCGGCGGAGCACGTCCTCCTGGCCCTCGCGGCTGGGCGCGGTCAGGCCCTCGCCCCCGCCGTCGTTGTTGACGGCGCTGCCCGCGATGACGCCGAGCACCCGGTCGCCGTCGGCCAGCGCCCGCGCGAGGGGCTTGAGGACGACGACGCCGCCGCCCTCGCCGCGGACGAACCCGTTGGCGCGGGCGTCGAAGGTGAAGCAGCGGCCGTCGGGGGACAGTCCGCCGAACTTGGCCGCCGTGACGGTGCTCTCCGGGGCGAGCGCCAGGTTGACCCCGCCGACGAGGGCCACGCTCGACTCGCCGGTGCGCAGGCTCTCGCAGGCCAGGTGCACGGCGACGAGCGAGGAGGACTGGCCGGTGTCCACGGTCAGGCTCGGGCCGCGCAGCCCCAGCAGGTACGACAGCCGGTTGGCGAGGACGCTGCGGTGCAGGCCGGTGATGGTGTGCCGGCCGATCGACTCCGGGCCGAGCCGGTGGGAGAGGGTGGCGTAGTCGTCCCACATGGCGCCGACGAACACCCCGGCGTGCTCCCCGCGCAGCGCCGACGGAACGATCCCGGCGTGCTCCAGGGCCTCCCAGGCCAGCTCCAGGACGAGGCGCTGCTGCGGGTCCATGGCGGCGGCCTCGCGCGGGGAGATCCCGAAGAACGCCGGGTCGAAGGCGTCCACGCGGTCGAGGTGGCCGCCCCAGCGGCTGTTGGTGCGGCCGGGCGCGGCGGGGTCCGGGTCGTAGAAGACGGCGGGGTCCAGGCGGTCCGCGGGGACGGGGGTGACGGCGTCGGTCCCGTCCCCGAGCAGCCGCCACAGGGCCTCGGGGTCCGGGGCCTGTGGCAGACGGCAGGAGAGGCCGATGACCGCGATCCGGCTGTCGGCGGGTACCGCACCGCCGTTCGGGAGGGAACCGGGCGTGTGCTCAGCCATCTCAGCCATCGTCTTCTTTTCACCCATCCGTAGTGCGCGAGGTCGTGCGGGGGAGATGCTGCGCACCGCGGGTGGAGGCGGACTCAAGAGCGGCTGAATCAGGCCGCGCCCCGCGCTCAGGCGGTGCCGGTCAGCTCGCCCACGTAGTCCTCGCCCGCGATCGGCGCCCCGACCAGCGCGTAGGGGACGCCGAGGGCGTCCGCGAGCTCTTCGGCGTGCGGTTCCAGCCGTGCGCAGAGCCGGTCGAGGAGGGCGGGGATGCCCCGTACCTCGTCCGCGTCCAGCAGCCCCTCGGCCAGGTACCAGCCGTCGTGTTCGGCGAGCTGTTCCAGCGCGTGCAGCGCCAGCAGGTCCCGCAGGACCGCGGCCGCCTCCGGCCCGCTGACGGGATCGGATTCGGCCACCTCCCGCACCGCCTCGCGCACGTTGCCCAGCACCAGCCGGGCCGCGTGCGTCTCGGCCAGCCGCTCGGCCAGGTCGTACAGGCCGTTCCAGGCGTCGAAGGGGGCCAGCCCGCCCTCGGTGGCCTTACGCAGCCCGTCGGCCAGCTCCTGGTGGAGGGTCCGTTCACGGACGGCGGCCAGCGTCTCCCACGTGGCGGGGTCCAGCAGGTCGCGGGAGCCCGCGGCGGGCGCCTCGTCGGCGGGCGGGGTGTAGGCGGTGCCGGCCAGCAGCGCCTGCGCCCCGTCCAGGAGCAGCATCTGGTTGTCGGCGGCGGCCGCGTTGAGCGAGTGCGCCAGCCCCTGGTAGTCGAGGAACCGGTTCGCGGAGAGGAAGCCGAGGGCGCCGCTCGCCGTACGGGCACGGGCGCTGACCCGCTCGGCGATCCGGTCGGTGACCACCTTCATCAGGAAGGTGGTGCGCACCGACCGCGGGGTCAGCGCCGGGGCCTCGGCCGTGGCGGTCGCGGCGGCGACCAGCTGGGCGACGTACGCCCCGGACAGCGCGCCGAACAGGGCCCGCTGCTGGTTGCGGTAGCGGATCACCGGCTGGTCGGCGGCGAACCGGCCGCCGGTGCGCCGCCGGTGGGCGTGGCGCACGGCGACGGCCGCGCTCGCTCCGGCCGTCGCCGCGAGGGCCACGACGGCGGCCTCCCACGCGAACCGGATCAGGCTCAGGGTGCGGCGGGCCCGGATCGCCGGGCTGCCGAAGGGGTCGGTGAAGCCGCCGTCGGCGGTGAGCACGGCGTTGTCACGCAGCCAGAACCGGTAGGGGACGCGCACCCCGTCGAAGGAGACGGCCGCGGCGTCCAGCGGCATCACCGGCGTCGGCGCCAGCGGCCGGACCTCCACGCCGGGCAGGGGCCCGTCCGCGTCGCGCAGCGGCACCAGGAAGCAGAACTCCCCGCACTCGGCGCCGTCCACGACCAGCTGGGCCAGGACCACCGCGAGCCGGGGCACGCCCTCGGCGGCCACGGCGGGCGGGAACTTCACCGCGGCCGGCTCCGGGGTGCGCAGCACGAACTCCTCGCGGGCGGCGTCGTACTCGGCGACGGTGCGCACGGAGGCGTTGCTGTTGCCGTGGCCCAGCTCCGTCATCAGCAGGGCCCCAACCCGCTCGGTCGCCGCGAGCTCCGTCAGCACGTCCGCCAGGTCGTCCCGGCCCGCCCCGAACTCGAGGACCGCTCCGGTGGTCATGCAGTGGTGCAGGAACATCGCGTAGAAGAGGGCCGGATCCGCCACGGCCGACCAGGCGAGGAGCGGGAAGAGCCGCTCGCGGTCCTGGACCAGGGGGACGCCGGAACCGCCCTCGCGCACACGGTCGTTGACCTGCCGCAGCCGCTCGTACGTCAGCGCGAACCGCTCGTCCCAGCCGCCGGAATCCGGCCGGGGACGGAAGACATCGGCCGAAAACACCTCCTCCAGGAACGCCTGCCGCTCCCGCGGGAACGCACCTCCCCGGAGAACGTCCGACCACGCCTGAGAGAACCGACCGCGCACTGTTTACCCCGCCCCGTGCCATGGAACCAATCGAAACGACGGGGAAGGTAACAAGGAACAGCCCAGGTCAGGGCGGTTCTCCGGCGGAGCGGGAGCCACCTCGGAGCCGTCCGAGAGCGCGCCGGGACACACCCTCGACGCGCCCTTGAGAGGCACTGGACCCCGAACCCCGTAGCGCACCCCCAAAACGGGCGCGGGCGGCGGGAGATGAGAGCATGCCGGGAAGGCTGGTCATGCGCTGGTCATGTGCTAGGAGACTGAAAGGTGTCATCAGCAATGGAGAATTCCGCCGACGGCGTGTACGACGTGGTCATCCTCGGTGGCGGTAGCGGGGGCTACTCCTGTGCTCTGCGCGCGACCCAGCTCGGACTGGACGTCGTCCTCATCGAGAAGGGCAAGCTGGGCGGCACCTGCCTGCACAACGGCTGCATCCCGACCAAGGCCCTGCTGCACGCCGGCGAGGTCGCCGACGAACTGCGCCGCAGCGAGTCCTACGGCGTCAAGGCCACCTTCGGCGGCGTCGACATAGCCGGCGTCCACGCGTACAAGGACGGCGTCATCGCCGGCCTCTACAAGGGCCTCCAGGGCACCCTCAAGGCGCGCAAGAACCTCACCCTGGTGGAGGGCGAGGGCCGCCTCGTCTCCCCGACCGAGGTCGAGGTCGGCGGCGTCCGCTACCAGGGCCGCCACGTCGTCCTCGCCACCGGCTCCCAGCCGCGCTCGCTGCCGGGCCTCGCCATCGACGGCAACCGGGTCATCTCCTCCGACCACGCCCTGTTCCTCGACCGGATCCCCGAGTCGGCGATCATCCTCGGCGGCGGGGTCATCGGCGTCGAGTTCGCCTCCGCCTGGAAGTCCTTCGGCGTGGACGTCACCGTCGTCGAGGGCCTGCCCCACCTGGTGCCAGCCGAGGACGTGGACATCTCCAAGTCCCTGGAGCGCGCCTTCCGCAAGCGGAAGATCAAGTTCGAGCTGGGTTCGCGCTTCTCCGGCGTCGAGTACACCGAGTCGGGCGTCCGGGTCTCCCTGGAGAACGGCAAGCAGATCGAGGCCGAGCTGCTGCTCGTCGCCGTCGGCCGCGGCCCGGTCTCCGCCGGCCTCGGCTACGAGGAGACGGGCGTCGCCGTCGAGCGCGGCCACGTCGTCGTGGACGAGCTGCTGCGCACGAACCTGCCCACCGTCTCCGCCGTCGGCGACCTGGTCCCGACCCTCCAGCTGGCCCACGTCGGCTTCGCCGAGGGCATCCTGGTCGCCGAGCGCGTCGCGGGCCTACCCGTGACCCCGATCGACTACGACGGCGTCGCGCGCGTCACGTACTGCGAGCCGGAGATCGCCTCCGTCGGTCTCACCGAGGCGAAGGCCAAGGAGCTCTACGGCGAGGACAAGGTCGTCGTCAGCAAGTTCAACGCCGGCAGCACCGGCAAGAGCAAGATCCTCAAGACGGCGGGCGACGTCAAGCTCGTCCAGGTCGTCGACGGCCCGGTCGTCGGCCTGCACATGATCGGCTCGCGCATGAGCGAGCAGATCGGCGAGGCCCAGCTCATCTTCAACTGGCAGGCCCTGCCGTCGGAGGTGGCGAGCCTCATCCACGCCCACCCGACCCAGACCGAGGCCCTGGGCGAGGCCCACCTGGCCCTCGCGGGCAAGCCGCTGCACGTCCACGGCTGACACCGTGCCGCGCCGCCGCGGCTGATATCCGCCAGGAGACGGGCCGGGGACAACTCCCCGGCCCGTCCGGTGCTTTCGGGGCGAAGCGCTGGTACGCGGGCCGTACGGATGCCAGGATCACAACGCGCGCGGGCACGGGCCCGCCGGTATCCAGCCACCCTGCCCCAGGTGAGGACGTATCCATGAGCCCGGAACACGGCGCGAACACGGAACATGGCGCGAACCCGGAACACGGCACCGGCCCGGAACACGGCCCCGGCCCCGCCGGCGGGGTGAAGTCCGCCGGGGCCGACAGGGCGGCCGGCCCCCTGCTCGCCCTCTCCACCATCCTCATCGGCCTGATGGCGGGCCTCTTCTTCGCCTTCGACGTCTCGGTGATGCCCGGCCTGGCCGCGGGCGACGACCGGACCTACGTCACCGCGATGCAGCACTTCAACGCCGCCATCGACGGCAACGGCCTCTTCGGCACCGTCTTCGTCCTCGCGCTGCTCGCCACCGCCGCCGCGGCCCTCGTCGAGTACCGCAGGGGCCGACGTGGCCCCGCCGTGTGGGCGGGCGCGGCCGCTGTCGCCTACCTCGTCGTCCTGGTGATCACGTTCGCGGTGAACATCCCGCTGAACAACGAGCTCGCCGACGCGGGCGACGCGGCCAAGATGACCGGCTTCGCGGTGGTCGGCAAGTTCAAGGGCACCTGGGTCACCACGAACATCCTGCGCACCCTGCTCTGCACCGCGGCCCTGGCCGCCCTCGCCCGCGCCCTCCTCCTGCACGGCCGCGCCACCCCGCGCTGACCCCCTGCTACGGCTGCCCGTGCAGCGCCAGCGCCCACACCAGCAGCCCGAACGCCGCCGCGCACAGGACCGTGCGCCCCGTGTTCGCCCGCACCCACGGCCCCTCGAACGCCCGCCGCACGGCCGCCGGGTCGGCGATGTCCTCCACCGGTCCGGCCTGCGCCAGGGCGTTGTTCAGCGGGATGTTCACCCGGGCGGTGACCACCACCGCCAGCAGGTAGGCGGCGAACGCCCCCGCCAGCGGCGCCGTCGCGCCTCCCCCTCCGTCCCCCGCCAGCTGCAGGGCCAGGGCGAGCCCGGTGAACACCAGCGCACCCACATAGCCCAACAGGAACCAGCCGTTGAGGATCGCCACGTTGATCCGCTGCATCGCCTCGACCACCGTCCGGTCGCCGGAGGTCCGCAGACCCGGCATCACCGCCACCGTGAACCCGTAGAAGAGGCCGCTGACCAGCCCCGTGGTGATCGTCGCCGCGATCAGTGCCGCGAACCGTGCCGTTTCCATGCAGGTGTCCCCCTCGTGCCCCGCTGACGCGCGCCGTTGACGATCCTACGGTCGTGAACGCGCCACGCACCGTGACGACGACGCCCTTCGGCTCGGCACCGGCTCGTATCGGCTCGGCATCGGCTCGTACCGGCTCAGTAGGCGAGACGCCACCTCCTCAGGTACCCGGTGTCCGGGTACCCTCCCGCCTGGGCCCGCACGCCCGCCCCTGACGCTGGAGAGGAATCAGACGTGACCGACCCGAAGCAGAGGCTGGATGTACTGAGGGCCGACATCGAGCGTCGCAACCCCGCCCAGCCCGAGTTCCACCAGGCCGTACGCGAGGTCCTGGACACCCTGGCGCCCGTGTTCGCCGCGCGTCCCGAGTACGCCGAGGCCGGCCTCGTCGAACGGCTCGTGGAGCCCGAGCGGCAGATCATCTTCCGGGTGCCGTGGACGGACGACCGCGGCCGGGTCCACGTGAACCGCGGCTACCGGGTGGAGTTCAACAGCGCGCTCGGCCCGTACAAGGGCGGCCTGCGCTTCCACCCGTCGGTGGACATCGGCGTGGTGAAGTTCCTCGGCTTCGAGCAGATCTTCAAGAACGCGCTGACCGGTCTGGGCATCGGCGGCGGCAAGGGCGGCAGCGACTTCGACCCGCACGGCAAGTCGGACGCCGAGGTCATGCGCTTCTGCCAGTCCTTCATGACCGAGCTCTACCGCCACATCGGCGAGCACACCGACGTCCCGGCCGGTGACATCGGCGTCGGCGGCCGTGAGATCGGTTACCTGTTCGGCCAGTACCGCCGCATCACCAACCGCTGGGAGGCCGGCGTCCTGACCGGCAAGGGCCAGGGCTGGGGCGGCTCCGAGATCCGCCCCGAGGCCACCGGCTACGGCAGCGTCCTGTTCGCGAGCGAGATGCTGGCGGTCAAGGGCGTCTCCCTGGACGGCCTCACCGCCGTGGTCTCCGGCTCCGGCAACGTCGCCCTCTACACGATCGAGAAGCTCCAGCAGCTCGGCGCCAACCCGCTGACCTGCTCGGACTCCCAGGGCTACGTGGTGGACGACAAGGGCATCGACCTCGCCCTGCTCCGCCAGATCAAGGAGGTCGAGCGCGGCCGCGTCAGCGAGTACGCCGCCCGCCGCGGCTCCTCCGCCCGCTTCGTGCCCGGCGGCCGCGTCTGGGAGGTCCCGGCGGACGTGGCCTTCCCGTCGGCGACCCAGAACGAGCTGGGGGCCGACGACGCCCGCGCGCTCATCGCGAACGGCGTCAAGGCGGTCTCCGAGGGCGCCAACATGCCCACCACCCCGGAGGCGGTCCACCTCTTCCAGGCCGCGGGCGTCGCCTTCGGCCCGGGCAAGGCCGCCAACGCGGGCGGTGTGGCGGTCAGCGCCCTGGAGATGTCCCAGAACGCGGGCCGCTCGGCCTGGTCCCGGGAGCGCGTGGAGGACGAGCTGGCGGGCATCATGCGCGAGATCCACCGCGTCGCCCACGAGACGGCCGCCCGTTACGACGCCCCCGGCGACTACGTGACGGGCGCGAACATCGCGGGCTTCGAGCGCGTCGCGGACGCGATGCTGGCCCAGGGCGTCATCTGACGCACCGTTCCTCTCGCTGACCCTGTTCCCCTCGTTCGCCTCGTTCCCCTCGTTCGCCCCGTTGCCCTCGCCCACCGGGCCCGCACACCCTGCCGGGGTGCGGGCCCGGTCCGGCCCGGTCAGCGGGCGAGCACGGCCGCGGCGGCCGCGACCACGAGCGGCACGGCCGCCGCGAAACCCGCGCGCGGGCGGTTGCCGGGCTCGACGAAGGCGGCGACGAGCAGCAGCACTGCCGCCGGGAGGAACACGAACATCCCGAGGACGACGCCGATCAGCGACCAGGCCAACAGGACCGACCCGACGGCGAGACAGGCGCGGGCGAAGGCCTTCGGACGGTCCACGGTCAGGAGCGGGACGAGAGTCACGGCACCCGTGCCCATGGCGATCCAGAACAGGAAGCCGTGGGTCACGGCGATCCAGAAGCCCGCCCCGAGCACCGCGGCCACCACCCCGGCCACGGCCCAACCCCGCTGCCGAGCGGTCACGTTCTGCTTTTCGCTCACCGACGCCCCCTGTTTTGAACGCATTCAGCTGAACGTGTTCAAAGGTAGCTCATCCTTCGCCCACCGCCACCCCGGGCGGGACCTCCGGGGGGACCTCCGGCGGGACCTCCGGCGGGACCTCCGGGGGGACCTCCGGCGAGACCAGGCGCGCTCGGGCGCGGGTCCGGCCCGGCCACGTACCCTGGCCTCCCACCACCCCCAGGGAGTTACCGCGTGCTGACCGCCCTCGACGGGACCTACGGCGACCGCCCCGACGCCATCGCCGTAGCCGGCCGTACCGCCTCGTACGAGCAACTGCTGGGCGCCGCCCGCGCCGTGGCCGCCGACATCGCCGGCGCCCCCGCCTTCGCCGTCACCGCGACGGCCTCGCTCGAAACCGTCGCCGCCGCGGTCGGCGGACTCCTCGCCGGGGTGCCCTTCGTGCCGCTGCCCCCCGATGCCGGCCCCGCCGAACGCGAGCACGTCCTCCGCGACTCCGGCGCTGTCGAGATCACCGTCGACTTCGCCCGCCGCTCCGACACGACCCCCGGGCCCCGCACCACGAACCCCCAGGACCCGGCGCTCATCCTCTACACCTCCGGCACCACCGGCCCCCCGAAGGGCGTGGTCCTCACCGCCGACGCCCTCGCCGCCGACCTCGACGCCCTCGCCGCCGCCTGGCAGTGGACCGCCGAGGACACCCTCGTGCACGGCCTCCCGCTGTTCCACGTCCACGGCCTCGTCCTCGGCGTACTCGGCGCCCTGCGCACCGGAAGCCGCCTCGTGCACACCGGCCGCCCGACCCCGCAGGCGTACGCCGCCGCGGGCGGCAGCCTGTACTTCGGGGTGCCCACCGTCTGGTCCCGCATCGCCGCCGACCCCGCGGCCGCCGCCGCCCTGTCCGGCGCCCGCCTCCTCGTCTCCGGCAGCGCCGCGCTGCCCGCCCCCGTGTTCCGGGACCTGGAGCGCCTCACCGGCCACCGCCCCGTCGAGCGGTACGGGATGACCGAGACCCTGATCACCGTCAGCGGCCGCGCCGGCGGCGAGGTCCGCCCCGGCACCGTGGGCACCCCGCTCCCCGGCATCCGGACCCGCATCGCCGCCGAGCCGGGCGCCGACATCGGCGAACTCCAGCTGACCGGGCCCACCTTGTTCGCCGGGTACCTGGGCCGCCCGGAGGCGACCGCGGCCGCGTACACCGAGGACGGGTGGTTCCGCACGGGCGACATCGCGGCCGTCGACCCCGAGGACGGGGTCCACCGCATCGTGGGCCGGGCCTCCATCGACATGATCAAGTCGGGCGGCTACCGGATCGGCGCGGGCGAGATCGAGAACGCCCTGCTCGACCACCCCAAGGTGAGCGAGGCCGCCGTCGTCGGAGTCCCCGACACCGACCTCGGGCAGCGGATCGTGGCGTTCGTCGTCGCCGAGGGCGTCACCGGCGCCGAACTGACCGACTTCGTCGCCGCGCACCTGTCCGTGCACAAGCGCCCGCGCGAGGTCCGCTTCGTCGCGTCCATCCCGCGCAACGCGATGGGCAAGCCGCAGAAGAAGCTCCTCCTGACGGACGAAGCCCAGGGGACGGGCCGGTGACCGCGACCAATCCCTGGATCCGCCGCTTCCACCCCCCGGCCGACCCGCACACGGCCCCGGCTCCGACTCCGGCTCCGGTCCCGGTCCCGGCCTCGGCCTCGGCCTCGGTCCCGGTCCCGGCCTCGGTCCCGGTCCCGGCCTCGGCCTTGGTCCCGGCCTCGGTCCCGGTCCCGGTCCTCGTCGTCCTCCCGCACGCCGGCGGCAACGCCTCCTACTACTTCCCGCTCTCCCGCGACCTCGCCCCGCACGCCGAAGTCCTCACCATCCAGTACCCCGGCCGCCAGGAACGGCTCTCGGAGCCCTGCCCCGACACCATCGCCGGACTCGCCGACGGGGTGGAACGGGCCCTGGCGCCCTGGCGGGAACGGCCCCTCGTCCTGTTCGGGCACAGCATGGGCGCGGTCCTCGCGTACGAACTCACCCGCCGCCTGGAGGCCACCGGCGCCGGCCCGCGCGGCCTGATCCTCTCCGGCCGCCGCTCCCCGCTGGTGGCCCGGCACGACGACTTCCACACCCGGGACGACGACGCCCTCCTCGCCCACGTCCAGGCCCTGTCCGGCACCGACGCGGGCCTGCTGGCCGACCCGGAGCTGCGGGCGATGATCCTCCCGGCCCTGCGCAGCGACTACCGCGCCGTCGGAACCTACCGCCACGAGCCGGGACCGCCGCTGCGCACCCCCGTCAGCGTGCTCTGCGGGGAGTCCGACCCGCGGACGAGCGTGGCCGAGGCCATGGGCTGGCGGGAGCTGACGGAGGGCGCCTTCACGTTCCGGGGGTTCCCCGGCGGGCACTTCTACCTGGCCGCCGAGCACGGGGCGGTGACGGCCGCCATCGCCGAGGACCTGAGGGGGTTCACGGGGGTGCGGTGACGGTGGTGTCAGGGCTGTCAGCGCTGTCAGCGCCCTGACAACGCCCTGACATCGGTCCATCGTGCCGGAAAGGCCGTAGGCAAGGCCGAAACGCCTCAATACATTGACGCGCATGGACCAAACGACTGGCGAGTCCAGCATCGACCAACGCGCCCTCGTCGCGGCCTCCGTCACCGTCGCCCTGTGGGCCTCCGCATTCGTGTCCATCCGCGCCTCCGCGGAGCACTACGGCCCCGGCGCGCTCGCGCTGGGCCGCCTCCTGACGGCTTCGGTCGCGCTGGGCGCCGTCCTGCTGGTCAAGCGGGTACCGCTGCCGCCCCGCCAGGCCTGGCCCGGGATCCTGGCGTCCGGGGTGCTGTGGTTCGGGCTGTACATGGTCACGCTGAACTGGGGCGAGCAGGGCGTCGATGCCGGCACCGCCGCCATGGTCGTCAACATCGGCCCGATCGTCATCGCCCTGCTCAGCGGCTGGCTGCTGAAGGAGGGGTTCCCACCGATGCTGCTGGCCGGCATGGGCGTCTCCTTCGCGGGGGCCGTGGTCGTGGGCATGTCCACCTCCAAGGGCGGCACGTCCTCCCTCACCGGGGTGCTGCTCTGCCTGGTCGCCGCGCTCGCCTACGGGGCCGGGGTGGTCTCGCAGAAGCCCGCCCTGCGGCACGCGGACCCGATCCAAGTCACCACGTACGGCTGCTTCGTGGGCACGGCCTGCACCCTGCCCTTCGCCGGCCAGCTCCTGACGCAGCTGCCCCGGGCTCCTCTGTCGGCCACCCTCAACATGGTCTACCTGGGCCTCTTCCCGACCGCCCTGGCCTTCACCACCTGGACCTACGCCCTGTCCCGCACCACGGCGGGCAAGATGGGCGCGACGACGTACGCGGTCCCGGCGGTCGTCGTCCTCATCGCCTGGTTCGCCCTGGACGAGATCCCGGGCGGGCTCACCCTCCTGGGCGGCGCGATCTGCCTGACGGGCGTGGCCGTCTCCCGCAGGCGGTCGAGGGGAGTGGCCCGGGCGGCAGTGGCGGCGAAGTAGCGGAGCCACGGCGGCCCGGTCTCAGAGAGGGGTTGGGGGTTTCCCGTCAGTCTCATCGTCCTTCCGCGTCGGGCCACCCTGTCAAGGGCGCTCCTTCGTCGCGTCGCTCCGCGATCGCCTACGGCGACCCTTGACAGGGCGACCCGCCACGAAAAGCCGAAGACTGCCGGGAAACCCCCAAAAGGACGGCACGGTCGTACCTGGACATCCGGCGGAATCAGCGACCCTTCGAGGTCGTCGGGGGCCGCCTCGCCAAGCATCCGGGCCGACGAGGCAGTTCCTCGGGGCCGCGATCCGCAACAGATCGCTACGCGCTCCTCCCGTCTCAGCGTCCGACGGCGGTCTTGGCCCGCTGCCCGCGCCCAAGGCCAATGGGACCGGCATCCGGGGCCGGTGGGCGCCCCAGATCGCTACGCGCTCCTGATTTCTCGGCGTCCGACGACCGTCCGGGGCCGCTGCCCGCGCCCAAGGCCGACGGGATCGTCATCCGGGGGCGGTGGGCGCCCCAGATCGCTACGCGCTCCGGATTTCTCGGCGTCCGACGGCCGCCTGGGCCCGCTGCCCGCACCAAAGGCCAACCAGACCGGCATCCGGGGCTGGTGGTCACCCCAGATCGCTACGCGGCTTCCCACCTTTCTGCGTCCGGCGGCGGTCTTGGGCTGAGGGCTGATACCCGCAGTCGAGGACGATCAGGACGGCATTCCGGTCAGCTGTCGCCGAACCGGCGAGCCACGCGTTCCAAGCGGCTGCGGTGGCTCTCCCACCAGGACGGGTCCTGCGTCGGCAGGCTGTTCTTGGCCTGCGCTACGCCGACGGATCCGTCGATGAGCTCACGCACGATGTCGGCGTGGCCGGCGTGGCGCTGGGTGTCTGAGATCACGCGCACCAGGACGTGATGCAGTGTCACCGCGCTGCGGTCCTCCGGCCACCACGGGACGTGGCCTACGGCGTCGAGCGTCAGCGAGGCGATCGTGACGTCGGAATGCTCCCAGGCCCGCCGGTAGAGGGCGACGATGTCCTCGCGCGACTCGTCCTCGGCTGCCCACATGTCCGCGTTGGGTTCGGCGTCCTGCGTGTACCACCAGGCGGGTGGCGCGTCGCCGAAGAAAGGTCGGCCGAAGGTGTCACCGAAGTACCCCAGCTCGACACCGGCGGCGTGTTTGACCAGCCCCAGCAAGTTCGTACCGGTGGGGGTGAGCGGGCGGCGGACGGCGTAGTCCGAGAGGCCTTCCAGCTTCCAGACCAGGGCCTCCCGACCCTCCTGGAGGTAGCGGAGGAGTTCGGTCTTGGGGTCGTGTGCGGTCATGCCGACGAGCCTCCCACCCGGCACTGACAGCCGGG
Source organism: Streptomyces katrae (assembly GCF_002028425.1). Lineage (GTDB taxonomy): Bacteria > Actinomycetota > Actinomycetes > Streptomycetales > Streptomycetaceae > Streptomyces > Streptomyces katrae_A. The sequence goes on along the minus strand of NZ_CP020043.1, from coordinate 213,481 downwards.
CTGTCACATCCGCCGTTCGGCATCCGTCAGTGAAGCAACACCGACCAACGGACGGAAGGACAGCACGATGCTGACCAACCTCATGTACGTCACCCTCTACGTCAGCGACCAGGACCGCGCCCTGCGCTTCTACACGGAACAACTCGGCCTGGAGAAGCGCATCGACTACCCGGGCCCTGACGGCCGCTTCCTCACGGTCGCGGCCCCCGGCAGCCCGGTCGAGATCATCCTGTGGGCGCACGGCTCGGCCGCGGGACAGCCGGCCGAGGTCCAGGCGGGCGGAACGCCCGGGCCGGTCATCCTCGAGTCGGACGACCTGCGGGAGGACTTCAAGGTCTTCCGCGACCGCGGGGTGAGCTTCGACGGGGAGCCGGTGGACTACGGGTTCGGCATCCGCGTCGAAGCGCTGGACCCGGACGGCAACCAGATCTCGCTGCGCCAGCGGGCAGCCGGCTGATGAAGATCGATTCGGTGATCGCGCGCCAGAACGTCGACGACCTGGAAGGGGCCCTCCCCTTCTACGAGCGGCTGACCGGCCGCAAGGCCGAACGCTTCGCGTTCGCCGGTGTCCACCTGGCGAGCGTGGGCCCCTTCCTCCTCTTCTCCGGCCCGGAGGAGGCGGTGCGCAGGATCGCCTCCGTCTGCGCCACCCTGACGGTCGACGATCTGGCCGCCGCCGTCGAGGAGGCGACGGCAGCCGGCGCCACCGTCGTCACCCCACCCCAACCCACCCCCAACGGCCACCGAGCCATTCTCAGACACCCCCACGGCGGCGTATACGAATACGTCGGCCCCTGACCCCTGCTGCCAGCCGATCCCCGCTCCATGGCCAACCACCTACACGCGTCCTCCGTCCCCTCGGCGGCCGGGACGCCGGGCGCACCCCGCGTGACGGCGTCTGGTCCGGATGCCCGCCCCAGACGGCCGTGGGGCGCCGAGATCTGGGCAGCGCGTAGCGATCTCATGCGCCTGGGTGCTCCGCAGGGCGATTTCTTCGTCATCCCGTGCGGGTAGCAACCCCAGGCGGGCGGCGGACGCCGAGACGGGAGGAGCGCGTAGCGATCTGTCGCGGATCGCGGCCCCGATGCACTGGCTCCTCGGCCCGGATGCTTGGTGAGGCGGCCCCCGACGACCCCGGAGGGGCGCTGATCCCGCCGGATGTCTCAGGTACGACCGTGCCGTCCTTTTGGGGGTTTCCCGGCAGTCTTCGGCTTTTCGTGGCGGGACGGCCTGTCAAGGGTCGCCGTAGGCGATCGCGGAGCGACGCGACGAAGGAGCGCCCTTGACAGGGTGGCCCGACGCGGAAGGACGATGAGACTGACGGGAAACCCCCAACCGATCTCTGAGACCGCCCAGCCGGGACCCCGGCGGCCACCCGCCCCGCCCAGCCCCGCCCCTCAGCAGGCCACCACGTTCGCCACCGCCGTGGTGCGACTTGGTGTACGTGGCCGCGGCGATGCGCTCGTCACCGGTGAGGTCGGCGAGATCGCATCCGTAGAGGGTCGCGAGCCGGATGAGCATCGGCAGGCGGGGCATCCCGATGGCACCCGTCTCGATTCTCTTGACTCACTCCGATGAGCGGCCGACGAGGCCGGCGGCGGCGGGCCGGGTCAGCCCTGCTCTGTCCCTCGCCGTGCGGGCATGCGGACACTCCGTTCCTGGCCTCGGCCTCGGCATGCAGCAAGCTACTCCCGTTCGGCGAACTCGGGTCGTAGTCCCGCGGTTTGGGATTTCCCCTGTTCAGCGGTTTCGCTACGCGCTCCTGTCCCTTCGGCGTCGGGTGCCTGTCCTGCGTTGTCCGTTACGTTCCGGCTGATGATGGCCACGGACGTCACCGCGGTTCCGGCCTTCCCCCACGCACTGTCCTTGAGCGTCACGGTGCGCTCGCCGAGCAGGCGCAGGCTGTTCTTGTCGAAGATCCACTCGGTGCGCTCGCCGTTGTGGACGCGTGCGATGGCGACGCCTGAACGTCCAGCGGCATCCGTAGCCTCAGGTACCAGAACGACGCCAGGGATGCGGGCCGCAGCCCGGTAGAGGGCTGCGCCCACTCCAGGCGGCGCTTCGACGGTCCGGAGCAGATCACCGATGGCTACGAAGGCCTCCTGATCGGGACCGGTCGTCGATCCGGAGTCGCCGCCGTGGTTGAGGCGCGTGTCGCCGTAAATCACTTCCAGCAGTTGGCCGGGATCGGTTGGAAGAGTCTCCAGGAAGCGGTACGTGGGGCCGTTGATGGTGACTTTCCTCTTGTTCGGCGCCGGATCGGTCTTCTCGCCCTCGTGGTTGCGTGTGAGCGTGCCGGCTGATCCGTCGACGGAGACCCAGCGCTCGGCGGACTCGTCTGTGCGAGCGGCCGTCATGCCTCCGCCCTTGGCTTCCGACAGGGCGGTGGAGTACCCCTTCGTCCTGGTGTACAAGAACTGTCCGTCGCGGACGCTCGGAGCAGGAGCCGTCTGGGCCGCAAGGGCTACACGATCCAGCAGCTGGACGGCGGCCGGCTCGGGTCGAGCTGTAGCGGGTTGGTGGTTGGAGCCCCCAACGGTGAGGGTCACTGCCAGGGCGGCAGCGCAGGTCGCGGCACCTGCCGCCAGGAACAGGGCCATTCGATGCCGGGATCGCACCCGAACAGGCTGAGAGTCGTTCGAGATCTCGCGCAGGACGTGCTCCTTGATCCGGTCGTGGCCGTGGAAAGGCAGATCGGCGTTGGAAAGGCCGGGCAGACTCCGGGTGATGTCCGCGCGACCGTTCGAGTCGAGTCGTGCGCCGTCGGAGGAGTTCACAGGCTTCCTTCCCGTGTGGCTTGGGATGCAGGGAGACGTCTCGAGTCCGGCGGCTCGGCGAGGTAAGAGGCGGTGAGCTTCTGGAGGCGGGTCCGGGCGCGCGAGAGCCGGGATCGCACAGTGCCGACCGATGTTCCACATGCCTGCGCTACCTCCGCGTGACTGAGGCCAGACCACACGGAGAGAAGAAGAACCTCACGATCCGCGTGCCGCAGCCGACTCAGAACCGCCAAGGCGGCTGAGGCTTGTGCCGCGTCGGCGATGCGGGACACGACCGCATCTGCCACGTCGGGAACGGTGCCGGGCGGTGGCAGGCGGGCTATCGCGTCCCTGTGCCTCCGTGCGGCTCGGCGGGAGTTGCGGATCACGTTGGTGGCGATCCCGAAGAGCCAGGCCCGATGGCTGGCAACCTGATCGAACGAGTCGCGGAGCCGCCATGCCTCAAGGAACGTGAGGGAGACGATGTCGTCGGCCCCGGCATGGTCAGCGGTCATGCGGATGGCATGCGCGTACACGGCGTGTGCGTGAGCGTCATAGATTTCCGCAAACAGTTGGTGGTCCACACTGCGTAGTGTTCGCAGAGCGCACCCCGTTGCATGTGGTTTGCGTCACATGTCTGACGGTGTTGTGGGTGGTCGACGTGTGCCGCAGCCGTCAGGGTCGCGGGCCCGGGCCTGGAGCGCGGCCGGGCAGGCACTCAGCGGGACTTCGGCTTCGGGAACGCGGCTCGCAGGGGCGGGGTGCGCATCGTGAGGGCGATGCGGAGGGGCGGGAGGACGCAGGCGGTTTGTAGCGCCGCGTACCACCACGGGCAGACGCCCGGGATCAGGTCGACGCCGGTGATCGCGATCGGGAAGACGACCGTGAGGGTGCGCAGGCGGTCGTAGGCGCGGCGGGAGCCGTGGGCGGTGGCGAGGGTCAGGCGGTGGAGGAGCACCGCGATGAAGGGGAGCAGGACCGCCCGGGTCCACATGAACGGGTTCACCATGTGGCCCGTGCTCGCGACCGCGACGACCGCGAGGAGGGCGGCGGTGCTGAGGGCGGCGTACACCTTGACGGCGGTGCGCGTCGTGGCGAAGGCGGTCTGGGCGGCGGGGGTTTCGAGGAGGGCCGGGGTGGTGGGGGCGGTGGTGGTCGGCGGCGTGGTGTTCGCGTTGGTTTCCATGGAGGGGACGCTACGGAGCGGCCGTACGGCACGGTATCGGCCTGGGCCCACAGGGGGGTGGGGGTAGCCCCACTCCCTGCCCGAGCTGGGGGTTCGCGGGACGTGGGCGGTGCACAGTGGGGGAGTGGGGTAGTCGAGCGAGGACGAGGGGGAGGCATGGGGCGTACGGGGGCCTGGGTGGTGCGGGCCGGGGTCGGGGTGGGGCGGGCGGTCGTCGCCGTCGGGGTCTGCATGCCGGTGCCCCTGGTGTGGGCCGCCGCGGTGGGGCTGGGGGTGTGGTGCGGGGCGGAGCATCCGTGGTCGTGGATCGGGCCCGCCGTCATCGTGTGCGCGGGCCCGCTCGCCCTGGCGCAGAGCGTCTGCCGGGCCGTTCGGGCGCTCGTCGCGCGGTGGACCGGTGCCGCGATACCCGGCGGGTACCGGGAGGCCGGGCCGGTGATGCAGCTGTCCACCGGGTACTGGTGGAACGGCTTCAGCTACGAACGCAGCCGCCGCGACGCCGTCATGGACCAGCGGATGCGCCTGTGGTGGAGCGACCCCGCCACCTGGCGGGACCTGCGGTTCGCCGTCATCGCGCCCTTCACCGCCGGGCTGGTCGCCGCCCTCCCGCCGGCCGCGCTCGCCGTGGCGGTCCTCAGGCTGGCCGGCGTCGAGCCGGCCGGGGCCGGGACCGCCGCCCGCCTGACCGGGGCCGGCGCGCTGGCCGTGGCCGTCGGCGCCGCCCCGTACGCCTGGCGGTCCCTGCACCGGGTCGCCGTCCGCTTCCTCGGCCCCTCCTCCGCGATGCTGCTCGCCGAACGCGTGGACGAGCTGACCTCCCAGCGCGCCGACGCCACCGTCGCGCAGGCCGCCGAGATCCGCCGCATCGAGCGGGACCTCCACGACGGCGCGCAGGCCCGCCTCGTCGCGCTCGGGCTCTGCCTGGCCACCGCCGAGGCGCTGATGGACCGGGACCCCGGGCAGGCCAAGGCGCTGATGCGGGAGGCGCGGGCCGGGGCCACCGCCTCGCTGACCGAACTCCGCGAGCTCATCCGGGGGATCAGCCCGCCGGTCCTCAGCGAGCGCGGCCTCGTCGACGCCGTGCGCGCGCTCGCGCTGGACGTCCCGCTCGACGTGGCCGTCAGGGCCGACGGCCCGCTGCGCCTGGACCAGCCGATCGAGTCCGCCCTCTACTTCGGCGTCGCCGAGCTCCTCACCAACGCGGTCAAGCACGCCGGGGCCGGCCGGGCGCACGTCTGCCTCGTCCGCGACGAGACGGGCATCGTCGTGGAGGTCGAGGACGACGGCCGCGGCGGGGCCGACGTCCTCCCCGGCGGCGGCCTCGCGGGCCTGCGCCGCCGCCTCGCCGTCTTCGACGGCACGCTGGTGGTCACCAGTCCCCACGGCGGCCCGACCCGTGCCAGGATGGTGGTGCCATGCGCATAGCCGTAGCCGAAGACCTGTACCTGCTGCGCGACGGGATGGTCCGCCTGATCGAGGCGTTCGGGCACGAGGTGGTGGCCACGGCCGCCACCGGGCCCGAGACCCTCGACGTCCTGCGGACGCACCGCCCGGACGTGTCCGTCGTCGACGTCCGCATGCCGCCGACGCAGTCGGACGAGGGCCTGCGCGCGGCCCTCACCGCCCGCGCCGAGATCCCCGGGCTGCCCGTCCTGGTCCTCTCCCAGCACGTCGAACAGCTCTACGCCCGCGAACTGCTGGCGGACGGCACCGGCGGGGTCGGCTACCTGCTCAAGGAGAGCGTGTTCGACGCGGACCAGTTCATCGGCTCCCTGGAACGGGTCGCGGCGGGCGGCACCGCCATGGACCCGGCCGTCATCGCGAAGCTGCTGTCGGGCAGCGCCCCCGACCGCGGGCTGGGGCGCCTCACCGAGCGCGAGCGCTCCGTGCTGGCCCTGATGGCGGAGGGCCTGTCCAACCACGCCATCGCCCGCCGCCTGTTCCTCAGCGAGGGCGCGATCAGCAAGTACACGACCTCCCTGTTCGGCAAACTCGGCATCACGGACGACGACGACACCAACCGCCGCGTCCGCGCCGTCCTCACCTACCTGAACGCTGCGTGACGCGTCGTCGAGGCGCTACTTCTGCACGGTGTAGCGCAGTTGGGCGAAGCCGCCGACCTCGGTGGCCGAGTCCAGGCGGAGGGGTACGTCCTCGGTCAGCTCGCCGAAGAGCCGGTGACCGGCCCCGATCAGGACCGGGGCGACGCTGATGACGAACGCGTCGACGCGCCCCGCGCGGACGAAGCTCTGGACGAGGCGTCCGCCGTCGGGGTAGACGTGCTTGATCCCGCGCCGGTCGAGGTCGGCGAGGAGTGCGTCCATGTCGCGGTAGACGGTGATGCGCGGGTCGGCGTCCTCGGGAAGGGTGGTGCTCAGGACGCCTACGTGGCGGTCGCCGTAGTGCCAGTTCTCCTCGCCGAAGCCGATGACCTTCTCATAGGTGCTGCGGCCCATGACCACGGCGTCGACCGAGTCGAGGAACGTGAAGAAGCCCAGGTCGCCGGCCTTCTCGCCGCGTGAGGTCAGCCATTCGATGTCGTCGTCGGGGCGGGCTATGTATCCGTCGAGGCTGGTGCCGATGAAGACGGTGGCGCTGAAGGTCAAGAGGTCCTCCGGAGCAGGTGGTCGAGGTCGTCGTGGAGCAGGCCGGCGGGATCGCCTTCGCCGGTGAGGGCCCAGCGCAGCAGGGAGCCGTCGGAGGTGACCTTCACGGCGCGGGCGAGGCGCGGCACGTCGGTGCCGGCCGGGAGCTCGCCTTTCGTCACGGCTTCGGCGAGCAGCTCTCGCAGCGCCGTGTCCACCGCGTGGGTGTGGGCGGCGGCGTGGACGCGGAACTCGGGGTCGGACAGGTCGAGTTGGAGCATGCCGAGGTGGTTGGCCAGCTCCTCGGGGGTGGACATGCGGCGGGCGGACTCGTCGGCCACCGCGTGCAGTGCCGCCAGGGGCGAGTCGTGCGCGGCCCGCGCGTTGCGGTACGGCGCGGCGGCGTTGGCGGCGGCGTCCGCGGCGAACGCCAGGAGCAGGCCCCGCTTGGAGCCGAAGCGCTGCGACAGGGTCGCCGGGGAGACGCCCGCCTCGGCGCCGACGTGAGCCAGGGTGAGCCTGCCGGGGCCGTGGGCGCCGATGGCGCGGCTGGTGGCGGCGAGGATGTCGGTGTCGCTGGTGGTGCGTGGTCGCGGCATCGGATCCTCCTCTCGTGCTCTCGTGGCTGCCGACTTTAGCACGTTAGTAAATGGCGGTTCATTTATTAACGAGGCCAGCCGGCCGGCCGGGTCAGGCGAGGCCGTCGACTCCCCGCCTACGACTACCTCCCGTCACACCACGAACGTGGCCTCGTTGCGCCCCAGGAGGTACCCGAGCTGTAATCGGTTGTGTGCGCCGAGTTCCTGCTTGATGGCCGCGATATGGGCCTGGAGGGAACGCTCGCTGATCCCTATGCGGCGTGCGATCGCCTTGTCCGAGTAACCTTCCACCAGCAGCCGGCTGATCGACTCCCGGATCGCCGGGACGACCTCGTCGGCTGCCTTCGCGGCGTGCAGGGGGACGAAGGGAAAGGGTTTCGCCCGGTCCCAGGCCTTGTCGAACGTGTCGCGGAGAAATCGTACGATGGTCGGTTCGGTAATCGAGATCGCCGTGGTACGGTCCTCGTTCGCGGAAATGAACGCGACGTCGTCCACGATGATCAAACGGTCGAAGAATTCCTCGAGCGTGCGGACCTGGGCCCCGTATTCCGTGACGGCGCGGACGTATTCCTTCGTCGCCTCGTCGAATCTCGTGGTGTGCTGATACAGGGTCCGCATCGCGATCCCCGCCGAGATTTGCCGGCGTACGGATTCCAGCGCGTCCTTCAGCACCGCGCTCGGCCGTGCCCCGTCGGGCTGCGCGGTGAGGATGTCCCGCCGGACCGAGCCCAGGGCCTCGTTGATCGCCGTCGAGATGCTGCCCAGGCCGTGCAGGTACCGCACGCCGGGCCCGACCACCTCCTCGGCCGGGGCCGCCGCGGCGGTGGCCGCCGGGGCGGGGAGTGCCGCCTGCTGCGCGGCTTCCTGCGCCAGCAGGCCCAGGTGCGTTGCGAGTTCCCGCAAGAAGGCCTGCGGTTCCCCCGCCGCGGCCCTGCACAGCTCCTCAGGTGCACCGCTCTGTGCGGTTTTGACGTATTTGACTACGTCCACTACCCACCCCTGTCTGTCCGGTATGGAGCTGTTTGCTGCGGTTGAGACCCCGTGGGTTCCCGCAATGCGTAAACCGGAGCCATCGTAGGTCTAGTTCCTCTCGAGCGGGCAGGGGAGATTTGGTCTCACCGCAGGAACGAACACCGAGAAGGCGCCCCGGAGATCGAGACCACCCGGATACCGCCTCGGTTTGGCGTTCCTGGAATGTCCGAACGCGAAACGACTCGAGGGGACTGGGCAAAATGGGGAAGAACCGCATGGTGACTCGTCCGGCCAACCGTGTTTCGGGAATCCGCGGACGCGTGGTTCTCGCGACGGCCGGCGTGGCCCTCGGGCTCGGCGCGGCGGTCGCAGGTCTCGCCGTCCAGGCCGCCGAGGGCGGCTCCCCCGCCGGCTCGGCCAGCCACCTGCGTTCCGGCGACGTCGGCTGGAACCTGGTGAACCCGCACGTCGTCGCCGGTGAGAACGGTGAGGCGGGCGACGTCGGGTGGAACAACCCGCAGCCCGCCACCACCCCGCGCCCACCCCGAGCTCCTCCGACGACGTTGGCTGGAACTGATCGCCCACCGACGCCCCGTCCTGCACTGCATCCCCTCCCGCCACTGACCGCCCGGCAAAGGAATGGCTGATCCTCGTGGTTGCCTCACCCTGGTTCCTGACCTCCGAGACCGCCGCGGGACTTGACTCCGATGCCGTCCGTGTCTACTGCTTCGCACACGCCGGCGGGAACCCCCGCACCTTCCTCGGATGGCAGCCCGCCCTGGAGCCCGACGCCCTGGTCGCGGCCGTCTGCCCGCCCGGCCGGGGGCACCGCTTCCGCGAACCGGCCCCGGCCTCCCTCGCGGCCCTCGCCGACGGCGCCGCGGCAGCCATCGCCCGCACCGAGGACCGCCGGGGCAGCCGGGCCCTGCCGCCCTTCCTGCTCTTCGGCCACAGCTTCGGCGCCGCCCTGGCCTTCGAGGTGGCCCGCCGCCTCGACGGCGTACCCGGCCTCGCCGGCCTCGTCGCCTCCGGGTGCGCGGCCCCCTCCCTGCTGCCCACCCCCCGCGTCGTGGAGACGGCCCGCCTGGAGGGACGCGCCTTCGCCGAGGCCGTCGGCTTCTTCGGCGGGCTGCCGCCCGAGGTGGTGCGGGACGAGGCCCTGCAGGAACTCCTCCTGCCCCACCTCAAGGCCGACTTCCGCATGGTCGCCGCCCACCGCCACCGCCCGGGCCCGCCGCTGACCGTCCCGGTCACCCTCCTCAACGGCACCGACGACCCGCACGTCAGCCCTGCCGCGCTCGACCCCTGGTCCCGGGAGTGCGCCGCCCCGCCCGAACGCCACTGGGCGGCCGGCGGCCACTTCTACTTCGAGGACCGGCCGGACGCCGCGACCTCCCTCCTGCGCTCCCTCGCACACACGGCGGCGGCATCGGCCAAGGTGACGAAGCCGGCCGCCTCCCGACCGACCGTCCCTGGTGATCAGTACGTTGAGCTGATCTGACGGCCCGCCCGACGTACGACGGCACCCCTGCGAGGACCCCTCATGAACCACACCCGCCCCAGCGCCGACCCCGCCGCCCGACTCCGGCGCGGCGAAGCCTTCCGCGCCCTGCACGCCGGCCCCGGCCCCTTCGTCGTCCCCAACCCGTGGGACGCCGGCACCGCCCGCATCCTGGCCTCCTTCGGGTTCGCCGCGCTCGCCACCACCGGCGCCGGCCTCGCCCACAGCCTCGGCCGCCCCGACGGCACCAACCAGCTCACCCGCGCGGAGCTCCTCGCCAACGCCACCGCCATCGTGGACGCCACCGGACTGCCCGTCACGGCCGACCTGGAGAGCGGCTTCGGTGAGCGCCCCGAGGACGTCGCCGAGACCATCCGCCTCGCCGCGCAGGCCGGCCTGGCCGGCGGTTCGATCGAGGACGCCACCGGCCGCGACGAGGACCCGCTGCGCCCCCTCGACGAGGCCGTCGAGCGGGTCGCCGCCGCCGTGGAGGCCGCGAAGGGGCTCGACTTCCCCTTCACCGTCACCGCCCGCGCCGAGAACTTCTTCCTCGGCCGCCCCGACCTCGACGACACCATCCGCCGCCTCCAGGCGTACGAGGCCGCGGGCGCCGACGTGCTCTACGCCCCGGCCCTGCCCGACGCCGAGGCGATCCGCGCCGTCTGCGCCGCCGTCTCCACGCCCGTCAACGTCCTGATGACCGGCGCCCTGAAGCTCTCCGTCGCCGAACTCGGCGCCCTCGGCGTGCGCCGGATCAGCACGGGCTCCGCCCTCTCCCGCGCCGCGCTCGGCGCCCTCACCCGAGCCGCCCGCGAGATCACCGGGTCGGGCACCTTCGGCTTCGGCGCGGATGCCCTCCCCTATGCGGAGGCCAACGCCCTCCTCGCCGCCCCGCCCGCCGGCCCCGCGCCCGCACCCGCCGCCGCCCCCGTGTCCGCCGCCCCCGCCCCGAACGCCCCGTCCGCCGCCGACCGAGAGAGCGATCCGGCACCGTGAGCCTTCCGCACGCGACACCCACCGCCCCGGCCGCGCCCGGCGCCCCCGCCGGGTCCGCCGCGCCCGCCGGCCCGGGGGCCCGGCAGGCCCCCGCCGCCGTCCACCTGTCCGCGCCCCGCTACGTCCTCGGCGAACTCCGCTGCGACCACACCACCATCGAGGGCCTGCGCGAGCGGGCCCGCCGGTTCGGCATGCCGCCCCGCGCCGAACTGTGGGGCTGGGGCTCGGTCCACCGCACGGCCAAGTCCCTGGAGACCCTTGCCGCCGAGACCGCCCGCGCCACCCTCGACGGCGCGGGCGCCGCCCCCGCCGACGTGGACTGCCTGATCCTGTGCTCCACCCGCTTCCCCGGCGGCCCCCGCACCCACGGCGCGTTCGTCGAGAACGTCATGGCCGCCACCGGGCTCGGCACCGCCGCCTTCACCGGCCTCACCCTCGGCCGCTGCGCCAACCTCCTCGCCGGCATCCGCACCGCGCAGGCGTACGTGGCCTCCGGCATGCACCGCACGGTCATGGTCGTCACCGCCGACCGGGTCACCGACGAATCCGTCCGCATGGAGAACTTCGCCCTCTTCAGCGACGGCGCCGCCTCCTGCCTGATCAGCGCGGACCCGCTCGGCCCCGACGCCTACGAGGTCGTCGCGGGCGCCGGCGCCCAGGATCCGGCCGGGCTCGACTGGTCCAACGAGATCAGCTCCGACCTGGCCCGCGAGGTCAACCGGCAGATCCTCGACGAGGCCGGCATGAAGACCGGCGACATCCTCGGCGTCCTGCACGCCAACCTCTACAAGCCCCTGGTCGTCCTCAAGGAACGCCAGGCCGGCTTCACCCGCGAGCAGCTCTTCCTCGACAACATCCCCCGCGTCGGCCACTGCTTCGCCGCCGACCCGCTGATCAACCTGGTGGACCGCGCCCGCGCCGGGGCCCTGAAACCCCACGGGCACTACCTGCTGGCGTCGAGCGTCCCGGGCGTACGGATCGCCGTCCTGCTCCGCGCCCTGCCGACGGCCGCACACCCCCGGGAAGCCCGGCCCGGCGCCGCCGCCGACGGCACCCCGAAAGCCCGGCCCGGCGCCGCAGCCGACGCCACCGCCACCGCAGACGCCGAGCCCGCCCGCACCGCGCCCGGCATCCCGCCCGGCACCCCCTCCGACGCCACCGCAGCCGCACCCGAAGGATCCCCCGCATGAGCGCGCCCCTCACCCCCGACGAGGACACCTCCCTCGACATGGCGCGCAGCTTCCCCGCGCCCGCCTACACCCTCCCCGACCTGACCACCTCCCTCCCCTCCGGCCCCTTCGAGGCCTCCCCGCAAGGCGCCGCCGAGGCCGCCCGGATCACCGCCGGGCCGCCCGCCGGGCTCTTCCGCCGCCTGATCGCCGATCAGGAGAGCGAGGCCGTCCTGCTCTCCGCCCGCCGCGTCCTCGCCGCCTTCCTGACCCCGGCCGACGAAGAGGACGAGTACCGGACGGACGGCCCCGGGCCCGACGCCGACGCGGACGCCGTCGCCGCCCACGTCCTGGCCGTCCGCGCCGAACTCGCCGCCGTCCTCGGCCCGCTGCGCACCCACCCCGACCCCGAGGTCCGCACCGCCGTCCTGCGCCAGCGCGCCCCCCTCGCCCTGACCGGCGGCTGCTGGCTCGACACCCTCTCCCAGGCCGCCACCCAGCCCGCAGAGATCGTCGGCCGCCTCTTCGGCCAGCACTGGCTGCTCCAGGGCGAGGGCACCTCCGAGGCCGGGCTGCTCGGCCGCCGCCGCCGGGCCCTCATCGGCCACGGGATCCACCTCCCCGGCGTGGAGTCCGCCGCCTTCCTCGACGCGGCCGGCGCCCGCCCGCTCACCGCCCTGCACGGCGCCTTCCACCTGGCCCTGTCCCGGCTGCCCGCCTCCTTCCTCCCCGAGGTCGTCGGCGTCCACTACGCCGCCCACGCCCTCGGCCTCGACGAACTCCTCCTCGGCACCGAGCCGATGCTCGCCGAGAGCGACGTACGGCCCGTCCTCGCCGCCTACCTCGCCTTCACCGAGGACTCCCCGACCGGCCCCGCCGACCGCCGCCGCGCCCTGGCCGCCGTACGCCTCCTGCTGCGCCTGGAGCGCGAGCACACCGCCGCCCTCGCCGAACTCGCCGCCTGGCACGACGGGCTGTCCCTGGACGCGAAGGTCGCCCGGATCGTCGAACGGCACGCCCCGCACGCCGGCCGCCAGCACGGCGCCGTCCGCCTGGGCACCCGGCGGCTCACCGACTGGCTCGACACCGGCGACCTCGACGCCGCCGCCTTCGTCCGCGAACTGCGCGGCTCCCGCCAGCTCAAGCCCGCCCGCGACGGCGGCCCCTGCCGCTTCCTGAAGGCCGTCAAGTTCGGCGGGCCCATGTTCGGCATCTTCGACGAGACCGAGGCCGCCGTCCTCACCGCCTGGGCCCGGGCCGTCGCCGACGGCGAGCCCGCAGGAGCCGGCCTCACCCCCCTCACCGCCGGGGACGCCACCGCCCGCGTCTGGAGCGGGCGGCTCGCCGCCGCCGACCCCGCCGACATCCTGGTGGGCGAGCCCGAAGGCCCCGAGGACCACCGCCGGTTCTTCCACCGGCTCGTCAACTTCGAGCACCACCCCAGCGTCCTGCCGCTCGCCCGCGCCCGCGCCGAGGCCGGCCTCGCCGAGGCCGAGATCCTCTTCGAGCACGGCGCCGAGGGCCTGCTCACCGACGCCTCCTGGTTCCCCTACACCCCCGAGGCCCTGCTGGAGCGGGTCGAACGGATCTACTGGGACAAGCTCGTGGACCCGTACGAGCCGCTCACCGAGATCCCCTCCCGCGACGAGGTGGTCTTCGAGCAGTCCACGTACGCCCTCGGCAGCCTCATCGACGGCACCTGGGCCCACCGCGTCGGCAACCTGGGCCGCCGCGGCCGCCGCAGCGACGACATGCTCTTCGCCATCTACGCGGACGAGATGGGCCGCGGAGACACGGCCAAGAACCACATCACGCTCATCCACAAGGTCCTGGCCAGCATGGACATGGACCTGCCGCACATCCGGCAGGAGGCCTTCCTGCACCAGGGCGAGCTGCCGGACCACCTGTACGGCTTCTCCGTCCACCAGCTCTGCCTGTCGCTGTTCCCCGACAGCCTCTACAACGAGATCCTCGGCTATAACCTGGGCATCGAGATGTTCGGGCTCGGCGCGCTGCGGATGCACGAGATCCAGAAGCTGCGCCGGTACGGCCTCGACGCCTCCTACGAAGAGGCCCACCTGTCCATCGACAACTTCTCCGCCGGCCACGCCCGCCAGTCCGCCGACATCGTCGTCGCCTACCTCGACGAGGTCCGCCACCTCTCCGGCGAGGAGGCCGTCCAGCGCGAATGGCGGCGGATCTGGCGCGGCTACGCCTCCTTCGCCTTCTTCATCGAACACGCCCTGGTCAAGCGGGTGCGCGCGGCGGCGTCCGAGGACGCGGGCGCCCCCGCCGAGCTGGTCATCTGAGGAGCCGGACCATGGAACCCACCACGAGCTTCGACCCCGAGGTGCTCGCGCTCCCCTTCTACGAGGACTCCCACCGCCGCCTCGCCGCGGCGGCCGGGACCTGGTGCGACAGCAACCGCGTCCTGTGGGAGGAGGCCCGCGCCCTCTCCCCGGACGACGCCGGGCGCCGCCTCGTGCGCGCCCTCGGCACGGCGGGCTGGCTCTCCGAACTGGACCCGCGGGGCGTCCCGGTGGACGACTTCCGGGCCGTGTGCCTGCGCCGCGAGGCCCTTGCCTACGCGGAGGACCTGGCCGACTTCGCGTTCTCCGTCCAGGCGCTGGCCGCCACCCCGCTGCTGCGCTTCGGCAGCGAGGCGCAGCGCCGCCGGTACCTGCCGGGGATGGCCGCCGGAACCCTGGTCGGGGCGTTCGCGGTCTCCGAGAAGGAGGCCGGGTCCGACCTGGCCTCGGTCGGGCTGGAAGCGGTGCGCGCGCCGGACGGCTCGTACGTGCTCAGCGGCCGCAAGGCGTGGATCGCCAACGGCACCATCGCGGACGTGTTCGTGGTCATCGCCCGCACGGGGGAGGGCCCGGGCCCGCTGGGGCTGTCGGCGTTCCTGGTGCCGGCCGCCACGCCCGGACTGCGGGTCGAGCGGGTCGACGCGATCGCCCCGCGCTCCTTCGCCCACCTCGCCTTCGAGGACTGCCGGCTGCCGGCCGACGCGGTGCTCGGGCGGCCGGGGAAGGGGTTCGTGGTCGCCCTGGACCTGCTGGAGCGGTTCCGCACGACGGTCGGCGCGGCCGCCCTCGGGTTCGCCCGGCGCGCCTTCGACACCGCGCTGGCGCACGTGCTGGCGCGGGAGGCGTACGGGGCGGTGCTCTTCGACCTCCAGCTGGTCAAGGCCCGGCTCGCCGACATGGAGGTCCAGCTGAACGCGGCCTCGCTGCTGGTGGCCCGGGCCGCCTGGGAGACCGACCGGGGCAGCCGCCGCTTCGCCCGGCACTCCAGCATCGCCAAGGTCCACGCCACCGAGGCCGCGCAGGAGGTCGTGGACTCGGCGGTGCAGCTGCTGGGCGCTGCGGGGATCGTCCGGGACTCCGTCACCGAGCGGCTGTACCGGCAGATCCGCTCCCTGCGCATCTACGAGGGCACGTCGGAGGTGCTGCGGATGGCCATCGCGGGGTCCCTGGACATGCGCAGGGCGGCCCGTGCGGCCCCTCTTTGCGCCTAGGTCGTCTCTTTCGGATCTTGCCGGGCGGCGCGGGCCAGGCGAGATCCGGAAGAGACGGCCTAAACCGGCGCCGCTCTCGCGGAGTCGGTCGCCCGCCGTCGTGGTCACTCGATTGATGGTTGCGCGGTTCGTCGCTTTCACACTGCGCAGCCCGTACCAGAACCGTTCAGCAAGGAGTCACAGTGAGCGCCACCAGCACCGTCGAGCCCACCCCCGTCGAGGCGGTCCGCCTCGCGGACCCCTACCCCTACTACGCGCGCCTGGTCGCCGAGCGCCCCTTCGCCTTCGACGAGGCGCTGGGGGCGTGGGTGGCCGCCGACGCGGCCGCGGTGCGCGCGGTGCTGGGCGGCGGCGCGCTGCGGGTGCGGCCCGTGGCGGAGCCGGTGCCGGCCGGGATCGCGGGGACGGCGGCGGGGGAGGTCTTCGGCGAGCTCGTACGGATGACGGACGGTCCGGCGGCGGCCCGGCTCAAGGGGGTCGTGGCGGAGGCCCTGGCCCGCGCCGACCTCGGGCAGGCCGGCGCGCTGGCCGCCCGGTACACCCGGGAGGAGCTGGCGCGGGGCGGCGAAGTCCCGTACGAGGAGCTGATGTTCGGGGTCCCGGCCCGGGTGGTGGCCACCCTGTCGGGCCTCACGGACGGCGCCGACCGCGAGGCGGCCCGCGCCATCGGCGACTTCGTCCGCTGCATCCCCGCCTCCGCGACGCAGGACGACCACCGCGCGGCGGCAGCAGCGGCCGTCCGCCTCCGCGAACTCCTGGGCCCGCCCCTCGCCTCGGCCTCCGCGGCGCCGGTGGCGGGCCGTGCCCCGGCCCCGGGCAGGGCCGGGGCGTCCGCCGCCGGAACCGGGCCGGACGCGGGGATGCCGTCCCCGGCCCCGTCCCCCGCCGGCCGGGCGAACGGGCTGCTGCGGGAGCTGGTGGCCGCCGCCGAGCGGGCCGGCTGGGAACATCCGGGGCCGCTGCTGTCCAACGCCATCGGGTTCCTCTCCCAGACCTACGACGCCACCGCCGGCCTCATCGGCAACACCCTCGTCGCCCTCGCCCGGGGCGCCGGCGCACCCGACACCGGGGCGCTCGTGCGCGAGGTGGTCCGGTACGACGCGCCGGTCCAGAACACCCGCCGCTTCGCCGCCGAACCGTTCGCCCACGCCGGCTCCACCGTGGAGCCCGGACAGCAGGTCCTCGTCCTCCTCGCCGCCGCCAACCGCGACCCCGCCGTCAATCCCGACCCCCACACACTCTCCCCCGGCCGGGTGAATCCGGTCGTGTTCACCTTCGGCGCGGGAGCCCACCGCTGCCCGGGCGGGGGGCTGGCCACGGCCCTCGCCACCGCCGTGGTGGCGGAGCTGCGCGCGGCAGGCTGGAGCACCACAGCGACCCCCGCCTACCGCCCTCTGGCGAACGCCCGGATCCCGCTCCTCTAGGGGGGTCGCGAAAGTCCCGCACGGCACCCACGGCGCAGGACTTTCGCAACCCCCCGCGCGAGAACGTCCAGGACGCAGCCCCCGCCACCGCGATCAGGCCGGGGGTCACCCACCCCCATGCCTCCAGACAGGACAAACCGAAACATGTCAGACAGCACTCACCTCTGGATGCGGCACGAGGCCCGCCGTACGGAACGCCGCGCCCCCCTCACCCCGCAGGACGCCGCCCGCCTCGTCGAGGCCGGGATCCGCATCACCGTCGAGGAGTCGGCGCAGCGCGCCTTCCCCCTCGCCGCCTACACGGCCGCCGGCTGCGCCACCGCCCCCGCCGGCTCCTGGCACGAGCAGGCCCCCGACGACGCGTACATCCTCGGCCTGAAGGAACTCCCCGCCGGCCCCGGCGCCCCCGCCCTGCGCCACCGGCACATCTACTTCGGCCACGCCTACAAGGGCCAGGCCGGCGCCCGTGAGCTGCTGGCCCGCTTCACCGCCGGCGGCGGCGCCCTCCTCGACATGGAATACCTCACCGACGACTCCGGCCGCCGCGTCGCCGCCTTCGGCTACTGGGCCGGCTACGTCGGCGCCGCCCTCGCCGTCCTGCACCACCGCCGCGCCCTCACCACCCCGCTGGTCCCCACCGACCGCCCCGCCCTCGACGCCCTCCTGGCCTCCACCGCCACGGCCGGCGACACCACCACCGCCCTCGTCATCGGCGCCCTCGGCCGCTGCGGCCGCGGCGCCTGCGACGCCCTCGTCCAGGCCGGCCTGGAACCCACCCGCTGGGACCTGCCCGAGACCCGCGCCCTCGACCGGGCCGCCCTCCTCGGCCACGACCTGCTCGTCAACACCGTCCTGACCACCACCCCCGTCCCGCCCTTCCTGACCAAGGCCGACCTGGACGAAAGCGCCCGCCGCCTCTCCCTGGTCTGCGACGTCACCTGCGACGTCACCTCCGACTGCAACGTCCTGCCCGTCTACGACGAAACCACCACCTGGGACGCCCCCGTCCGCACCCTGCGCGACGGCGACCGCCCCCTCGACCTGATCGCCATCGACAACCTCCCCTCGCTCCTCCCCGTCGAGGCCGCCACCGCCTTCTCCGCCGAACTCGCCCCGCACCTGCTGCGCCTGCCCGAGTGGGACGGCGTGTGGGCCCGCGCCCTGCACCGCTACCGGACGGCCGTCGAAACCCAGGAGGCACCCCTTGTCATCTGACTTATCCGCCCCCGCCGCCCCCGCCGCGGCCCCCGCGTCCGGCACCGTCCACTGGATAGGCACCGGCCTGTCCACCGGCCGTTCCGGCCTCTCCCTCGTCTGCGAGCGCGCCCGGCGGGTGGTCCTGTGGGACCGCACCGCCGAGCGCGCCGCGGCCCGCCTGGCCGCCCTCGGCCTGGCGGGCCGCGCCGAGGTCCGCGCGCTCACCCCCGCCGCCCTGGCGGCGGAGACGGGCGCGGGCGACGTCCTCGTCTCCATGCTCCCGGCTGCCGAGCACGCCCCGCTGCTCGGCGTGGCCGCCGACCGCGGCGCCCACTTCGCCTGCACCAGCTACACCTCCCCGGAGCTGGCCGAACAGGCGCAGCGGGCGGCCGCCCGGGCCCGTACCGTCGTCCTCACCGAGGCCGGACTCGACCCCGGCATCGACCACCTCATGGCCCACGACCTCGTCGCCCGGGCCCGCGAGGCGTTCGGCCCCTCCCCGGCGACCGCCGTGTTCACCTCGTACTGCGGAGGCCTCCCGGCGGTCCCCGGACCGTTCCGCTACCGCTTCAGCTGGGCCCCGCACGGGGTCCTCGCCGCCCTCGCCGCCCCGGCCCGCTACATCGAAGCCCGCGCCGAGGTCACCGCCCCCCGCCCCTGGGAGGCGACGGCCCCGCTGACCCTGGCGGGCGAGGAGTTCGAGGCCTACCCCAACCGCGACAGCCTCCCCTTCGTCGCCCAGTACGGCATCCCGTACTACTGGCACCTCGACACCTTCGTCCGCGGCACCCTGCGCAACTCCGGCTGGCGCACCGCCTGGAAGGAGGTCTTCGACACCGTCTCCGCCGGCGACCCCGACGCCGTCCGCGCCCTGGCGTACGAGCTCGCCGCCCGCCACCGCGCCGGCCC
Source organism: Streptomyces katrae (assembly GCF_002028425.1). GTDB lineage: Bacteria > Actinomycetota > Actinomycetes > Streptomycetales > Streptomycetaceae > Streptomyces > Streptomyces katrae_A. The sequence goes on along the minus strand of NZ_CP020043.1, from coordinate 194,667 downwards.
CGCCGACCGCGACCGCGTCGTGCTGTCCGTCTCCCTGGAGCTGCGCACCAGGTCGGGCGAGCGCTGGCGCGGCTCCCGGCTGCTGGACCTCACCGGCGGACCGGACGAGTCCGCCATGGCCCGCTGCGTCTCCCTCCCCGTCGCCTACGGGGTCACGCGGATCCTGTCCGGCGCCCTGCCCGCCGGGCTGAACCGGGCCGCCGAGACCCCCGGCGAGGCCTCGCGGTGGCTGTCGTTCCTCGGCGCCCACGGACTCGCCGGCCGCTACGAGGAGACCGCCCCCGCTCCCACGGGAGCACCGGCGTGACCGTCTGACGACCCACCCCACCCCTCCCTCACCCCACTTCCCCCTCACCTCAGCCACCGCACAACGAACGAGAGGTTCCGAACCATGGGGCACGAGAGCTTCCGGCCGGGCATCACGCACTTCCGCTGCGTGGGAGTCGGCGTGGGCCCGGCCAACCTCAGCCTGGCGTCCCTGCTGCACAGCAGGCCGGACGTACCCAATCTCTTCCTCGACCGCAAGGAGTCCTTCGGCTGGCACGACGGCCAGCAGATCCCCGGCACCAGCCTCCAGGTCTCCCAGTTCAAGGACCTGGTCAGCCTGGCCGACCCCGCGAACCCCTTCTCCTTCCTCTCCTACCTGCACGCCAAGGGCCGGGTCTACCACTTCCTCAACGCCCGGTTCGACGACGTGCCCCGGCTGGAGTTCCGCAACTACCTGGCCTGGGCCAGCCGCAACAACGAGAACGTCGTCTTCGGCGAGGGAGTGGAGGAGGTCGACTTCGACGACGGGCTCGGGGCGTTCACGGTCCGCACCGCGCGCCGCACGGTCACCGCCGAGAACGTCGTCGTCGGCGTCGGCAGCCGCCCCTGGGTGCCTCCGCTCGGGGAGCACCAGCTCGGCCCCACCCAGTTCCACGTCAGCGACTACATGGCCAACGCGCAGGACGTCGGAGGCAAGCGGGTCGTGGTCATCGGCGGCGGCCAGTCCGGTGCCGAGGCCTTCCTCGACCTGATCTCCCGGGGCGGCTGGGAGCTGCCCCGCCGGGTCTCGTGGATCTCGCGGCGCGCGAACTACCTGCCGATCGACGACTCGCCCTTCACCAACGACTACTACATGCCCAGCCACGCCGACTACTTCTACGGACTGCCGCGCGAGCGCCGCCACTCGCTGAACTCCCGCAACGTCCTCAGCAGCGACGGCATCTCCGAGTCCACGCTGCGCGAGATCTACCAGGGCATCTACATGCACCGGTTCGTGGACGGCAACGAGGACCTGGTCGCACTCCACCCGGGCCGCGAGGTCTTCGACGTCCGGCCCGGCCCCTTCGGCGGCTGGGAGGTCCGCGCCCGGCACACCCAGGAGACGGAATCCGTCGAGAAGTTCGAGACCGACGTCGTCGTCTGGGCCACCGGCTACCGGCCCGCCGCCACCGACTTCCTCGCCCCGCTCGCCGGGCGCCTGGAGCGGGAGGGCGAGGAACTGCGCGTCGACGAGGACTACGCCGTCCGCTGGGACGGGCCCGCCGACCGCCGGATCTTCGTCCAGAACGGGGTCCGCGGCCAGCGCGGCCTCGCCGACCCCAACCTCAGCCTCAACGCCTGGCGCAGCCGGCGCATCGCCGACCGGCTGTGCGGCGTACGCGGGGACGAGCAGCTCGCCTCCTTCATCGAGTGGTCCTCCAAGACCTCCCAGGACGAACGGTGGACCGCCTGATGACCACGGACCGCACCGGAACCTGCCGCCCCCTGACCACCGACCCCGAGGCCCACCCGGCCGCAGGTCCCGCCCCGGCCCCGGCGCCCGCACCCGCGGCTGCCACCCCGGCCGCCACCCCGTCCGGGCCTGTGGCCGCCGCGCCGGCCGACCCCACCGCCGCCCCCGCCTACCGCTCCACCGCCCGCCACGCGGGCGGGCCGGCCGGGGCCCGTACCGACGTCGCCGTGGTCGGCGCGGGCATCCTCGGCGTGCTCGTCGCCCGCGAGGTGCTCTCCCGCGACCCCTCCGCCACCGTCACCGTCCTCGACCGGGACATGATCGGCTCCGGCGCCACCCGCCGCTCCGCCGGACTGCACTTCCCGCGCGGGGCCGACGAGACCGTCCGCGCCCTGGCCGCCGAGAGCGAGCGCTTCTACGCCGACCTCCACACCGCCCGCCCCGACCTGCCCATCCACCCCCTCGGCATGACCGTCCTCGCGCCCGAGTCCGCCGAGGAGGCCCTGCGCGAGACCTACCTCCCCGAGGCCAAGCTCCGCTGGACCGGCGACCTGCCTTCCTGCGTCCCCGCCCTGCCCAAGGACTTCGGGGCCTGGGAGGGCGACGGCTGCCAGTACGCCGACGTCCACACCCTCACCCAGCTCCTCGCCGCCGACCTGCGCCCCGCCGTCTCCTTCCGCGAGGGCGTCGCCGCCCTGACCGTCGCCGCCGGACCCGGCGGCGCCCGCCTCACCCTGAGCGGCGGCGCCACCCTCACCGCCGGGCACGTCGTCCTCGCCCCCGGCCCCTGGCTGGCCGAGCCCGCCTGGCGCGAGCTCGTCGCCCCGCTGCGGGCCCGGGTCAAGAAGGTCGTCGCCCTGCACGTGGAGACCCCACCCGCCCCCGGGGACCGGGCCGTCGTCCTGCACGAGGAGGACGCCTTCCTGCTGCCCGTCCACCACCGCGGCCACTGGCTGTTCAGCTACACCTGCCCCGAATGGGACGCCGACCCCGCCACCGTCGACCCGGCCCTCACCACCGCCCACCTGCGCGAGGGCCGCGCCCTGCTCACCCGCTACGCCCCCGCCCTGGCCGCCCACTGCCGGTCGGGCCGGGTGTTCTGCGACGCCTACGGACCCGACGGCAGGCCCCTGGTCACCGCCCTCGACCCCTACGGCCGGCTGGTCTTCGCGGGCGCAGCGGGCGGCTCCGGCTACCGCCTGGCCCCGGCGCTCGCCGCCCGCGCCGCCGACCTGATCCCGTCCCTCCCGTCCCCGCGAAAGGCCACGACATGATCATCGCGCGTTATGACGACGACGTGCTGGAGCAGGCGTTCGGCATCGACATGAGCGGTGTGGAGGGCTTCGGGACCGGTGCCGGCTGGGGCCGGGTCGCCCCCGGCCGGGCCACCGACGACCACCACCACGACGAGACCGAACTGTTCGTCATCGTCTCCGGCCGCGGCGAGTTCCTCATCGACGGCGAACGCCACGAGGCCGTCCCCGGCACCGTCGTCCTCTTCGAGCCCTTCGAGTCCCACGTCCTGCGGAACACCGGCCCGGAGAACCCCACGGACGCGGGCACCGACCTGGTCTTCTTCACCCAGTACTGGCGCGACGCCCAGCGGGCCGCCCACGCCGCCTCCGCACCCGTGCGCACCGGCTTCGGCGACCGCCCCGTCTTCGTCTTCTCCACCCCGCCCACCCCCAACGGCGACCTGCACCTGGGCCACCTCGCCGGTCCCTACCTCGGCGCCGACGCCTTCACCCGCTTCCAGCGCATGAACGGCACCGAGGCCTACCACCTCACCGGCAGCGACGACTACCAGAGCTACGTCCTCGGCGCCGCCCGCCAGGGAGGCCGCACCCCCGCCGAGACCGCCGCCCACTACAGCGCCGAGATCGCCGAAACCCTGCGGCTGATGGACATACCCCTCGACCAGTACACCGTCACCGACCAGGACCCCGGCTACCGCGACGGGCTCAAGGACTTCTTCAGCCGGCTCGTCGCCTCCGGCGAGATCGCCGTCACCGCGCACGAAGCCCTCTACGACGCCCGCACCGGCGCCTACCTCTACGAGGCCGACGTCACCGGCGGCTGCCCCGGCTGTGGCGCCGCCACCTGCGGCAACCTCTGCGAGGAGTGCGGCGAACCCAACACCGTCGCCGACCTCGCCGACCCCCGCTCCACCGCCACCGGCAGCGCACCCCGCCCCGCCCCCGCCGCCCGCTGGACCCTGCCCCTGCACGCCTACGCCGGCGACGTCCGCGCCCACCACCGGCGCGGCCGCGTCCCCGCCCGGCTGCGCGAACTCGCCGACCGGCTCTTCCGCCGGCCCGCCCTCGACCTCCCCCTCACCCACCCCTCCGACTGGGGCGTCGAACCCCGCGAGGACGACACCGACGGGCAGGTCATCTGGGTCTGGCCCGAGATGAGCTACGGGTTCCTGCACGGCATCCAGTCACTGGGCGCCCGCCTCGGCCGCCCCTGGCGGGCCGCCGAGCCCTCCGCCGACTGGAAGATCGTCCACTTCTTCGGCTACGACAACAGCTTCTACCACTCCGTGCTCTACCCGGTCCTCTACCAGCTCGCCCACCCTGGCTGGACCCCCGACATCGACTACCACGTCAACGAGTTCTACCTGCTGGAGGGAGAGAAGTTCTCCACCAGCCGCCGGCACGCGATCTGGGGCAAGGAGGTCCTCAGCCCCGATACCGTCGACGCCGTCCGCTACTTCCTCGCCGCCACCCGCCCCGAGGGCCTGCGCACCGACTTCCGGCGCGCCGCCTACGAGGCCACCCTCGCCGACACCCTCATCGGCACCTGGCAGCAGTGGCTCAACGACCTCGGCGCCCGCGTCGCCAAACACCACGGCGGCCGCGCCCCCGACGCCGGGAACTGGACCCCCGAGCACACCGCCTTCCTCGCCCGCCTCGGCACCCGCCGCGACGCCGTCACCGGCGCGCTCGGCAACGACTCCTTCTCCCTCACCCAGGCCGCCGCCGAACTCGACGGCATCGTCCGCGACACCGTCCGCTTCACCCGCGCCGAAGGCCTCCTCACCGACACCCCCGGCTGGGAGGACGAGAACCGCACCGCCGTCGCCCTCGAACTGGCCGCCGCCCGCCTCCTCGCGCACGCCGCCGCCCCCCTCATGCCCCGCTTCGCCGCCCGGCTGGCCGCCGCCCTGGACCTCGAAACCCCGCGCACGTGGCCCCGTACCGTCGAACTCCTCACCCCCGGCGCCGCCGTCGACCTCTCCGACGCCGTGTTCTTCCAGCCCTCCCCGGCCGCGCAGCGGGCGCAGGGCGCCGACGCGGCCGAGCCCGTCCTCACCCCCTGGCTCACCCAGGTCGCCCGCACCGCCCTGCGGCTCGGCGCCGACGAGCCGATCGCCCACCGCACCCTCACCCAGCTCGCGGCCGGCTCCCTCCAGGCCGTCACCGTCCAGTACCAGATCCTCGACGCCCTCGACGTCGACCTGTCCATGGACGAACTCCTGCACGGCGGCACCCTCGCGGAACTCGCCGCCGTCATCGCCGAGCGCGCCGAGCCCGCCGCCGTCGCCGCCCTGACCTCGGGGGAGGCCCGATGAACCAGCACCGCCACATCCTGCGCGAGATGGCCGAGCGCGGGCTGACCGTCACCCTCGCCGACGGCGACCTGCGCCTGACGGGCAACCGCGAGCGGATGGACCCCGAGTTCATCGCCCGCGTCAGAGCCGCCAAGCCCGCCCTCGTCGCCCACCTGGAGCGCGAGGCCGACCACGGCCCCGGCTTCCCCCTCACCCCCCTCCAGCGCAGCTACTACCTCGGCCGCAGCGGGGTGTTCGAGGTCGGCGACGTCTCCAGCCACGTCTTCCACGAGATCGAGGGCGACTGGGACATCGACCGGCTCCAGTCCTCCCTCGACACCGTGATCGCCGCCCACAGCGGCCTGCGCTCCCGCTTCCTGTCCGACGAACGCCAGGCCACCGAGTACGGCGACCACGCCCCCCGCATCGGCGTCCTCGACCTGCGCTCCCACACCCCCCGCCAGCAGGACGCCATCCGCGCCCAGCTCCGCGAGATGCGCTCCCACCAGGTCCTGCCCGCCGACCAGGCCCCCCTGATCACCGTCGACGCCACCATCCTCGACGACGACCGGATGCTCCTCCACGTCGGCCACGACGGGCTCGTCATGGACGGCATCAGCATGTTCCTCTTCTTCCGCGCCTGGTGGCACGCCTACCAGAGCCCCGGCGCCGACCTCCACGAGGAACTTCCCTACGAGGACTACCTCACCGCCCTCGAAGCCGCCCGCGACAAGGCCCCCGCCCACCGCTCCCGCGCCTACTGGCTGGACCGCGCCGACGACCTCGCCCCCCACCCCGACCTGCCCCTGCGCACCAGCCCGGCCGCCCTCACCGAGACCCGCTTCACCCCGCGCCGCGTCACCCTGGAGCGCACCGCCTGGACCGCCCTCAAGGACCGCGCCGCGACCGCCGGCCTCACCCCCTCCGCCCTGCTGCTCGCCGCCTACGCCGAAACCCTCGCCACCTGGGGCGCGGGAGAGCGGTTCACCCTCACCACCACCATCGCCCACCGCCCGCCCGTCCACCCCCGGGTCTTCGAGGCCATCGGCCAGTTCTCCGACACCCTCCTCGTCGAGGCCGAGGTCGACCGCCGCCTGACCTTCGCCGAACGCGCCCAGCTCCTCCAGGCCCGCCTGCACACCGACATCGACCACCGGCACTACTCCGGCGTCGAGTTCCTGCGCGAACTCGCCGTCCGCCGCGGCGGGATCACCGGTGCCCGCATGCCGTACACCTTCAACAGCGCCATCGGACACGTCAGCAGCGAGGTAGACGGCTCCGCCCTGGAACTCTTCGGCAAGGAGGTCTACACCGTCAGCCAGACCCCCCAGGTCTGGCTCAACGCCTTCGCCATGGAGCAGCACGGCGCCCTCGTCGTCCAGCTCGACGGCATCGACGAACTCTTCTGCGAGGGCCTTCTCGACGACCTCGCACACGGCTACCGCACCCTCCTGGAAACCCTCGTCGACGAGAGCTCCTGGCAGCGCCACTCCTTCGACCTGCTGCCGCCCGCCCAGCGCGAGCGCCGCGCCGCCGCCAACGACACCGCCGTCGCCCTGCCCGACGAAATGCTCGGCGACGCCATCGTGGCCCGTGCGGCCCGCACCCCCGCCGCGCCCGCGATCCTCACCTCCGACCGCACCGTCAGCTACGGCGAACTCCTGCACCGGGCCGCCACCGCCGCGACCTGGCTGCGCGCCCAGGGCGTCGGCCGCGGCGAACTCGTCGGCCTCGTCTGCCACCGGGGCCCCGAACAGATCGTCGGCATCCTCGCCACCGTCCTCGCCGGAGCCGCCTACCTGCCCGTGGACGCCGCCCTGCCCGCCGCCCGGCAGGAGTACATGCTCACCGACGGCAAGGTGCGCTGCGTGCTCACCAACTCCGGCCGGCCCTCCGACGACACCGTCGCCGCCTTCGACCTCACCCGCCCCTGCTCCGGCCGCGCCGAACTCCCCGACCGGCTCCCCGGCTCCCACCCCGACGACCTCGCCTACGTGCTCTACACCTCCGGCACCACCGGCGCCCCCAAGGGCGTCATGGTCAGCCACCGCAGCGTCGCCAACCTCGTCGCCGACTGCCAGGGCCGCTTCGGGATCACCGCCGAGGACCGGTTCATGGCCGTCAGCGCCTTCCACTTCGACCTGTCCGTCTGGGACGTCTTCGGCGCCCTCTCGGCCGGCGCCGCCCTCGTCATGCCCGACCGCGACAAGGCCACCGACCCCGCCCACTGGCTCGAACTGTGCTGGCTGTACGGGGTCACGGTGTGGAACTCCGTCCCCGCCATCGTCGGCCTGCTGCACGGCCAGGCCCGCTCCGACGGCGACGTACCGCCCGGCCTGCGGCTGGTCCTGATGAGCGGCGACCGCATCCCGCCCGCCCTCCCCTCCCAGCTGCGCGAGCTGATGCCGGGCCTGGAGGTGGTCTCCCTCGGCGGCCCCACCGAGACCACCGTCTGGAACGTCCTGCACCCGGTGGGCGAGGACGAGGACGGTTCCTCCTCCATCCCCTACGGCCGCCCCAACTCCAACAACCGCGCCTACGTCCTCGACTGCCACGGCCTCGACGCCCCCGACTGGGTCACCGGCGAGATCACCGCCGCCGGCACGGGCCTGGCCCGCGGCTACTGGGGCGACCCGGAGCGCACCGCCGAACGCTTCTACGAGGACCCCGTGCGCGGCGAACGCCTGTACCGCACCGGCGACTTGGGCCGCTACCTGCCCGACGGCAGCCTCCAGATCCTCGGCCGCAGCGACTTCCAGATCAAGATCAACGGGTACCGGATCGAGGCCGGCGAGGTCGAGACCCGCCTCGCGGCCCTCGCGGAGATCGGCCGGGCCGTCGTCGCCCCCCAGGGCAACCGCCTCGTCGCCCACCTCGTCCCCTCCGGCGGCCACCGGCCCCACCTGGCCGAGATCCGCCAGGCCCTGCGCGCCGACCTCCCCGATTACATGCTCCCGGCGGCCGTGCTCTGGCACGAAGAGCTCCCCCTGACCCGCAACGGCAAGGTGGACCGCGCCCGGCTGGCCGAACTCGCCGCCCAGGCGCCCACCACCGGCCCCGCCCCGGGCGGCAGCGCCCCGGCCACCCAGGCGGAGAAGATCCTCTGCGACATCTGGTCCACGGTCCTGCGCCGCCCGGACGTCGGCGCCCTGGACACCCTGACCTCCCTCGGCGGCGACTCCATCGCGGCGGCCCGCATCCTCACGGCCACCCGCAAGCGCTTCGGCACCACCCTCACCCTCGACCAGTTCGCAGAACTCCCCACGGTCCGCGCGATGGCGGCAGCCCTGATGCCGAAGGGTTCCTGATGCCCCCCACCCAGCCGAAGCCCCCCGAGGGCCCCCACCCATCGGTCACCCGACCGCCGGCGTCGGCCCCCGAGGGGCGCGGGGAACTGCGCGCCCAGCCACAGCCGACCGGCACCCGACCGACGGCGTCGGCCCCTCAGGGGCGCGGGGAACTGCGCGCTCAGCCACACCCCACCGGCACCCGACCGACGACCGCACCTCCGGCGGTGCCGGAGACGATCCGCCGGATCGTCGACGGCCCGCCCCCGGCGACCGGCCACATCCACGTCGCCAGACTGGACGGCACCCGCACCATGCCCCTGCGCGAGCTCCACGCCCGCGCAGCCCGCCTCGCGCACCACCTGCGGAGCACCCACGGCACGGGCCCCGCCCACCGCATCGGCATCCTCGCCGCCAACAGCCTGGAATGGGTCCTCCTCGACCTGGCCGCCCTGCGGCTCGGCGCGCAGACCGCCGGCCTGGAACCCGGCAAGTTCACCCCCTCCGCCGACCTCGCCGACCGCTACGACCTGCACCTCCTCTACACCGACCAGGACACCGGCGCGACCCCCGGGGTCCTGCCCATGGAAGGGATCCTGGCGCTGACCGACCCGGACTCCGACGCGGAGGCGCCGCCGCTCCCACCCGTGACCTGGACCACCGAAGACGTCACCACCATCAAGTTCACCTCCGGCAGCACCGGCATCCCCAAGGGCCTCGGCGCCACCGCCGGCAGCATCGACAGCTCCCTCACCGCCGTCCAGGAGATCTTCGAACACACCCCCGACGACCACCTCTTCGTCTTCCTGCCCCTCTCCCTCCTCCAGCAGCGCTACTGGGTCTACTCCGCCCTCCTCCACGGCCACGACGTCACCATCACCACCTACGAGGCCGCCTTCGCCACCTTGCGCCGCGTCCGCCCCACCGTCGTCATGGGCGTCCCCGCCTTCTACGAGTCCGCCCGCCGCCAGATCACCGCCCGCCTGCGCCGCACCCCCGGCCAGGACCCGGCACACGCCGCCCGCGCCCTGTTCGGCGACCGGATCCGCTACCTGTGGACCGGCTCCGCGCCCGCCTCGCCCACCGTGCTCCGCTTCTTCGACGACGAGGCCCGCCTGCCCCTCTACGAGGGCTACGGCCTCAACGAGACCTGCATCGTCACCAAGAACCACCCCGGCGCCCACCGCGAGGGCAGCGTCGGCCGGGCCGTACGCGGCAAGGAGGTGCTCATCGGCGAGGACGGGGTCATCAGCGTCCGCAGCACCCACCCCGTCAACAACCACTACGCCTACGCCCGCCCCGGCGACTCCGAGAAGGTCTTCTCACCCGACGGGACCGTCCGCACCGGCGACCTCGGCCACCTCGACGAGGACGGCTACCTCTTCGTCCACGGCCGTGCCGACGACGTCATCGTCCTCGACAACGGCAAGAAGGTCATCGTCCGCCCCATCGAGGAACTGATGCGCGCCGACCCGGCCATCGCCGAGTGCGTGCTGTTCAGCCCCACCCAGACCGACCTCGTCGCCGTGGTCTCCCCGGCCACCGCCCCCGCCGACCACCGGGCCATCGCCGCCCGCCTGGCCGCCGTCAACGCGGCCACCACCCCCGACGAGCGCATCAGCCGCGTCCTCGTCGCCGACCCGCCGTTCAGCATCGAGGGCGGCCTGCTGACCTCCCAGTACAAGCCGAAGCGCCCCGACATCCGGGCCGCCTACCACGCCCCGCTGCACTCCCAGGAGGCCGGAATCCATGCCTGACACCACCCACACCACCGACACCACCGACACCACCGACACCGCCCTCGAGGACGCCGCCCGCGACCAGCTCGCCCTCGTCCTGGTGCCCGAGGTCCCCGCCGAGGAGATCGACCCGGACGCCGACATGGTCGCCGCCTACGGACTGACCTCCCTCAACAAGGTCCTCTTCCTCACCGAGGTCTGCGAGGAGACCGGCGTGGACCTCGCCCACTTCACCGAGCACGACCTCGCCGACATGAAGACCCTCCGCGACGTCACCGCCGCCCTCGCCCGCCACCACCACGCCACCGCCACCGCCACCGTCACCACCACCGGAGCCTGAACCATGAGCTGGACCGAGCACGCCGCCGCCGTCCTGGAGAACGACCGGGTGCGCCTCACCCCGATCACCGGCGCCGACCGCGAGGGCATCCGGGCCGTGGCCATGGACCCCGGCATCTGGCGCTACTTCGTCGCCGCCGTCGAGACCGACGCCGACTTCGAGGCCTTCTTCGACGCCTGCCTCGCCGACCACGCCGCCGGCCGCCGCACCGTCTTCACCATCACCGACAAGGAGTCCGGCCGCACCGCCGGCAGCATGAGCTTCGGCAACATGGCCGAGGCCGACCGCCGCCTGGAACTCGGCTGGTCCTGGCTCGGCCGCGACTTCCGCGGCCGCGGCGTCAACCACTGGGCCAAGGCCCTCCTGCTGGAGCACGCCTTCGAGGTCCTCGGCGCCGAACGCGCCGAGTTCAAGACCGACGTCCTCAACGTCCAGGCCCGCCGCGGCCTCGTCAACATCGGCGCCACCGAGGAAGGCGTCCTGCGCAGCTTCAACTACATGCCCGGCGGCCGCCGCCGCGACGCCGTCTTCTACAGCATCCTGCGCGCCGAATGGCCCGCCGTCCGGGCGCACCTCGCGCGCGGCCCCAAGAAGGCCGTCCCGGCATGAACGACCCCGCCGCCGCAGGCCCCGGCATCAGCCACATACGGGCCTGCGGCACCCCGTACGAGATCGGCCGCGCCCACGGCGCGGCCCTCGCCGCGCCCCTGCGCGCCTTCCTCGACGACGGCCTGGCCCGCCTCAACCACCTCGTCCCCGAGCCCCTGACCCTCCGCACCCTCCTCCCGGCCGTCACCGCCCACCGGCGGGCCGTCACCGACTGCCTGCCCGACCTCGCCGAGGAGGTGGCCGGCCTCGCCGACGGCGCCGGCACCTCCGAGGACGAGGCCTGGCTGCTCCAGCTGCGCCGCGAGATCCTCGGCTACTCCAAGATCCGCACCGGCGGCGACTGCACCACGTACGCCCGCACCGGCCCCGGCGCCGGCCCGCCCGTCCTCGCCCAGACCGTCGACCTCAACGGGGACCTCGACACCCACATCAGCGTCCTGGAGATCGCCCGCGCCGGCACCGCCCGCCGCTCCCTGGTCCTCAGCTTCGCCGGCCTGCTGGGCTACCTCGGCCTCAACAGCGACGGCCTCGCCGTCGGACTGAACCTGGTCCTCGGCGGCACCTGGGGCCCCGGCGTCCCCCCGTACCTGGCCATCCGCCACCTCCTCGACACGGCCGCCGACACCGGCCAGGCCCTCAAACTCCTCGCGGACCTCCCCCTGGCCAGCTCCCGCTCCCTCATGCTCTGCGACCCCGAGCGGGCCCTGTACGTGGAACACCTCGACGGGGACCTGCGCGTCACCGAGGCCGCCGCCCCCGGCGCGCTCGCCCACACCAACCACTACCTCCACCCGGACTTCGCCCCCGCCGACGAACTCAACGTCTTCGCCCGCAACTCCTCGCTGCGGCGCCTGCGCGCGGCCACCGAAGGCCTGGCCGCCCTCCCCGCCACCGCGACCCCCGAGGACCACCTGGACCTGCTGTCCCGGCCGCCGCTGCGCGTCCCCGGACGCGGGGACATCCGTACCGAACGCACGGTCGCCGCGGCCGTCATGCTCCCCGCGGCCGGCCGCCTCCACCTCCGCCCGGGCGACCCCGCACGCTCCCGCACCCGCGTCTTCGGCCTGTAGGCGCAGGCCGCACGACCGGGACCGGGGAGGGCCGTGCCAGAGAAAGGAGCACCATGGACGCATGGCTGGTCGACCTCGACCAGGTCGCCCCCCAGGACATCAGTGCGCACTACCCCGAGGGCCTGACCGAGGAAGAGCTGCGGCGCGGCGCCGAGTTCGTCCACGCCCGGGCGGCCCACCGCTTCTTCCGGGCCCGCCTCACCGTCCGCCGGCTGCTCGCCGAACGGCTCGGGATCGCCGCGCACGACCTGCGCATCGCCTACGACCCGGCCGGCAAGCCCTACCTGCCCGACCAGCCCGGCACGCACGTCAGCTGGTCCCGCTCCGACGGGCTGCTGCTGCTCGGAGCCACCGAGACCGGGCCCATCGGGGTGGACGTGGAGCTGGTCCGCCCGGCCACCAGCAGCCTCGACGTGCTCGCCTTCGTCTACCCGGGGGTGCCGGACGGGGTCGGCGCCGGCACCTTCTTCCACGCATGGACCCTGCTGGAGGCCGCCGTCAAGGCCACCGGGCGCGGACTGGCCGACGGCGCCCGGGAGGTGGACCTGGCCTTCGGGCCGGACGGCTCGGTCACCCTGCGCGGGATCACCGGGCACGGCCCCCTGCCCTGGCACGGGCACACCGCGCTCCAGCCCACCCGGCAGGACTGCCCGTGGGCGATGACCGCGTTCGTGTCCCGGGAGCTGCCCCCGGTGACGGTCCTGACCTGGCCGGACCGCGCCGACGACCTCGTACGGTCACCGGCGCGGTCGCGGGCGCTGCCCCCGGCCGGCTCCCCGGCCGGCTCCCCGGCGGGGAGCCCGGCCGAGGGGATCAGGCGGCGCTGACCACCGGCGAGCCGTCCGGGGCGATCGCCGAGAAGCCGGTGTACGGGACCAGCGCGGGCGGCACGGTCACCGAGCCGTCCGCACGCTGGTACTGCTCCAGGACCGCCACCAGGGTGCGGCCCACCGGCAGCGCCGAACCGTTCAGGGTGGCCGCGAAGGCCTTGCGCCCGTCCCGGCCGCGCACCCGGATGCCGGCCCGGCGGCCCTGGAAGTCGCCGCAGTCCGAGCAGGAGGAGATCTCCCGGTAGGTCCCCTGGCCCGGCAGCCACACCTCGATGTCATAGGTGCGCCGGGCCGCGAACCCGAGGTCCCCGGCGCGCAGTTCCACCACCCGGTGCGCCAGGCCCAGCCGCCGCAGGGCCGTCTCGGCGTGCCCGGTCAGCAGCTCCAGCTCCTCGGCGGACCGGTCGGGGTGGCAGATCCGCACCAGCTCCACCTTCTCGAACTGGTGCAGCCGCACCAGCCCGCGGGTGTCCCGCCCGTACGAGCCGGCCTCCGCCCGGTAGCAGGGCGTGAACGCGGTGAGGGCGAGGGGGAGCTGGTCCTCCTGAAGGGTCTCGCCCCGGTAGAGGTTGACCAGGGGGACCTCCGCCGTCGGGATCAGCAGCAGGTCGCGGTCGGCGGCGTTCGTCAGGAACAGGTCGTCCTCGAACTTCGGCAGCTGCCCGGTCCCGGTCATCGTCTCCCGGCTGACCAGGTGCGGCACCCCGTGCTCGGTGTAGCCGTGCTCGGTGGTGTGCAGGTCCAGCAGGAACGCGGCCAGCGCCCGTTCCAGCCGGGCCCCCGCCCCCCGGGTCACCGCGAAGCGCGAGCCCGACAGCTTGGCGGCGCGCACCGGGTCCAGGATCCCCAGCCGGGTGCCGACGTCCACGTGGTCGCGCGGCTCGAACTCGAAGCCCGGCACCTCCCCCCAGACCCGCCGCACCACCGGCGGGTCCTGCTCGGTCCCGTCCGGCACGTCGGCGTACGGCCGGTTGGGGACGGTGGGCAGCAGCGCCCCGAGCCCGCCCTCCACGGCCTTGAGCTCCTCCGACACCGACCGCAGCCGTTCCCGTGCCTCCTGGAGCCGGGCCCGGGCGGCCGCGTCCGGCGGGCCGCCGACCTTCGCCGAGCGGTTCTGCTCGGCCCGCAGCTTGTCCCGCTCGGCGATCAGCCGGGCGCGCCGTTCGGTCAGGGTGCGCAGGGCGTCCCGGTCCAGGAGGTAGCCGCGGCGGGCCAGATCGGCCTCCGCCTCCTCCTGGAGCAGACTGTGCGGGTCGTGCATGACGGCTCCTCGGTCTCGTTACGGGATGTCCTGCGGTCGCGGTACGTCATGGGCGGCGGTGGCGATCGCCCGGTACCGCTCGGGCGCGCGGGCCCGCAGCCACCAGCCGTAGCCGAGCCCGCCGAGCGCGGCGGCGGCCATCAGCCAGGGGATCCGGTTGACCCACATGGAGTCGGTCCCGGTGACCAGCGCGAAGTTGTCCAGCAGCAGCCACAGCGCTCCCCCCAGCCCGGCCAGGGCCAGCACCGGGGCCAGCCGGGTCCGCCACCAGTGGGCCTCGGGGTGCCGCCGGAAGAACACCAGCACCGCCACCGCCACCGCCGCCTGGAGGGCGACGATCCCCACGGTCCCCAGGGCCAGCATGGTCGTCGCCAGGGTGGTGTACGGGTGCGCGCCCGCGAGCGCGAACAGGCCGCACACGGCGGCCGTGGCCACCGACAGCACCACGCTCGCCCGGTACGGGGAGGCGTGCCGCGGATGCACCCGGGCCAGGGAGGCCGGCAGCACCCGCTCGCGGCCCAGGACGAACAGGTACCGGTTGGCGGCGGTGTGCAGCCCGAGCAGCGCGCCGAACAGGCTGGTGCAGAGCAGGACCTGCATCACGCCCGTCGCGAAGCCGCCCAGGTAGTCGTCGGACAGCCGGAAGAACAGGTCCCCGAGCTGCTTCCCGGCGGTGCCGGCCACCCGGTCCGCGCCGATCGCCCCGACGGCCGCCCAGCTGATCAGCGCGAAGAACACCGTGATGAGCACGACGGACGCGTACGTCGCCACGGGCACGCTCCGCTTGGGGTCGCGGCTCTCCTCGCCGTACAGCGCGGCCGCCTCGAAGCCCACGTACGAGATCAGGGCGAACATCAGCGCCACCCCGAGCCCCGGGGTGAAGACCGTGCCCGGGGCGAAGGTGGTGGCGGGCAGGGTGTCCGCGCCGTGCCGTACGCCGATGGCCAGCGCGAGCAGCCCCAGTACCGCCACCTCGGTGACCATCAGCACCGCCAGCAGGCGGGCGCTGAGGTCGATCCGCCGGTAGCCCATCACGGCCGTCAGGGCCAGCGCCGCGCCCGTCCACACCGGCCAGGGCACCGGCAGGCGGTGGGCGGTGGCGACGAGTTCGGCGAAGTACCCGAAGGCCCCGGCCACCCCCGCGACGGCCGCCGTGTAGGCGACGACGGCCGTCAGCCCGCCCGCGACGGCCAGGGGCCTGCCCAGACCCTGGCCGATGTACGTGTAGAAGCCGCCCGCGCCCACCACGTGCCGGCTCATCGCCGCGTACCCGACGGAGAAGCACAGCAGGATCAGCCCGGCGAGGGCGAACGTGGCGGGCACCCCCGCCCCGTTGCCGAGGGCGTAGGCGAGGGGCACCGAGCCCACCACCCCGGACATGGGGGCCGCCGCGGCGACCACCAGGAAGACGATCCGGGGGGTGGTCAGGGTCCGCCGCAGCCCGGGACCGGCGGCGGTGTCCGGGCGCTCCGCGGTTCTCGCGGGAATCGTGGAGGTCACCGCGACTACCTCGGGTGGGTGCGGATCAGGTCGACGGCCTCCGGGATGCCCATGTACGGCAGCCGGACCTCCGCCATGTCGTCGGTCCACCGTTCGGCGAGGTCGTAGCGCTCCTTCGGGGTGGTCTCCAGCAGCTTGCAGCCGGGGAACACCTCGTAGTCCTTCAGCAGCTCGGCGTGGGCGAACATGCCCTGCTGGAACAGCTCCTCGCGCTCCAGCACGAACTCCTCCGACGGCAGCTCGTCCCACAGCTGCCGGCCGCGCCGGATCAGCTCGATCAGCCGCGGCCGGTACGAGGGATTGCGCGCGAGGTGCTCGCGGACGATGGAGCTGCCGACCGTCAGGTGGCGGATCTCGTCGATGGAGGCCCCGCGGGCGATCTCGGCGGCCGCCGGGTCCAGCAGCGTCCACTTGCGCTCGCTCAGCTCGGCCGCCGGGGCGAGCACGCCCTCGATGACGATGGTGAACACCGCGACCGCGCCGATGAAGTCGCCCTCGTCGCGCACGACGGTCGTGGCGAACTCGGCGATCGGGTTCAGCACCCGCCGGGTGTAGTCGGTGCCCTGCTCCCGGATGAACTCCAGCAGCCCGGCCTCCGGCACCCCGAGGTCGACCAGGTGCTTGCGGAAGATCATCGCGTGCCGGGCCTCGTCGACCACCTGCGTGGTGAAGAACTCCTGCTCGACGACGCCGGGCGCGCCGATGACGTAGTGGGACAGCACGTTCACGGCCCGGGACTCGGCCAGCGACCGGTTGCCCAGCTCCAGCACGAGCGCCTCGCGCAGCGGTCCCTCCTCGCGCATGTGCGCCGGGGTGACCGCGTCGTGCCCGGCTTCGGCCCGCCCGCGCAGGGTCCCCTGCGCCACGGCCGACAGCCAGTACCCCAGGTCGCACTCCTCGGCCGTCAGGGTCATCTCCTGGGCGCCGTCGAGCAGGTTGGGCGCGCGGTCCCAGTCGGCCTCGACGGGGATCTGCGGAAGGGTGGTCATCACACAACCTCACGGGGGGAAGCGGGAACGGAGACGGAAGAGGCGGGGGTGACGCAGGCGCTGTGCATGCGCCCGGCGAAGCTGAGCATCGGGGAGTCGACGGTGTGGGAGCCGCCCGTGACCTCGGCGAGGAGCATGTCGTGGTCGCCGACCTGGTGCCAGCCGAGCACCCGGCAGGCCATGTGGGCCAGGCTCCCGCCGATCAGCGGGGCCCCGGTGAGCGGATCGGTGGACCAGTCGAACCCCTCGAACTGGGCGTCGCCGAGCGGGCGCTGCGGATTGGCGAAGCGGCGGGCCACGTCCTGCTGGGCCGAGCCGAGGACGTTCACCGAGAAGCGGCCGGCCCGGCGGACCATCGCCGCGAACGTCGAGGTGGGCCGCAGGCACGCGCCCAGGACCAGCGGGTCGCGGGACAGGGTGACCACGGCGCTGGCGGTGGTGCCGTGCCGCACCCCGTCACGGCTGACCGTCAGCACCGTCACGCTCGACGCCAGCCGCCGCAGGGCCAGGCGGGCCGCGTCGGGGTCCTCGTACCCCTCGGCGGACGCCGAGGGCGAACGGTCCGTCAGCCAGGCGGGATAGCGGCTCACCGGTTCACCCCGACGGCCGGGGCGGCGGCGGTCGCGGCGATGGTCGCCGGGTGCTCGTCGTACGGCAGCGGGACCGGGCCGTCGGTGGCCGAACGGCGCCTCAGCATGGCCGTCAGCTGGTGCACCAGCGGGGTGTCCTCCGGCTCGAAGGGCAGCCCGAACGGCTTGAGGAAGTTGCCGAAGACCCCGCGGTCGCCGAAGACGTGGAACGGCAGGGCCAGCAGCGCCCACTCGGGCCCGATCAGCCACATCCACAGCAGGCCGACGGCGGCCACGCTCAGCAGGCTGTGCATCGAGTTGTACAGGACGTAGTACGCCTTGTGGATCCGCTGGTCCGGGCTGCGCCGGTAGGCGATCGCGCCCGGGATGTAGCCGATGAGGTCGATGTAGAGGAACAGGCCGATCGCCGCGAACCAGTTGATGTCCATGAAGTGCCACAGGATGAACCCGATCGTCACGGCGAACGCGACCAGGTACTCCAGGCGGTGCAGGTTGAAGGTGACCGGCGATTCCACCGGGTTCTTGATGTCCATGAAGGGTCCTCACTGCGGGCGGGCGGCCGGGCGGGCCGGGGGGCGGGCCGGGTGGGCCGGGGCTACGGGGCGCCGGCGGCGGGTCAGGACAGGCGCAGCGGGCCGCCGGCGAAGTACTCGGCCAGCTCCGCGGCCACGCTGGCGCGCGACGGCGGGTGGAAGGCCAGGGCGCGCCCCGCGGAAGCCAGGTAGGCCACCTCACCCGAACGGATGTAGGCCATCCCGCCCAGCATCTCCACGGCCTGGTCGACGGTCTGGGAGAGCAGGTCCTGCGTGGCGTAGCGGGCGGTGAGCACCGCCGCCACCGCCTCGTCGCCACCCGTGCCGTCCTCCAGCGAGCGCGCCGCCCCCTCCACGAGGGAGACCGCCGCGTCCATCCGCACCGCCAGCTGCGCCCGCTCCGGGGCGCTGCCCCGCCCGCCGGCCAGCACCTGCGCGACCAGGGCGGACGCGGCGCCGACGTACGAGGAGGTGGCGAGGAGTTCGAACCAGGTGAACCCGGCGGTCTGGAGGTCGTCGAGCCGGTCGGCGTCCTCGGGGGTGCTGTGGATGACGAGGTCCTCCGGGACCTCCACGTCGGTGAGCCGGACCTCGTGGCTCTGCGAGGCGGCCAGCACCGGGGTGGCCCAGAACGGCCGGGTCGTGACCCCGGGGGAGGAGGCGGGGATCAGCATCAGCGCCAGCGCGGAGCGCCCGTCCTCCTCCGTCACCTGCACGCTGGCCGTCAGCACGTCCATCGAACCGGAGAGGCTGCACGGCTTCTTCGCCCCGTTGACCCGGTAGCCGCCCGGGGTGCGTTCGGCGACCACCGACGGCGCCAGGATGTTCTGGTCGGTGCGCCCCTCCGCCCAGCCGGACGCCAGCAGCAGCCCGTCCGAGGCCACCGCGGACATCAGCTTCAGCTGGGCCGGGGTCAGCCGGCCCGTGGCCTGCGCCAGCCGGAACAGCATCGCCACGGTGAAGTGGTGCATGGTCGTGGCCACGCCCAGGGAGGGCGAGAGCGAGGCGATCGCCCGCTGCACCCGCACCGCCTCCAGCGGACCGGCGGCCGCACCGCCGTAGGCGGCCGGCACGAGCAGCCCGGGACCGCCGTGCTTGCGGTACAGCTCCAGCACCGGGCTGTCCGCGCCCTCCCGGGCGCTGAGCGGCAGCTCTTCGAGTGCGTCGAGAAGACCTGCGTGGAATTGCTCGCAGATCCCGCGCGCTGTCGTCAGGGAACGCATCGCCGTGTTCTCCTCGGGCTCTCTCGGATTTCCCGTCCGAACCGCCGGGTATTCCCTGCGATCGGAAACTCGAATGTGCGAATGAGAGTCTTCCATTCCCTGTCTGACTGAGGCCTGACGCCCATCTGACCAGCGTTTTCAACTGACTTGGCCCTGACGGAGGGCTGACCTGGGGCGGGACCGGCCTTGTGGTGCCCGGCGCCCCGTGCCATAAGTAGCCGTAGTGCCGCAGTGCTGCCCCGAGAATGGATTTCACATGACCGGAACGATTCTGGAGACGGACGTCGCGCTCGACGCCATCCGGCAGTACGCGGACGCCGGAAATCCGAGCGCGTATTTCGCCTTCAGCGACGGGAACAGTTATTTCCGGCTCCCGGACGGGCCCGGAGTGATCGTCTACCGGCCCGTCGGCCGCTACCTCGTCCAGTTCGGCGGCCCCTTCGCCCCCTTCACCCCCGCCGGCCCGGACGGCCCCCGCGCCCGCCTCCTCGCCGCGTTCCGGGACTTCGCCGCCGGACAGGGCCGCGAGATCGTGTCCGTACAGCTCCAGGGCGCGGACGCCGACATCTACGTCGACCAGGGCTTCACCGTGAACCAGATGGGCGCCTCCTACGCCGTCGACCTGGAGACCTTCACCCTGGCCGGCACGAAGTTCATGCAGCTGCGCAACAAGATCTCCCGCGCCCTGCGCAGCGGCCTGGAGATCAAGGAGGTCGCGTACGAAGACCACGCGGCCGCGATCGCGGAACTCGACACCGCCTGGCTCTCCACCAAGGGCGAGGGCGTCAAACCCCTGGAGTTCCTGGTAGGCCAGACCGGCGGCCGCTACCAGCACCTGCGCCGCCTCTTCGCCGCCGTCCGCGACGGCGAACTGATCGGCTACGTCTCCTACGCCCCCGTGTACGGGCCGCAGCCGGGCTGGATGCACGACCTGAGCCGCCGGCGGCCCGACTCCCCGCCGGGGGTGATGGAAGCCCTCAACAAGGCCGCCATCGACGTGTTCACGGCCGAGGGCACCCGCTGGCTGCACTTCGGCTTCACCCCCTTCACCTCCCTGACGGCCCCGCAGTTCCCGGGCCACAGCCTGGGCTTCCACTGGTTCATGGAGCACCTCTGGGAGCACGGCGCGCACATCTACCCGGCGCGCACGCAGCTGGAGTACAAGCAGAAGTGGGCGCCCTCCGCCGTACTGCCGGAGTACATCGCCTTCCAGCACGGCGCGAGCCTGCCCGCGCTGGTCCACGTCTTCCGCGCCTGCAACGCGGTCTGAGAGGGAGGTCGTACGTGATGCCGTCCGACGAGATCGAGACCCAGGGCCTGCTGGTCGTGGACCGCTTCCAGGCCTGCGCGGCCGCCCCCGACGACCTGGAGGCCGCCCGCCTGTGCGACGCGGACCTGGCCCGCCTGGACGCCCTCCTGCGCGCGGCCGGGAAGTAGCACCCCGCGCGAAGGGGCCCCGCCGGCTCGGCCGGCGGGGCCCCTTTCCCGTGTGCGCGCCGCGGAAGGGCGCAACGGAGGGGGTGGTGGGGAGGGAGCTCCCCACCACCCCCTCGGGCGGTGTCAGCGCAGGGCCGGGCGGGTGGTGATCAGGGTGCCGGCCGGGCCGCGGACCAGCATCGGCCGCCGGCGCAGGGCCGGCTGCGGGCCGGACGGGGCGAAGACGTGGGCCACCAGCAGGTCCTGCACGGCCGGGCCGTCCGGGCCGGCCCGCAGCTCGTGACCGTCGTAGGCGATCACCCGCCGGTCGAACAGCAGCCCCTGCCCCGGCCCGAGCTCGGCCTCCAGCAGGGGCACCTGCGGGCCGGCGCCGTACAGGCGGGACCGGCCCGTCCCGCCCCCGGTCCGTCCGGCCACCGCCACGAGGGCGAACTCGCAGGCCCCGGGCACCGGTCCGGGCAGCCGCACCGGGACCGTCTCCCCGGCGGGCGCGACGGTCCGCACCCGGTGCAGCTCGATCAGCCGGTCCGCGTGGACGTCCAGCCAGGGCCCGCACAGGGCCCGCCGCAGCAGGGCCGAGAGCCCCGCCGCGAGCCCCCGGTCCGTGCCGCCGTCCCCGGGCGGGGACGCGTACGGGAGCACGGGCCGGAACAGCCAGTCGTCGTCGGCCGTCCAGGACATCCGCAGCCTCAGGACCTCCGGCCGCGGGTGGTCGCGGAAGGCCGCCGCGACCACCCCCGGCACGGGGTCCAGCCCGACGAGCGCGTAGCCGTGCTCCCGTGGGGACACGGCTCAGCCCGCGGCGACGGGCGTGCGCTCGGCCGAGAGCCGGGCCAGGTCCAGGCGCTCGTCGAGGTGGCGGGCGGAGGAGTTGGCGCGCCACAGCGCGCCCCGGGCGATGCCCCGGCGCATGTAGGCGGTGCCGGCGCTCGGGATGACCACGTTGTGGAACCAGCCCGCCGCGTGCTGCGAGTCGATGGTGATGTGCAGCCGGTGGTAGGTGATGCCGACCTCCGGCAGGCCCAGGCGCTCCCAGGCGCGGACGACGTTGCGGAACCGGTCGGGGGCCAGCCACTCGGTCATGCCGAGGAAGCCCACCGCCTCCGGGTACAGGTGCCGGTAGCGGCACAGCAGCACCGCGAGGTTGCCGGAGTGCAGGTCGGTGGTGGTCATGGCGGCCTCGAGGTCCTGGTCGCGGACGTCGAAGACCTCGTAGATCTTGTTGAAGAGGTGGGTGTGCACGGCCTCGGGGTCGCCGTTGCCCATCTCGTCCCAGTAGTTGGCGGCGATCTCCATCTTGCTGGCGCCGGCGGTGCCGATCTGCATCATCGCGAGGAAGTCGTCGAAGCGGCCGTCGATCAGCGACTCCTGGATGACGTACGTGCGCAGGTCCTCCTCCCGCGCCTCGCGGTTGATGAACTCGGTGTAGTAGGGGTGCTTGAAGGCGCGGTGCCCCCGGACCCGGCCCTTGAGCCAGGACAGGAACGCCTTGGGCTCGGTCGGCGCGGACTCCAGCAGGCCGGGCTCCAGGTGGGCGTCCTCGGCGGCGAGGGTGGCGTTCTCCAGCAGCCGGGTGACCTCGTGCAGCAGGACCGAGCCCTCGGCGCTCGGCCGGTCGGGGATCTGCATCACGGTCTGGTAGATGCGCGAGAGCAGGAGCTGCTGGTGGTAGTGGGCCTCCTCGCGGCCGGGGCCGGCGACGGCCGCGGCGTTGAGGTCGGTGACGGCCTCGACGATGCGGGCGCGCTCGCCCAGGTACTTGGCGTCGATCTCGTCGGCGTCGACGGCCAGCCAGGACGAGATCTCGTCCACGAGCGCGGCGGAGTCCGTCCTGCGGAGCACGGGAGCGGTGTGGTGGTCGCTGCTGGGCAACTGCGTCTCCATGTCTGTCGGGGTCGCTCGGGAGGCGACGTCAGTTCGGCTCGCGCCGGGCTGGGATGGGCAGGGGGGCGGATCCGTCGACGGGACCCCCGGGGCGGAAGGGGCCGGCTGGGCCGTGAAGGCCCGTGGAGGCCCGTGGAGGCCCGTGAAGGCCGTGAAGGCCGCGAGGGGCCGGATACGGCCGCTCCGCGGGTCCGAAGAAGACGGGACGGGATGATGACGGACGCTGACGGGAGGCCCTGTCGGGCGGCGGTCCGGGCGGCGCCGCATGCCAAAGACACGCGCATCCCTGGTATCGGTTCGGGATGCGCGTGCCTGGGATGAGCACCTGCGGAGAGGGCAGGATTCGAACCTGCGTGGGCAGAGCCCGTCCGGCGAAGAGCCGGACCCCATTCGGCCGCTTTGGGTACCTCTCCATCGGCCTTTCGTGCCCTCAGCTTGGCACGCGGCGGCTGACACGGGACTGATGGATATCTGAGACCGTAAATTCCCGCGCCGTCCCCGATCGGTCAGGGCCCCATCAGCGCCGGCTGGGATAGTGAAGGGCGATCGATCCCGACCTGATAGCGACTTCACGTACACAGGGAGTTCCCGTGACCGCCGAGACCGTCGAGACCGCCCCCGAGACCGCCAAAATCGCCGTTTCCCGCCTCTACAACGACGAGAACGGCGAATCGCATTTCATCGACGAGACGCTGGAGGTGACGGCCCTCAATTTTGCCCCGCCCGCGCCGTCGCTGTTCGTCTCCGAGGGCATACCGGCCAAGCAGGCCGTGTACCTGTACATCCCGGCCGGCTGGTTCGGCGACTTCCACCCGGCGCCGCGCCGCCAGATCATGACCCTGGTCAGCGGCAAGATGGAGTGCGGCGTCAGCGACGGCACCTGGCGCACCTTCGTGCCCGGCAACACGCAGCTGGTCGAGGACACGGTGGGCAAGGGCCACGCGACGAAGGCCCTGGAGGACTGCGTGATGATCGTGTCCCAGCTGGCCGACTGACGCATCATCACCACACGGAAAGGGCCCGGGCCTTCAAGGCCCGGGCCCTTCTCCTTCTCGACTGTCAGCCCTTGACGTAACCGAAGCTCTCGACGAGCTTGCCGCCCTCCAGGCGGTGCACGTTCACCCCGCGCACGAAGTCCTTCGGGCCGCCGCCCCAGCGCAGCGTCCAGCGGCAGACGGAGCGCTCGCCGGCCACCCAGACGTCCTCCACCTCGAAGGTCATGTGCTCGTTGCCCGCGATCGCGGTCCAGAACTGCAGACATTCGTCATAACCGACGTGCTTGGTCCCGTCGGGGGCCGGCCCGGAGTTCTCCAGGCGGCAGTTCTCGCCGAGGATGTCCTTCAGCAGGCCGGGGTCGTGCAGCTGGAATGCCTGGTTGAACTGTTCGATAACCTTGCGGGTCTGCTCGTCGGACATCGGAACTCCTCAAGTCTCATGACTCGGCACGGATGGTGGACCGTAGGACGGGGCGGATCGGCCGGACCGGCCGGACCGGCCGGGGCCACAGGAGAAAGTAATACAGTCCAACGGCCCTCTGTCCAAGGTTTTGGAAGTTCCGGCCATTTGAGTCAGTCGCACGTCAGTGCCGGCCGCCTAGCTTTGTACTATGACCACAGCAGACAGTGCGCCTCTCGCATTGGCCTATCAGCAGGCCACCGAATATCTGACGGGCCTCGCCGAGCGGCCGGTGGGTGCCACTGCCGGCTCCGAACAATTGCTGAAAATGTTCGGTGGCCCGCTGCCCGCCGGACCGTCCGACCCGGCCGGGACCATCGAGGTCATCGGCCGCGCGGTGGCCGAGGGCGGCATCCCGACGGCCAACGGCCCGCGCTACTTCGGCTACGTCACGGGCGGCACCCTGCCGGTGGCGATAGCCACCGACTGGCTCGTCGCCGCCTACGACCAGACCGCCAGCCTCTACAACCTCTCCCCGGCCATCGCCGTGGCCGAGGACGTGGCCGCCCAATGGGTCCTCGAACTCCTCGGCCTGCCCGCGCACGCCTCCGTCGGCTTCCCCACCGGCTGCACGATGGCCCACCTGACCTCCCTCGCGGCCGCCCGCCACAAGCTCCTGGCGGAGGCCGGCTGGGACGTGGAACGCGAGGGCCTGGGCGGCGCGCCGGAGGTGGCCATCGTCGCGGGCGCCCAGCACCACATGACCATCGACCTCGCCGCCCGCTACCTCGGCTTCGGCACCGCCCGCATCCGCAACGTCCCCGTGGACGCCAAGGGCCGCATGATCCCCGCCGAACTGGAGCGGACTCTTTCCTCCCTCACCGGGCCGGTGATCGTCTGCGCCCAGATCGGCGACGTCAACTCGGGCGCCATCGACCCCGTCGGCGAGATCTGCGACATCGCGCACCGCCACGGCGCCTGGGTCCACGTGGACGGGGCCTTCGGCCTGTGGGCCGCCGCCAGCCCCAGGCTCCGCCCCCTCGTCGACGGCGTGGAACGGGCCGACTCCTGGGCCCTGGACGCCCACAAGTGGCTCAACGTGCCCTACGACTGCGGCATCGTCGTCATCGCCCACCCCGAGGCCCACCGCGCGGCCATGCTCAACGAACGCGCCGGCTACCTCCCGCCGGGTACCGACGGCGAACGCGACGCCATCGAATGGGTCCCCGACTTCTCGCGCCGCGCCCGCAGCCTCCCCGTCTGGGCGGCCCTGCGCACCCTGGGCCGCGAGGGCGTCGCGGACCTGGTGGAACGCTGCTGCGACCACGTCCGGCACTTCGCCGAACGCCTCTCGGGCGTGCCCGGCGTCGAACTCCTCAACGACGTCGTCCTCAACCAGCTCCTGGTCCGCTTCGGCGACGACGACGAGACCACCCGCAGGGTCATCGCCCGCATCCAGCGCAGCGGCGTCTGCTGGTTCGGCGGCACGCTGTGGGAGGGCCGGGCGGCGATGCGCATCTCGGTGGTCAACTGGCGCACGACCCGCGAGGACGTGGATCGCAGCGCGGACGTCATCCTGAACTCCCTCACCGCAGAACTCACCCCCTGACCCCCAGGCCACCCCCCACCCCCCACCCCCCGGCCGGGCCCGAACCCCCGGGCCGGGCCGGGGCGGGTGCTCGAACCGGGGTCAGACCTTCTCGACGCTCACGCGCGGGTGTCCGGTGGTGAGTACGGAGATGTCCTCGACGTCGGACGTCAGGATCGTGACCCGGCCCGGCTGCGCGGCCAGGGCAGTGGCGCACAGCATGGCGTCGATGGCGTACTTGTGGCCGTGCAGGCCGGCGGTGCGCAGCAGGGTGGCAGCGGACTGGGCGATGGCCTGTGTAACGGGCTCGACTCGCAGCCGGGACAGCGTCCACCTCAGTGCTGCGTCGTTGATCCGGGGGTGGATCACCTCCACGAGAACCGCAGCCGATGTGATCACCGGAAGATCGGCTTCACGGGCTGCGGTGAGCCATGCTTGGACCTCCGGGCCGCGTTGCACGGCCTGGGCCAGGCCCTCGCTGTCCAGAACCAGCGCACCGCTCACGCTGCCGCCTCGGCCCCCGAGGATGTGCCGCCGGTGAGTCTGGCACGCTTGGCGGCCACGGCCTCGGGGTCGGCGGGCCCGTTGACACGCTCGAAATCTGCGATGAGCTCGTCCAGGTTGTCGCGTTCGATCTGCCGCTGGGCGGCCCTCTCCAGGTATGCGGACACGCCCCGCTTGCCGACCCTCTCCCGGATGGCTTGCAGGGTGCCGGCGGTGAGGGAGACGGAGATGCCGCTGCTGGGGCCGTCGCCGGGCGGGAAGTCGGTGTCGTCGTCAGCCATGACACGATTATGGCATTTCGAATGCCATACGGCGAGCTGCGCATCCGGGGTGCGTCCGGCCGTGAGTTCACCACCGCCGTCGGCAACGTCGAGCCGCCTGGTCATGCCCCCGCCCACCGGGAGGCGCCGCACGGTGACGCGCGGCCCGGGCTACGCGGCGGCGGCTTCCCAGGTGAAGCCGTCGGGGTCGGTGAAGGTGGCGGTGGTGCTGCCGAGGACGATGCGGTGCGAGCCCGTGCCCTCGACGGGGACGCCGAGGTCCTTGGCCAGGGCGCTGCGCTTGTACAGGGCCAGCTTGACGGGGCTGGAGGTGCCGGCGGCGAACTCGGTGTACTTGGCGCCGAAGCTCTTGGCGACGGTCAGGCCCCGCTCGACGTAGAACTGGCGGGTGGCTTTCACGGCCTCGACGCCGAGGAGCAGGATCAGGTCGTCGATCCGGTTCGTGTCGGGGCCGGTGTCCTTCTTCTCGGAGGTGGCGATCTTCCAGATCGTGCCGTCCGGGGCCTGGACGACGCCGCCGTAGCCCCACAGGGACTTGGCGGTGGGCTTGAGGACGGTGGCGCCGGCGTCCACGGCCGCGCCGAAGAAACCGTCGACGGTGGCCGGGTTGGCCACCGTGAGGCCCAGGGTGAACCCGCGGAATCCGGTGGAGGGGGTCTGCGAGGGCCGTAGGTGGATGTGGGTGTCCACGCCGAAGGCGGTGTAGAAGTGGCGGGCGGCCTCGACGTCGTCCACCTCGAGGGTGACGGAGGCGAGGGACGTGGGGGCGGTGGTGGGAGTCGTGGTTGCCATGGCCATCACGCTACGGGCGGCACCGCGGCCGGGGCTTCTCGGATCCTGACCATCCCTACTGGAGGTCCGGCTCCTCGCAGCGGGCGACCCATGAGGCGAAGGGTTCCGTCGGGGACGCGCGGCCCGCCAGGTAGGCGCGGGTGACGCGTTCCACGTAGTCGGGGAGGTCCGCCGCCGTGGTTTTCAGGCCGCGGAGCTTGCGGCCGAAGGCGCCCTCCTGGTCGGCGGCGAGGGAGAGGGTGCCGCCCAGGTGGATCTGGAAGCCTTCGACCTGGCGGCCGTTCTCGTCCGCGACCAGCTGGCCCTTCAGGCCGATGTCGGCCACCTGGGTGCGGGCGCAGGAGTTGGGGCAGCCGTTGAGGTTGATGTTCAGGTTCGGGAGGGCCGGCTCGGACGCCAGGCGCTTTTCCAGTTCCGCCACCAGGGTGGCCGCGCGTTCCTTCGTTTCGACGATCGCCAGCTTGCAGTACTCGATGCCCGTGCAGGCCATCGTGTTGCGGCGCCAGGGGGAGGGGCGGGCCTGGAGGCCGATCTCGGCCAGGGCGGTGATCAGGGGTTCCGGGTCGGCCACGTCCAGGACCAGGAGCTTCTGGTACGGGGTGAGGCGTACCCGGCCACTGCCGTGGGTCTCCGCCAGGTCGGCCAGGGCCGCCAGCTTCGTGCCCGAGAGGCGGCCGGCGAGGGGGGCTGCACCGACGTAGGACAGGCCGTCCTTCTGGGGGTGTACGCCTATGTGGTCGATCGGGGCCGGCGGGAGCGCGGGGGCCGGGCCGTCCTGGAGGGGGCGGCCCAGGTACTCCTCCTCCAGGACGCGGCGGAACTTCTCCACCCCCCAGTCGGCGACGAGGAACTTGAGGCGGGCCCGCCCGCGCAGCCGCCGGTAGCCGTAGTCGCGGAAGAGGCGGGCCACCGCCGCCCACACGTCCGGGACGTCGGCGAGGGGGACCCACACCCCCACGTGCTGGGCGAGGATCGGGACGGTCGAGAGCCCGCCGCCCACCCACATGCCGAAGCCGGGGCCGTGCTCGGGGTGGACCGCGCCCAGGAACGCCAGGTCGTTGATCTCGTACGGGACGTCCGCCAGCCAGGACACGGCCGACTTGTACTTGCGCGGCAGGTTGGACAGGGACGGGTCGCCGATGTAGCGGGCGGCGATCTCCCGTACGGCCGGAGTGGCGTCTAGGACCTCGTCCGCGCCGACCCCCGCCACCGGACTCCCGACGATCACGCGCGGGCAGTCCCCGCACGCCTCGGTCGTCGACAGGCCGGCCTCCTCCAGCCGCCGCCAGATCGCCGGCACGTCCTCGATCCGGATCCAGTGGAACTGCACGTTCTGCCGGTCCGTGATGTCCGCGGTGTTGCGGGCGAAGCGCATCGAGACGTCGGCGACGGCCCGCAGCTGGGCGGCGTCGAGGGTGCCGCCGTCGCTGCGCACGCGCATCATGAAGCGCTCGTCCTCCAGCTCCTCCGGGGAGAGCGAGCCGGTCTTCCCGCCGTCGATGCCGGGCTTGCGCTGGGTGTACAGCCCCCACCAGCGCATCCGGCCGCGCAGGTCGTCGGGGTCGATGGAGGCGAAGCCCTCGCGGGAGTAGACCCGTTCGATGCGTTCCCGGACGAGGAGGGGGTCCTCGACCGCCTTGAACTCCTCGTTGGCGTTGAGGGGGTCGTACTCGCCCAGCGCCCACTGCCCCTCCGGACGCTGGGCGGCGGCGGGGCGCGCGGTTCTGGCGGTCCGGACCGGCGGCGCGGCGACTGTTTCCGTCATGGTCCTGCTCCTTGTCGGGTCGGGGGCGTACCGGGCGTACCGGGGCGTCGGGGCCTCGGGGGGTGGGCCTCCGGCGTCCGGAGTCGTGGCGTCGGGGCCTCGCGTCGTCAGGTGGTGCCGAGGGCCGCTACCGGGACGATCATTCCGCTGGGCAGCCAGTTCGCGGATCCGCCGTGGTGGTGGCCGCCCCCGGCGGAGCCGTCCGGCGCGGGGCCGCCCCCGCTGCCCGGTACGTACAGCACCGCCGCCGCGTAGAGCTTCGCGGGCGCCGGGCCCGCCGCACCGCGGGCCGTGCGCCAGGCCTCGTACCCGGCGGCGCTGGGCACCTCGCCCGGCAGCCGGTCGCCCAGCGCGGCGGCGTACTCGACCGCGGCCGGGCTGTTCGGGGCGTAGCGCAGCGGGATGAGCTGGCCCGCGCTGGGGGAGAGCAGCGGCGCGGTCAGCAGCCAGGGCGCCAGGTAGGTGCCCTCGGCGACGGTGCGGCCGGCCTCGACGTCGTGGACGGCGGCGTCCGCACCCGCCCAGCCGGAGGTGACCAGCAGCGGGCGGCGGGAGGAGGCGTCGGGGGCCTGCACGGAGAGGCCCGCGCGGGCGGCGGATGCGCGCACCTCGGCGGCCGCGGCCCGGCCGCGCGGGGAGTCGTCCTCGACGAGGGAGACGGCCCGGGTTCCGCGTCCGGCGAGGAAGCCGACGGTCTCCCGCAGCGCGGCCGCGTCGGCGGCCGGCAGGGCGTCGGACGGGCAGCCGGCCGGGGCCTTCGCGCTGCCGCCCAGCACCGCGCCGGCGGCGGCGCTCGCGCACTCCGGCCCGTCGGCGCCGCGCAGCCCGGCCGGGGCCGGGGCGGCACTCGCGCGGCCGGTGTCCACGGCGAGGGGAGCGGCGGCCCCGCCGGCGGAGACCCACACCTGCCCGGGCCCGGCCGGCAGTTCGACCGGGATCCAGGTCAGGGCCGACCCGGGCCGGGGCCCGCCCTTGGCGAGGCGGTCCCGGCCGGTGCCGGCGGAGGCGTCGGGGGCGGCGACGGCCACCAGGTTGTACCCGGGCCGGTTCGGCACCACCAGCACCGGCACCTGCTTGCCGCCGAGGCCGACCGAGCCCAGCACCGGCCCCCTGGACGCCCGGGCCGCGGCCCCGCCGGCCGGCGTCCCCAGGCTCCCGGCCAGCGCCGCGCACGCCACCGCCGCGGCGAAGTACGCCGTGGCGGCGGAGCGGCGGGCGAGCAGCCGGGTGCGCAGGAGCAGCAGCACGCCTAGCGCCAGGGCGGCGGTCAGGACGACCGCCGCCAGGAGGACCGCGTTCACCGGCGGACGACGCCGTCGCTGACCACGAACAGCACGCCGTGCGGCTGCGCGTCGCCGTAGTCGCCGTGCGGCCACGACGCCCGGTTGAAGCCGACGCACGGCTTGCCGGTGTTCTCGTCGCGGAAGGACCGGTCGAGGGTCACCCGGCCGCGCCGGTCGAGGTCGAACATGCACACCCGGTGGTCGCCGCCGCCGCCGAAGGAGCCGGCGACGAAGTAGTTGGCCACCGCGATCCGGCTGACCTGCGTGGTCTCCCGGTACACGCCGTCCGCGCCGCGCTTGAAGTTGTCCATGGCACCCCAGTGCGGGCCGCCGGAGCTGACGTCGCGGATCGGGACGGTGCTCACCAGCTCCGGGCAGTCCCGCTCACGGCCGCCGCGGCTCGCCTCGGCGAGCTCGTCCACGGAGCACTTCGCGCCGTTCCCGGCGGCGAGGAGCTTTTGGATGTCCAGCACGTAGACCATGCCGGTCGTCTGCTCCAGGGGCTTGCCGTACGGCACCGACTGGCCCATCACCGTGTGGAACAGGAACCGGTCGTCGGGGCTGACGGCCAGCCAGCTGCCGTTGTCGCCGCTGCCGGTGATCTGCCGGTCGCCCTGGAAGGTGCGGTAGGCGGTCGTGTCGTCGAAGACCTCCTTCCACTGCGGAGCGGGCGCGGTGATGTCCGGGGTGTAGAAGACGGCGCCGCCGGCCATCGAGGAGACGAACGCCCCCTTGTGCCCGGGCCGGTTGGTCAGTGCCGTCTCCATGACCACCCGGGACTCGCGGAAGAAGGCCCGCGGCTCCTGCGCCCCGCGCGGCCCGTCGGCGACCTTGGACACCGACTTCAGCACCGGGTCGTCGCGCTTGGTGATGTCGAAGACGCGGACGGTCTGGCGGGCCAGGTTCTCCTTGAGCGCCGAGTCCGGCGTCATGAAGTTGCGGGCCTCGGCGAAGTCGCTGGCGACCATGACGTTCAGGTCCTCGCGCACCGCGATGCCGTGCGGGTTGGCGCAGGTCGCGGCCGGCAGCGCCGGGACGTTGCCGCACTGGGCCGGGTCCTCGCCCGCCTCGGTGGCGGCCGGGATCTCCGCGAGGGTCCTGCCGTCCTTGCCGATGCGGACGATCTCACCGGGGGAGCCGGCGGCGCCGTTGCCGACCCGCACCTGGCCGTTCGTGTAGGTGCAGGGGCCGGTGACGTTCGGGCCGCCCATGTACGTGCCGTACGCGGTGCCGTCGCCCAGCACCTGGTAGGCGTCGGGGAGGGTGCCGCAGGGGGTGTCGGCGGCGGTGTTGACCCCGGCGATGGTCAGCGCGGGCAGGGCCTTCGCGTCGAAGACGAAGGTGGTGTCGCCCATGATGCCGCCGGCGTAGATCCGGTCGCCCTTGTGCCACACGTACTGCATGTGGTGCGGCTCGTTGCCGTTGTTCGGGCCGACGGTGACGGTGTTGGCGACCTTGCCGTATGTGGGGGAGTCCGGGGTCGCGTCGATGACCGTCAGGAAGTCCGGGGCGGGCTGCTTGGCCGGGCCGGACCAGACGAGCATCCACTGCCGGCCCGGGCCGCCGGCGGGGGCCACCAGGTGGTTGGTCGCCGAGTAGGTGACGCCGTCCGAGCCCTGGAAGGTGGAGGTCCAGGTCTCCGGCGTGCCGGCGGCGGCGGGTTCCGCCGCGGTGAGCATGGAGGCGGTGAGTCCCACCGCCGACAGACAGAGTGCGAGGCGGCGTATCAGCCTTCCTCGGCGCGGTCCTTGCAGGCTCATTTATCCGGGTGCCTCTCCGAGGATATCGGGCAGAAAGTGGGGGGAAATCGGCAGGCTCTTTCCGTCACTCTCGCAGAGAGGCGCTGGCGGTCCGCTGATGAGCCGCTTACCGGGTCCTGACCGCGCCCCATAAAACCCCCGGAATCAAAGAAACATGCAGGTAGAGAGGGTACGGTGACTGCTTCGTCCGGAAAATGCCCCCGATCAGCGGACGGTCAGTGCTTTATGTGTCGGCATTGCTAATCTCGGCTCAGAGAATTCCTGACCGGTTCGCCGCGTTCCCCTTTCGAAGGAGCCGCCGGGTGACGATGACCCAGGCACACGGAGACAGGAAAGAGCTGGCCGAGCGGGCGGGCCGGGAGCTGGAGGACGCCTCCGCGCTGGAGATCCTCACCTGGGCCGCGGAGACCTTCGGTGCGAAGCTCTGCGTGACCTCCTCGATGGAGGACGCGGTGGTCGCCCACCTCGCCTCCCGGGTCATGCCGGGCGTGGACGTGGTGTTCCTGGACACCGGCTACCACTTCGAGGAGACCATCGGCACCCGCGACGCGGTCGAGGCGGTCATGGACGTCAACCTCCTCACGCTGATGCCCTGCCAGTCGGTCGCCGAGCAGGACGCCCAGTACGGGCCGAGGCTCCACGACCGCGACCCGGACCTGTGCTGCGCGCTGCGCAAGGTCGGCCCCCTCGACGCGGGCCTCGCCGGCTACGACGCGTGGGCGACGGGCCTGCGCCGCGACGACTCCCCCACCCGGGCGAACACTCCGGTGGTCGGGTGGGACGAGAAGCGGGGCAAGGTCAAGGTCTCGCCGATCGCGCGCTGGACGCAGGAGGACGTGGAGGCGTACGTCGCCGAGCACGGGGTGCTGACCAACCCGCTGCTGATGGACGGGTACACCTCCGTCGGCTGCGCCCCCTGCACCCGCCGGGTCGCCGAGGGCGAGGACGTACGGGCCGGCCGCTGGGCCGGCCGCGGCAAGACCGAGTGCGGACTGCACGGCTGATGACCCGACGTACGGAGACGGAGCTGATGAGCGTGAGCGGCCAGGGGGCGACGGTGTGGCTGACCGGTCTGCCCAGCGCGGGCAAGACCACCATCGCCTACGCGCTGGCGGAGCGGCTGCGGGGCGAGGGCCACCGGGTGGAGGTCCTCGACGGCGACGAGATCCGCGAGTTCCTCTCCGCCGGCCTGGGCTTCGGCCGCGAGGACCGGCACACCAACGTGCAGCGGATCGGCTTCGTCGCCGAACTCCTCGCGAGCAACGGCGTCAAGGCCCTCGTCCCGGTGATCGCGCCCTTCGCCGACAGCCGCGAGGCCGTCCGCAAACGGCATGCGGCCGAAGGCACCCCGTACCTGGAGGTCCACGTCGCGACCCCGGTCGAGGTGTGCTCCGAGCGCGACGTGAAGGGCCTGTACGCCAGGCAGGCGGCGGGCGAGATCTCCGGCCTGACCGGCGTCGACGACCCGTACG
The DNA here is from genome assembly GCF_002028425.1 of Streptomyces katrae. GTDB lineage: Bacteria > Actinomycetota > Actinomycetes > Streptomycetales > Streptomycetaceae > Streptomyces > Streptomyces katrae_A. Next base: position 161,262 of record NZ_CP020043.1, on the reverse strand, counting down.
AGGCACCGCAGACCCCCGACCTCCGCATCGAGTCGCACACGCAGACCGTCCACGAATCCGCCGCGGCGCTGTACGCGCTGCTCGAACAGAGGGGCCTCGCGTGACCACCGTCATCCCCATCCGCAGAGCCCCACGGGCACTGGACCACCTGGACTCGATGGAGTCGGAGGCGGTGCACATCTTCCGCGAGGTGGCGGGCGAGTTCGAGAAGCCGGTGATCCTGTTCTCCGGCGGCAAGGACTCCATCGTCATGCTGCACCTGGCGCTGAAGGCCTTCGCCCCCGCCCCGGTGCCCTTCGCCCTGCTGCACGTGGACACCGGCCACAACTTCCCCGAGGTACTGGCCTACCGCGACCGCGCCGTCGCCCGGCACGGTCTGCGCCTGCACGTGGCCTCCGTCCAGGAGTACATCGACGCCGGCATCCTCCAGGAACGCCCCGACGGCACCCGCAACCCCCTCCAGACCCTCCCCCTCACCGAGGCCATCCAGCGGCTGGGCTTCGACGCCGTGTTCGGCGGCGGGCGCCGGGACGAGGAGAAGGCGCGCGCCAAGGAGCGGGTGTTCTCCCTGCGCGACGAGTTCTCCCAGTGGGACCCCCGCCGCCAGGGCCCCGAGCTCTGGCAGCTCTACAACGGGCGCCACGCCCCCGGCGAGCACGTCCGCGTCTTCCCGCTGTCCAACTGGACCGAGCTGGACGTCTGGCAGTACATCGCCCGGGAGGGCATCGAACTGCCGGAGATCTACTTCGCGCACGAGCGGGAAGTCTTCTGGCGGGGCGGCATGTGGCTGACCGCCGGCGAGTGGGGCGGCCCCAAGGACACCGAACCCGTCGAACGCCGTCTGATCCGCTACCGCACCGTCGGTGACATGTCCTGCACCGGCGCCGTCGACTCCGACTCCGCCGACCTGGACGCCGTGATCGCCGAGATCGCCGTCTCCCGCCTCACCGAGCGGGGCGCCACCCGCGCCGACGACAAGCTGTCCGAGGCCGCGATGGAAGACCGCAAGCGCGAAGGGTACTTCTAGCAATGGACGACGTGGACGACGTGGACGACACGACGACGACGCTGCGCTTCGCGACCGCCGGTTCCGTGGACGACGGCAAGTCCACCCTGGTCGGACGCCTCCTGCACGACTCCAAGTCGGTCCTCGCCGACCAGCTGGAGGCCGTCGAGGCCGCTTCCGCCCGGCGCGGCCGGGACGCCCCGGACCTGGCCCTCCTTACCGACGGCCTGCGGGCCGAGCGGGAGCAGGGCATCACCATCGACGTGGCCTACCGCTACTTCGCCACCGCCCGCCGCCGGTTCATCCTCGCCGACACCCCCGGGCACGTGCAGTACACCCGCAACATGGTCACCGGCGCCTCCACCGCCGACCTCGCCGTGGTCCTCGTCGACGCCCGCAACGGCGTCATCGAACAGACCCGCCGCCACGCCGCCGTCGCCGCCCTCCTGCGCGTCCCCCACGTCGTCCTCGCCGTCAACAAGATGGACCTCGTCGACTACCGGGAGAGCGTCTTCGCGGAGATCGCCGAGGAGTTCACCGCCTACGCCTGCGCCCTCGGCATACCGGAGATCACCGCCATCCCCGTCTCGGCCCTCGCCGGGGACAACGTGGTCGAGCCCTCCGCGCACATGGACTGGTACGGCGGCCCCACCGTCCTGGAGCACCTGGAGACCGTCCCCGTCGGCGACGCCCTCACCGCCCCCGCCCGCTTCCCCGTCCAGTACGTGATCCGCCCCCAGACCTCCGAACACCGCGACTACCGCGGCTACGCGGGCCAGATCGCCTCCGGCGTCCTGCGCGTCGGCGAAGCCGTCACCGTCTTCCCCTCCGGCCGCACCAGCGTCATCGAGGCGATCGACGCGCTCCGCCCCGGCCTTGGACCGCTCACGGCCGTCGACACCGCCTGGGCCCCCCAGTCCGTCACCCTCCGCCTCCGGGACGAGGTCGACGTCTCCCGCGGCGACCTCATCGCCCCGGCCGCGGCCGCCCCCGCCACCACTCAGGACGTCACCGCCACCGTCTGCCACGTCGCCGACCGGCCCCTTAAGCCCGGCCAGCGCGTCCTGCTCAAGCACACCACCCGCACCGTCAAGGCGATCGTCCGGGAGATCCCGTCCCGGCTGGCCCTCGACGACCTCTCCCAGCACCCCGACCCCGGGAAGCTGTCCGCCAACGACATCGGCCGCGTCGTCCTGCGCACCGGCGAACCCCTCGCCCTTGACGCCTACGCGGACTCCCGCGCCACCGGATCCTTCCTCCTCATCGACCCGTCCGACGGGACCACCCTGACCGCGGGCATGGCCGGCGAGGCCTTCACCGAGACCGAACGGACCGTCTGACGATGTCCCCACCGCGCCGCCCGCGCCGCCGACGCCCCCGCCCGGCCGCCCTGCACGTCCTCCTCCTGGCCTGCGCCGCCGCCCTCGCCTCCTGTGGCTACGGATCCCGGGCCGACCAGGTCCCCGCCGCCGCCCAGGCCCCGGCGGGCGCGGCCGGCACGAAGCTCTCGGCACGCTCCGTGACCCTCGGCTACTTCCCCAACCTCACCCACGCCACCGCCCTGGTCGGCATACGGGAGGGCCTGATCGGGCGGGAGCTGGGCGGGGCGGCCCTGAAGACCACCACCTTCAACGCGGGCCCCGCCGAGATCGAGGCCCTGAACGCGGGCTCCGTCGACATCGGCTTCATCGGCCCCTCGCCCGCCGTCAACGGCTACGCGAAGTCCAAGGGGCGCAGCCTGCGCATCATCTCCGGCTCCGCTTCCGGCGGCGTCCGGCTCGTCGTGAACCCGGAGAAGATCAAGAGCCCGGACGACCTCAGGGGCAAGAGGATCGCCACCCCGCAGCTCGGCAACACCCAGGACGTGGCCTTCCTCGACTGGATCGCGGCCCGCGGCTGGAAGGTGGACGCCGCCAGCGGCAAGGGCGACGTCTCGGTCGTCCGCACCAACAACACCATCACCCCCGACGCCTACCGCTCCGGCTCGGTCGACGGGGCCTGGGTGCCCGAGCCCACCGCCTCCAAACTGGTCGCGGAGGGCGCCACCGTCCTGCTCGACGAGGCCGACCTGTGGCCGGACAAGAAGTTCGTGATCACGAACGTGGTCGTCTCGCAGAAGTTCCTCAGGGAGCACCCGGACGTGGTCGAGGCCGTCCTGCGCGGCACCGTGAAGACCAACGAGTGGATCAACGCCCATCCGGACGAGGCCAAGGCCTCCGCCAACGCCGCCCTGGCGTCCCTCACCGGCAAGGCCCTGGAACCCGAGGTCATCGACCGGGCCTGGCCCTCCCTCCTCGTCACCGACGACCCCCTTCCCGCCACCCTCCGGGCCCAGTCCGCACACGCCGTCGCGGCCGGACTGCTGGAGGACCCCGACCTGAACGGCATCTACGACCTCGGACCGCTCAACCGGGTCCTCGGCTCCCTGCACAAGCCCCCGTTCCCGGCCCCCGACGACCAAGGGAGGTGAGCCGCGGTGGCGACCGCACTCATCGACGCGGAGAACACCACGGCGCTCACCCGGGCCGTCCGCACCCGGCACCTCTCGAAGTCCTTCCCCGGCCCCGCCGGCCCCCAGCCGATCCTCGACGACATCAGCCTGGACGTCGCCCCCGGCGAGTTCGTCACCCTCCTCGGCGCCTCCGGCTGCGGCAAGTCCACCCTCCTCAACCTGATCGCCGGCCTGGACACGCCCACCTCCGGGTCCGTCACCACCGGGGGCCGCCCGGCGCTGATGTTCCAGGAGCACGCCCTGTTCCCCTGGCTGACGGCCGGGAAGAACATCGAGCTGGCGCTGCGGCTGCGCGGGGTGGCCAAGGCCGACCGCAAGCCGGAGGCCGAACGGCTGCTGGAGCTGGTCCGCCTCGGCGGCGCCCACGGCAAACGGGTCCACGAACTCTCCGGCGGCATGCGCCAGCGCGTCGCCCTCGCCCGGGCCCTCGCCCAGGACAGCCGCCTCCTCCTCATGGACGAGCCGTTCGCGGCCCTCGACGCCATCACCCGCGACGTCCTCCACGGCGAACTCACCCGCATCTGGGAGGAGACCGGAGTCTCCGTCCTCTTCGTCACCCACAACGTCCGCGAGGCCGTCCGCCTCGCCCAGCGCGTCGTCCTCCTCTCCTCCCGCCCGGGCCGGGTCGCCAGGGAATGGACCGTCGACATCCCCCAGCCGCGCCGCATCGAGGACGCCGAGGTCGCCGACCTGTCCCTGGAGATCACCGAACACCTGCGAGGGGAGATCCGCCGCCATGGCCGGCACTGACCTCAGCCCCCGGCACCCCAGGCCCCGGGACGCCGGCCCCCGGCCCGCCGCCAACGAGCTGGCCGGGCTGGACGCGCTCGACGCCCACCACGGCACCGGCCGGACTCCCCTGCGCCGCGTCCTGGTGGCCAAGGCCCTGCCCCCTGCGCTGGCTGTCGCCCTCGTGCTGACGCTCTGGCAGGTCCTCGCCTCGGCCCACGTCACCGACGACTACGTGCTCCCGCCGCCCGCCGCCGTCTGGGACAGCCTCGCCGACCTGTGGTTCAAGGGCACCCTCTTCGACGTCGTGTGGACCAGCGTCTGGCGCGGCCTGTCCGGGTTCCTGCTCGCCCTGGCCATCGGCACCCCGCTCGGCCTGCTCGTCGCCCGCGTCCGCCCCGTACGGGCCGCCATCGGGCCGATCCTGTCCGGCCTGCAGTCCCTGCCCTCGGTGGCCTGGGTGCCTCCGGCGGTGCTCTGGCTGGGCCTGGACGACTCGATGATGTACGCCGTCATCCTGCTCGGTGCCACCCCCTCCATCGCGGGCGGCCTCGTCTCCGGCATCGACCAGGTCCCCCCGCTCCTGCTGCGGGCCGGCCGCTCCCTCGGCGCCACCGGACTGCGCGGCGCCCGGTACGTGGTCATGCCGGCCGCGTTCCCCGGCTACCTGGCAGGCCTCAAGCAGGGCTGGGCCTTCTCCTGGCGCTCCCTGATGGCCGCCGAGATCATCGCCAGCTCCCCCGACCTCGGCATCGGCCTGGGCCAGTTGCTGGAATCCGGCCGGGAGACCTCCGACATGGCCCGGATCTTCCTGGCCATCGGCCTGATCCTGCTCGTCGGCGTCGCCGTCGAGCTGCTGGTCTTCGGCCCGCTGGAACGCCGGATGCTGCGCGGCCGCGGCCTGCGGACCTGACACGGGAGGCGGCAGGGGCCCGGGCGCGCGGCGGTCACGCCGCGAGGGCCCGGGCCTTCGCCATGGCCCCGTCGTAGCGCAGCAGCACCAGCCGGACGAGTTCCGGCGCGGTGCCCAGCACCCCGCCCAGGACGTCCGCCCCGCCCGCCCCGGCACCGGCCGCGATCCGGTCGGGGAGCCGGCCCGGGGCCAGTACGAAGGGGGCCACCGCCACCCGCCGTACGCCCTCGGCTCGCAGCGCCCGGACGGCGTCCCCGGTAGCGGGGAACAGGCCCGCGGAGGCGAAGGCGGGGCGTACGGCGCGCCAGCCGGTGCCCTGCCAGGTGCGGGCGATCCCCGCGAGCACGGCGGCCGCGCCGGGGTCGGCGGTGCCGGCGGCCGCGAGCACGACGCCGGTCGTCGCGCGGTCGTGCGGGCCGAGTCCGGCCTCGTACAGCCGGCGTTCCAGCGCGGTCGTCAGCAGCGGGTGGGGGCCGAGGACGGGGGCCTGCCGCACGAGGAGGGGGGCCGGGGCGGCGCGCAGCGCCCCGGGCAGGTCGTGCCTGGCGTGGAAGGCGTGGCTCAGGAGCAGGGGCTGGGCGACCACCCTGACCGCACCGCTCTGCGCCATTCTGGCCAACTCCCCGGGTACGGAGGGGGAGTCGAAGTCGAGGAAGGCCGTGCCCACCCGCAGTCCGGGCCTCGTCGACCGGATCCGCCGGGTGAGTGCGCGCACCGTCGCCGCGTGCCGGGGGTCACGGCTGCCGTGCGCGACGAGCAGCAGGTGCTCGTCCATCTCCGGGCTCTTCCCTAGCTCGCGACGAGGGCCGGAACCGGCCAGTAGGGCTCGTCCTGGAGCAGCATCGGGTCGTGGGTGAGGATCGCCCGCTCGTACTGGCTCAGCACCGGGGAGGGCTCGATGCCCTGGGACTCGATCATGTTGTGCCGGCACTGGCGGTAGACCGTCAGCGCGTCGAGCTGGCGGCCGCAGCGGTACAGGGCCCGCATGAGGAGCATGCAGAACTGTTCGTGGTTGGGGTTGCGCGAGTAGAGCTCGGTCAGTTCCGGGAGTATCCGCTCGTGCCCGCCGGTGCGCAGTTCGAGGTCGTAGAGCAGGATGAGCGCCGAATTCCTGGCCTCCTGATATCTCGTGGAGGCGGTCTGGCAGATCGGGCCGCCGGTCAGTCCGCCGAATACCGGGCCGCGCCAGCGCGAGAGTCCCTCGCGGAGGTCGGCGATGTCCTGGCGGAGTTCGGGAAGGCTTTCGTTCCCCGTCCGCGCGTGGACGGCGTCCACGGTGTCGAGGAAGAGGTAGGCGTCGAGCTCCCACCGGTCGAAGAGGAACAGGTAGCCGGAGGTGCTCGTCACCACGCGCGAGCCCTCCCGCTCGGGCTCGACCGCCGCCAGGGTCCTGCGGACCCGGCTGACCTGCGCCTGGAGGGCGTTCTCGACCTTGTTGGGGGGTGTGGTGCCCCAGAGTTCGAGGATGAGGGAGTCGACCGTGACGAGGGATCCGCCGGCCGCGAGCAGGGCCGCCAGGAGCGTCTGCTGCATGGCGCCGCCGAGCCGTACGGCGACCCGCTGTTTGACGATTTCCATGGAGCCTAGGACTGAGAACAGCAACACAAACATCTCCCCGCGAGATGGAAAGAGAACGGTGTCGTGTGCACTGGCGCCGGGTGATCGATTCGATTCCGGAAGCGAACTCGACATGCTCTGGAAACTTAGTGGACCGATCGGTCCCGACCGTACTTGGTCGGGCCGGAGCGTGTCAATGAAGCCCCGGAGCCCCCGCGGATCCGCCCCGGACATGCGAAAAAGGCCGTGCAGCACACCGGGCGCCGGATGCGGGGGATCCAATGGGTGCGCCGGAGGTGCTGCACGGCCGATCAGGGGGAGGAGGGGACGCCGCGGTGGCGGCGCCCCCTCCGGTCGGTCGGTCAGGCGGCGGCCTTCTGCCGGTGGCGGGCGGCGCCCGCCAGGGCGACGACGGTCACGGCCAGGGTGATGGCGGTGACGGTCCACAGGCCGGCCCGGTAGGGGGCGATCCCGCCCGTGCTGAGCGAGAAGACGGTCGCGGTGAGGGCGATGACCACACCGTTGCCGATCTGCGCGCCGGCGTTGAACAGGCCCGAGACCAGGCCCTGCTCGTCGGGCGCGGCGGTGCCGACGGCGGCGATGTTCAGCGCCGGGTAGACGGCGGCGAAGCCGAGGCCGCCGAGCAGCTGCTGGGCGAACAGGGTGACCAGCGGGTCGACCTGACCCATCAGCAGGACCCAGCCCAGGTAGCCGATGCTCAGCAGGACCAGGCCGCCGGTGGCGACCGGCCAGGCGCCGTACTTGGTGACCAGCGCGGCGCCGTAGCGGGCGGTGCCCGCGGTCAGCACGCCGCCGAGGAGGAAGGCGAGTCCGGCCTCCAGCGGGCTCCAGTGGAGCTGCTCCTGGTAGTAGAGGGTCAGGACGAACTGGAAGGAGACGTAGGCGCCGAAGAAGAGCATGGCGACCAGCGCGCGGGTCAGCTGGCCCTTGCGGAAGACGGCGAGCGGGACCAGCGGCGCCGGGTGGCGGCTCTCGACGAGGGCGAACAGGGGGAAGAGGACCGCGGCGGCGATCAGCGAGCCGATGGTCTGGGCGTCGCCCCAGCCGTCACTGGCGGCCCGGCTGAGTCCGTAGACCAGGGCCACCGCGCCGGCCGTGACCGTGACGGCGCCGAGGATGTCGAGGCTGCCGCTCTTGCCCTTCTCCTGCTGCGAGGGGACCACCGAGGCGGCGAGCAGCGCGACCAGCAGGCCGGCCACGGCCGGGGCGAAGAGGACGAGCCGCCAGGAGACGCCGGCCATCAGGCCGCCGAGGATCAGGCCGAGGGAGTAACCGGCGGAGGCCACGGCCAGGAAGGTGCCGAGGGCGCGGTTGCGTGACTGCTCGTCACGGAAGGCGTCGAGCAGGATCGCCATCGCGGCGGGTGCGGTGATGCCGGCGCTGACGCCCTTGAGCAGTCGGGCCACGACCAGGACCACGCCGTTGTCGGCGATGCCGCCGAGGACGCTGGCCACCACGAACACGGCCAGCCAGCCGATCAGCAGCTTCTTGCGGTTGTAGAGGTCGGCCAGCCGGCCGCCCAGCAGCAGGAACCCGCCGAAGCCCAGCGCGTACGCCGAGACGACCCACTGGAGGGCGGAGGTGGTCATGCCCAGGTCCGCCTGGACCAGGGGGAGGGCGGGTCCCATGCTCGCGATGTCCATCGCGTCGAGGAACTGCACCGCGCACACGACCAGGAGCAGCAGCGGCAGGCTTTTCACCATGGGGGCCGGGGGCGTCACCGCCCGTGCGATGGGCGGGGAGGTCGGGGATGCCTCGGTCATGATCGGACTCCGATCGGAGTGTCGTCGGAAGCAGTGAGCGGTTCAGGGCTCTATGCGTGTCTCTGCGCAAAATGATGGACCGATCAGTCCAGGACTGATCGGTCCATTTCTAGCGCTCACAAACCCCGGTGTCAAACGTATGCTGGGATCCGCGGGGGAGAGGCGAAGGAGTTGAGACATGGCGCGCACACCGGCACCAGGTACGAGGCGGCGGATCCTGGAAGCCTCGGCCAAACTCTTCGGTGAGCAGGGGGTCCGGGCCGTCGGCATGCAGCAGGTGATCGACGCGACCGGGGTCGGAAAGAGCCTGCTCTACCGCGAGTTCGCCAGCAAGGACGACCTGATCGCGGCCTGGCTGCGCGAGAGCGACGCGCAGTGGTGGGAGCAGGCCGAGCAGATCACCGCCCCCCACAGCGGGGACCCGGCCCGCCAGATCCTCGCGCTGATGGAGTACTTCCAGGACAGCGTCAGGGACCCCGACTTCCACGGCTGCATCTACTACAACACCTCCAGCGAGTTCCGCGACCCCGCGCACCCGGGCCGCCAGGAGGCGAAGCTGCACCTCAAGGGCCTGCGCAACTGGTGGCGCGACAAGGGCGCCCAGGCCGGCGCCGAGGACCCCGACGCCCTGGCCGACACCCTCATGCTGATCGTCGGCGGCACCCTGGCCAACGGCGAGGTGCTCGGCGAGGCCGGCCCCGCCCGCATGGCCCTGGCCACCACCGAGCTCGTCCTGCGCCAGTACTGCCCCAATTCCCTGACGGCCGCCACCGCCTGACCGGAGGCCCCCGCCCGCATCGGGGGCCCCGCGGCAGACGCCTGCCGCGGGGCCCCCGTACGGCCGCTCAGGGGCCCGTGGCACCGGTGCGCGTCGGCCGGGCGTGGCGCACCGCCACGCCGTGCTCCTCGTACCCGTCGTTGTAGACGAACGACGAGGGCATCCGGTCGTGGAACTGGTAGTCGGCTTGAATTCGACCGTCCTCGGCGAGCACGAGGATGTCCTGGCCGGACATCTCCATCTCGCCCGTGGCCGCCGTGACCATCACCCAGTTGAACCGGACGACGTCGTGGTGGCCGGTCGCGTTGTGCGAGGACCGGAACTCGTACCCCATCGGACCGTACACCTCGTGCGTGTAGGCCAGCTGGTCCAGCAGGGCCGCGTGGCCCCGGATCGGGTCCTTGCGGTAGAAGACGTAGACGCAGTCCGGCGCGTACATCGCATGGACCATGTCGCGACGGCGCCGCGGGTCCTTCTCGTTCCACAACGCGACGTAGCGCGCGAGGAGTTCGTTGGGTCGGGGCAGCATGAAGGGGTACCTCCGGGATTCTCCTGGGACGCCGCCCGCTCAGTCCGCCGCGGCGTACCGCGGCAGCAGCTGGGCCAGGTCGGCCGTGATGGCGCGGGCGTGGGTCCGCAGGTAGAAGTGGTCCCCGGGGAAGGTCCGGCACCCCAGGAACTCCGGAGTCCGCCCGGCCCACGACCGCATGGCCTCGGGCGCGAGGAGCGGGTCCCCGCGCCCGGAGTAGGCGACGACGGGACAGCCCACGGCCGCCCCGTCGTCCGAGAAGTCCGCGCACACCGCCCCGTCCGCGCCCATCGCGCGGACCGCCGCCGCCAGCAGCTCCGGATCCTCCTCGACCTCCGGCGGCAGCCCGCCCAGCACCCGCAGCGCCCCCAGCGGACACGCCACCAGGTCCGGCGGCGCCGTGAACCCCAGCGGCGCCCACCCCGACACGGCGAGCAGCGACGGCGCCGGCAGGCCCCGCCGCTCCAGCTCCACCGTCAGCCGGTAGCCGAGCAGCGCCCCCATCGAGTGCCCGAACACCGCGTACGGGCGCTCGTCCAACTCGTCCGACACCACCCGCGCCAGGGCCTCGGCCAGGGGGCCGAGCCGGGTGTACGGGGCCTCGCGGCGCCGCTCCTGACGGCCCGGCAGCTGCACCGCCTGGCAGGCCACCGACGCGGGCAGCTGGCCCGGCCACGCCCGGTACATCGAGGCGCCGCCCCCGCTGTGGTGCAGCAGGAACAGCCGCACCTCGGCGTCCGGATCGGCCTCCGCCGGATGCAGCCACCGCGTGGCGCCCTGGACCTCGGGCAGCGGGCCCGCGCGCACGGGCACCTGTACCGTCTCCACGCGACTACGCCGCGCGGGCCGGGTCCGCGGCAGCCGCCTCGAACCGCTCCCGCAGCACCCGGCGCAGCACCTTGCCGGTGGGATTGCGCGGCAGTTCGGCGACGAGGTCGTACCCGGTGGGGATCTTGAACCCGGCGATCCGGCCGTTCAGGAACCGCAGGAACTCCCGCGGGGCGGTCCCTGCGGCCTCCGGCCGCAGCACCACCGCGGCGCGTACGGCCTCACCCCAGTCCGGGTGCGGGACCCCGTACACAGAGACCTCCGCGACCGCCGGATGGGCCCGCAGGGCATTCTCCACCTCCGTGGGATAGATGTTCTGACCTGCGACGATGATGGTGTCGTTGACCCGGTCGGCGAGGAACAGGTAGCCGTCCTCGTCCACATGGCCCATGTCGCCCATCGACAGCCACTCCCCGGACTCCCCGGACAGCGCCTGCGCGGTCACCTCCGGCAGCCGCCAGTAGCCGAGGAAGCGCGCCGGGCTGTGCACCACCACCCGGCCCACCTCGCCGGCCGGCAGCGGCCGGCCCTCCTGGTCCAGGATCCGCAGCGTGACCCCCGGCACCGCCCGGCCCGCGGAACCCAGCACCCGGCTGTCCGCCGTGTGGTCCTCCGGCGCCAGAACGGTCAGGAAACTGCCCGCCTCCGCCGAGGAGTAGCCCTGCGCCAGCGCGCAGCCCAGGACGTCGATGCAGGTCAGCAGCAGCTCGCGGTCGATGGGGGAGCCGCTGTAGACCACCTTGCGCAGGGAACGGAAGGTCTCGCGGGTCGTGCCCCGCTCGGCCAGCATCATCCGCAGCATCGCGGGCGCCGCCCACAGGGTGGTGATCCGGTGCCGTTCGATCAGCCGGGTCGCCTCGTCGGCGACGAACTGGCGCATCACCACCGTCGTCGCGCCCGCGTTGAAGGCGTGCATGAACCAGCCGAACCCGGCCGTGTGCAGGCCCGGGAAGCAGCTCAGCCCCCGGTCCTCGGGCCGCCAGTCGATCCAGTCCACCCCGGCCGCCCGGGTGTCGGCGATGAAGGTGAAGAAGGTCCGCTGCGCCAGCACCACCCCCTTCGGCAGCCCGGTCGTCCCGCTCGTGTACAGCTGCGCCACCGGATCGTCGAAACCGGCAGCACCGGCCGTCGGCGGCTCGGTGTCCGGCAGGCCGGCCTTCCAGTCGAGGAACCCGCCCGCCACATGGCGGTCCGAGTCCATCTCCACGACCTCGCGCAGCCCCGGCAGCACCGGCCGCAGCTTGTCCACCAGGGGTCTGAACTCCCGCTCCACGAAGAGGAGTTCTGCCTCCGAGTCGCGCAGGACGTGCTCGACCTCGCCGACCGTGAGCCGCGAGTTCACCGGCACCAGCACCGCGCCGCTCTTCGCGCAGCCCAGCGCCAGGTCGTAGTAGCGCTCGGACTCCCGGCCCAGATAGCCCACCCGCGATCCGACCGCGAGCCCCGCGGCCAGCAGCGCGTGCGCGGTGCGGTTGCTCTCCCGGTGCAGCTCCCCGTAGGTGAGCGCACGGTCCTCGCACACCACCGCGGGCTGGTCGGGCCGGGTCCGGGCGTGCAGCGCCGCGCGGGCGGCGAGGGTCCGGTCCTCCGTACGGTTGTCCATGGGTTCGTTTCCCTTGTCGGTCGCTCGGACGGTTGAGGGGGCCACGGCGGCCGAGGCGTTCCGCCGTGGCCCCGGTTCGGGGGGGAGGGCAGTTCAGGCCGCGGCCGGAGCCGGCGCCGCCCCGGCCGCCAGCCGCACGGACAGCAGCTCGGCGAGCTCCTCCACCGACGGGTGGTCGAAGACCGCCGAGGACAGCAGCGGGATCCGCAGCCGCGTCTGGAGCTGGTTCTTCAGCACGATGGCCGTCAGCGAGTCCACGCCGAGCTCCAGGAAGCTCGCCCGGGTGTCGATGTACTCCGGGTCGTCGACCGCCAGCAGCGCCGCGACCGTCGCCCGGATCAGGGCCACCATCGCCGTCTGCCGCTCCTCCGGCCCGGCCGCCGCCAGCGCCTCCACGTCCACCGGCGCCGCCGAAGCCGCCGCCTGCGCGGTGCGTTCGGCGGCCGCCGCCTCCACCGGGCGGTCCGGGAGCCGGGTGAAGCCCATGCCGGACAGCTCCATCACCGGCCGGCCGTCCTCCTCCAGCAGCAGCACGTCCAGGGTGAACGCCGGGTCCGTCCGCTCCGGGTCCTCGGCGCGCGTGACCCGGGCCGCCGAGCGCAGCACCTCCCCGCGCGGCTTCTTGAAGGCGCGCAGCCGGCCCACGCTGGTGGCCACGTACCGCTTGCCGTCGTCGGTGAGCGCCGCCAGGCCGTGCGTGGACCCGTCCAGCAGCGGCGGGGGCAGCAGCTCGGCCCGGGACACGTCCCCGCCCGCGAGCTCGGTCACCGCGAAGTCCGGGCCGTACGAGGTCACCGAGCGGGCCCGCAGGAACTGCGGCCCGTACTCCAGCCCGGCCTCCGCGTACGCGGCCTTCACCTCCGCGCCGTCCATCACCCGCGAGGGCTCCTCGCCGTCCAGGGCCCCGGTCAGCGCCAGCAGGGTCCGGGCCGGGCCGCCGAGGCCGCTGCCCGCGTAGTCGGCCTCGGCCGCGATCGAAGCGGTGGCGTGCAGCCGTTCGGCGCCCTCGGGCTCGTCGCCGCCCCGGCTGGAGACCTCCACCTCCAGCCGCCCGTCCGGCCCGGGGCGGACCCGGGTCAGCAGCAGCGTCGGCCGGTCCGACAGGAACAGCGCCTCGTGGAAGCGGACGTCCTCCACCGCCCGGCCCGTGTCGCCGTGGACCTCGTCCTGCACGGCGAGCAGCAGCTCCAGGTAGGCGGCGGCGGGCAGGAAGACCTGTCCGCCGATGGTGTGGTCGGCCAGGTACGCCGGCTGCTGGGCGCTGATCCGCGCCGTGAACTCCCGCCGCCCGCCGTCCCGTCCGCTCTCCCGCCCGAGCAGCGGGTGCCCGTCGCCGCCGGCCCCGCCGCGCCCGGCGGGCCGGGCCGGGAGCCGGTACTCGCGCCGGTCGAAGGCGTAGCCGGGCAGCGGGATCCGCCGGCCGGGCCGGCCCGCGTACACCTCGCCCCAGGCGATGTTCAGCCCCGCCGCGTACGCGCCCGCCAGCGCCGACTCCAGGGCGGCGCCGGTGCTGTCCTTCGAACGGAGGCTGCACAGCCAGCGGTGCTGCTCCTGCGGCACGCTCCGCCGGGCCAGCGAGGTCAGCGCCGAGGACGGGCCGACCTCCAGGAACACGTGCCGGCCGCGCTCGGCGATGGTGCGCACCCCGGCCGCGAATTCCACCGTCTCGTTGACGTGCCGCACCCAGTACTCGGGCGTGGCCAGCTCCCGCGGATCGGCGATCCGGCCGGTCAGGTTCGACACGATCGGCAGCTGCGGCTCCCCGAAGGCGATCCCGCGCAGCACCTCGGCCAGCGGCTGCGACACCTCGGCCATCAGCGGTGAGTGGAACGCCGCCGACACGTGCAGCTCGGTCACCGTCCAGCCCGGCCCGCGCAGCGCCTCCACCGCCTCGGCCAGGGCGTCCGCCGCGCCCGAGACCACCACCTGCTGCGGCGCGTTGACCGCCGCCACCGCCAGCTGCGGCCACGCCGCCAGCCGCTCCCGCACCTCCTCCGCCGGCGCCGACACCGCCGCCATCCCGCCCGGCGCCGACACCGACTCGATCAGCCGGGAGCGGGCGGCGAGGAACGCGACCCCGTCGGGCAGGGTGAACAGCCCGGCCACCGTCGCCGCGACGATCTCCCCGACGCTGTGCCCGATCAGCACGCTCGGCCGCACCCCCCACGACAGCCACAGCCGCGCGAGGGCGTACTCCAGGGTGAACAGCGCCGCGTGCGTGAAGGACGTACGGGCCAGGGTCTCCTCGGCGTCCGGCACCTCCCCGAACATCACCGCGGCCACCGACCGCCCCAGCAGCGGGGCGAACAGCGCGTCGCACTCGTCCACGCAGGCGGTGAAGACGGGGAAGCGGCCGTACAGGGCCCGGCCCATGCCCACGTACTGCGAACCGGAGCCGGTGAACAGGAAGGCCGTTTTGCGGAACGCGTCGGGCTTGCCGTCCCCGCGCGGCGGGGCGCTCCACCGCTCCAGGTGCCCGGCCAGCTCCCCGGTGTCCCGGACGGCGGCCGCCGCCCGGTACCGGAAGTGGGAGCGGCCCGTGGCCCGGGTACGGCACAGGTCGGCGAGGGAGGTGTCCGGGTGCTCGGCGAGGAAACGCGCGTACCGCTCGGCCTGGAGCCGCAGCGCCGGGCGCGACTTGGCGGAGAGCGTGAACACCTGCCCGCCCTCCTCCGGCACGGGAGCCCCCTCGGCCGGCACGGACGCGGGCGGCTCCTCCAGCACCGCCACCGCGATGGCCCCGGCGACCCCGAACCCGTTGACGGTCGCCCGGCGCACCGGCGCCTTCCACGGCCGTTCCTCGGTCGCCACCGTGATCGGGTACGTGTCCCACGGGATCCGCCCCGACAGGTTCCGCCACACGTGCGGGAAGAAGGCCCCGGCGCGCATCTGCGTGATCACCTTGATCACCGCGCCCAGCCCGGCCGCCGGCTCCATGTGCCCGATGTTGGCCTTCAGCGAGCCGATGACCAGCGGGTCCTCCCGGTCGTGGGAGGCGCCGAACACCCCGTTGACCGAGCCCATCTCGATCGGGTCGCCCAGCGGGGTGCCCGTCCCGTGCGCCTCCACGTACTGGATGTCGCCCGGCTCCAGCCGCGCGTTCGCCAGCGCCGCCCGCATCACGGCCTCCTGCGCCGTGCCGTTGGGCGCGCTCAGGCCCGCGCTCTCCCCGTCCTGCCCGATCGCGGTCCCGCGGACCAGCGCCAGCACCCGGTCCCCGTCCGCCAGCGCGTCCGACAGCCGCTTGAGGACCAGCGCCCCGCAGCCCTCGGCGCGCGCGTAGCCGTCGGCGCTCTCGTCGAAGGTCTTGCAGTGCCCGTCCGGGGCCAGCATCTGCGCGTGCGAGAGGATCACGTACGAGCGCGGGTTGTGCAGGGTGTTCACCCCGGCGCACAGCGCGATCCCGCACTCCCGGCGCCGCAGCCCCTCCACCGCCAGGTGCAGGGCCGTCAGCGACGCCGCGCACGCGGTGTCCGTCGTCAGGCTCGGGCCGCGCCAGCCCAGGAAGTACGACAGCCGCCCCGACAGCGAGTACGCGCCGAGCCCCGTCGTCAGGCTCCCGTCCAGCTGCTCGTCGGACAGCCCCTCCAGCTCCAGCGCGAAGTCGAGCGGCGAGGCCCCCACGTACACCCCGCCGTCGCCGTGCCGAAGACCCGCCGGATCGATCCCGGCGTCCTCCAGGGCCTCCCACACGGTCTCCATCAGCAGCCGCTGCGCGGGGTCGATGAACGGCGCGTCCTTGGGCGGAATGTTGAAGAACTGCGCGTCGAACGCGTCGATACGGTCGAGGAAACCGCCCGCGACGGCCGTGATGCCGTCCTCGGCCACCTCCGGGACCCAGCGGTCGCGCGGCAGCGGCCCTATTCCGGAACGCCCCTCGCGCAGGAACGCGTCGAGATCGGATATCGCATTGTTCCCCCCGGGCAGACGCATTCCGATACCGACCACGGCGATCGGCTCGTGCTTTTCCGAACGGAAACGCCCGAGCTCCTCCTGCTGCCGGCGGACGGTCTCCTCCGCGGCGTCGATCCTTTCCTGCAATTCCGGATGTCCCGGCATGGCCGCCGTTCCCCTCTCGGTTCTCAGTTCGCGTCGAAGACGTCGGCCAGCACGTCCGAGGCCAGATAGTCGGTCAGCCGCTCGACCGTGGGCTGGTTGAACAGGGCCGTACTGCTGATACCCCGCCCCAGCTGCTCCTCCAGCCGCTGCTTGACCATGGTGAGCAGCAGGGACGTCATGCCGAGCTCGAAGAAGCTGTCCTCCAGGGGCAGCTCCTCGTCGTCGGGCATGAGCAGCGCCTTCTTGAATTCCGCGACGACGATTTCCTCAAGGACCGTCCGGCGTTCCGTCCGGGGCGAGGACGTCAAGAGTTCTGTCATACCGGCCGAGTGAAGCACAGGCCGTGTGACGACCGGCTGACGCCGATCTGACGTGCAAACCCGCCGAACTCCGTCAGTTCAGCGTCAGCAGCGCCGTGGGAACCTCGGAAGCGCAGTGTGAGATCCGGCGGTGGAGGAGCCAATCATGCAGACCGAGGCAAGGGAAGAACTGCGGGCCAACGGATATTCGTTGCTGCCGGCCGACCGGCTCGTCATCGACGCCGAATTGCGGCAGCACGTGAAGGAACTGGCCGCCGAATGGGAGAACCTGGAGACGGACCGCTACCTGAAGGGCGGATCCCGCTTCCGCGAGCGCGCCTACGACCGCTTCTTCTTCGTCCCCCGCACCGGAGAGGTCCGGCTGCGCCCGCACCGCCCCTACTTCCAGTCGATGAACGCCAACGACTACGCCGGCGGCATCGACCGCGACGTGGCCCCGCTCAGCCGCACCACGCTGGCCAACCCGCTGCTGACCCGGCTGCTGCGCGCCGACTTCGAGAACTTCCCCGTCCCCGAGGAGTCCTGGCTGGACGACCCCTGGGACGTCCAGTGCCACCAGTTCCGCATCATCAGCACCCCGGACGAGACGGGCGAACCCACCCCCGAGGGCCCGCACCGCGACGAGGTCGACTTCGGCGTCATCCACCTGATGGGCCGCTTCAACGCCGCCGGCGGCGAGTCGCAGGTCTACAGCCTGGAGCGGGAGCTCGTGGCCGAGTTCTGCCTGACCGAGCAGATGGACACGATGTTCTGGTCCGACGGCCAAATCCTGCACGCCGTGCGCCCCATCCACCCGGTGGACCCGACGAAGGCGGCCGTCCGGGACGTGCTGATCATGGGCTACAAGCACGAGCCGGAGCTGCGCCGCGAAGAGCAGGGCGCTGCCTGACATGGTGACGAAGACCGGGATCCGCCGTGTCGACCGGGTGGTCATCCGTTTCGCGGGTGACTCGGGTGACGGTATGCAGCTGACGGGTGACCGTTTCACCTCGGAGACGGCGTCCTTCGGCAACGACCTCTCGACGCTGCCGAACTTCCCCGCCGAGATCCGTGCCCCTGCCGGGACCCTGCCCGGGGTGTCCTCGTTCCAGCTGCACTTCGCGGACCACGACATCCTGACCCCGGGTGACGCGCCGAACGTGCTGGTCGCGATGAATCCGGCCGCGCTGAAGGCGAACATCGCCGACGTGCCGCGCGGCGCGGAGATCATCGTGAACACGGACGAGTTCACCAAGCGCCCGATGGCCAAGGTCGGCTACGACACCTCGCCCCTGGAGGACGGCTCCCTCGACGCCTACAACATCCACCAGGTCCCGCTGACCACTCTGACGGTGGAGGCGCTGAAGGATTTCGGTCTCACCCGTAAGGAGGCCGAGCGCAGCAAGAACATGTTCGCCCTCGGTCTCCTGTCGTGGATGTACCACCGTCCGACGGAGGGCACGGAGAGCTTCCTGCGCCAGAAGTTCGCGAAGAAGCCGGAGATCGCCGAGGCGAACGTGGCGGCGTTCCGGGCGGGCTGGAACTTCGGGGAGACGACGGAGGACTTCGCGGTCTCCTACGAGGTCGCCCCCGCGACCAGGGCCTTCCCCACCGGCACGTACCGCAACATCTCGGGGAACCTGGCCCTGTCCTACGGGCTGATCGCGGCGGCCCGCCAGGCGGACCTGCCGCTCTACCTGGGCTCCTACCCCATCACCCCGGCCTCGGACATCCTGCACGAGCTGAGCAAGCACAAGAACTTCGGGGTGCGGACCTTCCAGGCCGAGGACGAGATCGCCGGCATCGGCGCCGCGCTGGGTGCCGCGTTCGGCGGGGCCCTGGGCGTCACCACCACCTCCGGCCCGGGTGTGGCCCTGAAGTCCGAGACCATCGGCCTGGCGGTCTCCCTGGAGCTGCCCCTGCTGATCGTGGACATCCAGCGCGGCGGCCCGTCCACCGGTCTGCCGACCAAGACCGAGCAGGCCGACCTCCTCCAGGCCATGTACGGCCGCAACGGCGAGGCGCCCGTCCCCGTCGTCGCCCCGCGCACCCCGGCGGACTGCTTCGACGCCGCGCTGGAGGCCGCGCGGATCGCCCTGACCTACCGCACACCGGTCTTCCTGCTCTCCGACGGCTACCTCGCCAACGGCTCCGAGCCCTGGCGGATCCCGGACGTGGCCGACCTGCCGGACCTCGGCGTGCAGTTCGCGACCGCCCCCAACCACCAGCTCGCGGACGGCACGGAAGTCTTCTGGCCGTACAAGCGGGACCCGCAGACCCTCGCCCGCCCCTGGGCCGTCCCCGGCACACCGGGCCTGGAGCACCGCATCGGCGGGATCGAGAAGCAGGACGGCACGGGCAACATCTCCTACGACCCCGCCAACCACGACCTCATGGTCCGCACCCGCCAGGCCAAGATCGACGGCATCGAGGTCCCCGGCCTCGACGTCGACGACCCGGACGGCGCCCGCACCCTGGTCCTGGGCTGGGGCTCCACCTACGGCCCCATCACCGCCGCCGTCCGCCGCCTGCGCGCCGGAGGAATCGCGATCGCCCAGGCCCACCTGCGCCACCTCAACCCCTTCCCCGCCAACCTCGGCGAGGCCCTGAAGCACTACGAACGGGTGGTCGTCCCCGAAATGAACCTGGGCCAGCTCGCCACCCTCATCCGCGCCCGGTACCTGGTGGACGCCCGCTCCCACACCCAGGTCAACGGCATGCCGTTCAAGGCCGAGGAGCTCGCCGCGGCCCTGAAGGAGACCATCGATGCCTGAGGCACTGACCCTGATCCCCAAGGCGGAGACCCCCCTGGCCGCCAAGGACTTCAAGTCGGACCAGGAGGTCCGCTGGTGTCCGGGCTGCGGTGACTACGCCGTCCTCGCCGCAGTCCAGGGCTTCATGCCCGAACTCGGCCTCGCCCGCGAGAACATCGTCTTCGTCTCCGGCATCGGCTGCTCCTCCCGCTTCCCGTACTACATGAACACCTACGGGATGCACTCCATCCACGGCCGCGCCCCCGCCATCGCCACCGGCCTGGCCACCTCCCGCCGCGACCTCTCCGTCTGGGTCGTCACCGGCGACGGCGACGCCCTCTCCATCGGCGGCAACCACCTCATCCACGCCCTCCGCCGCAACGTCAACCTCAAGATCCTCCTCTTCAACAACAGGATCTACGGCCTCACCAAAGGCCAGTACTCCCCCACCTCCGAACTCGGCAAAATCACCAAATCCACCCCCATGGGCTCCCTCGACGCCCCCTTCAACCCGGTCTCCCTCGCCCTGGGCGCCGAAGCCTCCTTCGTCGCCCGGACCATCGACTCCGACCGCAAACACCTCACCGAGGTCCTGCGCCAGGCAGCCGACCACCCCGGAACCGCCCTCGTCGAGATCTACCAGAACTGCAACATCTTCAACGACGGCGCCTTCGACGCCCTCAAGGACAACGACCAGGCCGAAGAAGCCCTCATCCGCCTCGAACACGGCCACCCCATCCGCTTCGGCACCGACCAGACCAAGGGCGTCATCCGCAACCAGCAGACCGGAGACCTGGAAGTCGTCACCGTGACGCCGGGGAACGAGTCGCAGATCCTGGTCCACGACGCGCACGCGGCGACCCCCACCACCGCCTTCGCCCTCTCCCGCCTCGCCGACCCCGACACCCTCCACCACACCCCCATCGGCGTCTTCCGCAACACCGACCGGCCCGTCTACGACACCCTCATGGCCGACCAGCTCGACACCGCCGTCGAGCGCTACGGCAAGGCGGACCTAGGAGCACTCCTCACCGGCCCCGACACCTGGACCGTCGCCCGCTGAGCACCGGGCGGCCAGCGTGCGCAGGGCGGCCTCGGACGGAGAGCCCGGCTCGGCTGTGTAGGCGATCAGGCTGATGTCCGGGTCGGCGGCGGACCGGAAACTCTCGAAGGTGAGGGCGAGCTCGCCGACGGCCGGATGCCACATGAGGTAGTCGCCGGTGATCCGGTCGGCCACCTCCCGCTCCGCCCACAGCGCACGGAACTCGGGGCTGCGGTGCTCCAGTTCGGCGACCAGCGCGGCGAAGGCCGGGTCGTCCGGGTGCCGTCCGTGGTCGCGGCGCAGGTAGGCGACCGCGTTGCGGGCCTTGGCTTCCCAGTTCACGTAGCGGGCGCGGACGTCCTCGTCGAGGAAGGCCAGCCACGCCGTGTTGCGGTGTTCCGGCGCCACCGTGGCGAGGGAGGGGCCGAGCAGTTCGGCGTAGAGCCGGTTCCAGGCCAGCAGGTCGGTGCGCCGTCCGACCAGGTAGGCGGGGACGTCGGACATGGCGTGGAGCAACCGCAGCTGCCCGGCGCTCGGCGTCTGCGCGGCCGGCCCCGCCGACGTCCGGCGGCCCACCGCGCGGGCCAGGTCGTGCAGGTGCGCGCGCTCGGGGTCCGTGAGGCACAGGGCGTCGGCCACCGCGTCGATGACCCCGGCGGAGACCTTCTGGGTGCGGCCCTGCTCGAACCGCACGTAGTAGTCGACGCTCACGCCGGCCAGCTGCGCCAGCTCCTCCCGCCGCAACCCCGGCACCCGGCGCCGCTCGCCGTACCCGGCACCCAGCCGGGTCTCCTCGGGCTTGATCCGGGCCCGCCGCGAGCGGAGGTACGCACCGAGTTCGGCCTTGGCGTTCATCCGCCCATCCTAAGAGGGCGTGCAGTCCGGCACCGGGCCGCCGGCCGCCGGGCAAATCCGTTGGCGCCGGGAGCCTTCGGGTAGCTCCGGTCCACCCCTGTCGGGGCGGGAGGCTCCCGGAGAGGGGGTACTGCCGGACCCCCGGTTCGCCGGTCCCAGGGCCGAGCTCCGCCCTGGGCATCCGGTCGTCGCGGCGGAAGGATCTCCCTTGTCACCGCAACAGCGAGACCGACCGCCTGAGGAGGCATCCGTCATGACCCTGACCGTCATCGCCGCGTTCGAGGCCAAGCCCGGCCGTGAGGACGACCTGCGCACCGCTCTGGAGGCCATGATCGAACCGTCCGTCGCGGAGGAGGGCTGCCTGGCTTACGAGCCGTACGCCGACCCGAACCGGCCGGAGCGGATGGTGATCGTCGAGGAGTGGGCCGGGCCGGAGGCGCTGGAATTCCACTTCACCACCCCGCACTTCCGCCACGTGGCCGGGCTCTTCGACGACCTGCTCGCCCGCCCGGTGTCCATTCGCTACCTGACCACCACGACCCCCGTGGCCCTCCCGACCCCGTGACCCACCGCCCGCCCGTCACCCCGGCCGCGGTTGCGGCACGGACGACATCCAGGGCGTCATCCGGTCCTTTCTGGTCAGGGTCTCCAGGAGGCGGGTGGCGAAGGGGGTCGGGTGTTCGGCGCAGCCGACGTGGCCGCCCGGGAACTCCGTGAAAGGGGCGCCCGTCAGGGCCGAGAGGCGGGCCGCGGGGCCGTAGAGGGCGGGGATGGCGCGGGAGTCCTCGCCGGCCGCCAGTACGAGGCGGTCGGCGGCGGTGCGCAGGGCGGGTGCGTCGGGGGTGGCGGACGTGAACGGGACCAGGACGTGTTCCAGGAAGAACGGCTGGTTGGCGTACATGCGCGGGGCCATCTCCAGGATCTCCGGCGGCAGTTCGGCGGCTTCCTGGCGCTCGGGGGTTCCGCCCAGGCCCTGGGCCATGTGGGCCATCCCCGCGGCCGGGCCCTGCGTGCGGGTCAGCTCGCGGACCTCGGCGAAGAGGGCCCGGTGCGGGGCGGGGTCCGGCAGGACCTCCACCAGCGGCGGCTCGTGCGCCACCACCCGGCGGACCCGCTCCGGGTGACGGGCCAGCAGCCCGAGCGCGGCGACGGCACCCGCGCTGCAGCCGAGGACGTCCGCCGGTTCGCCGGGGGAGACCAGGTCCAGGATCCGGCGGGCGTCGTCGGCCCAGTCCGCCACCCGCTGGTCGGCGGCCGGGCCGTCGAGGGTGCTGCGGGACTGGCCGCGGGGGTCGTACGAGACCACGGTGCGTCCGGTTGCGGCCAGGGCCGGGGCCATGCCCGCGAACAGGCCGGCGTCCGCCCCGCCGCCGGGGACGAGGAGCAGGACGGGGCCGGTGCCGCGCCGCTCGTAATACAGGGTGGCTCCGGGGACGGCGAGCGTTCCGGTGGTGGGCGCCGTGGTGGGTGTGGTCGTGGGTGTGGTCGTCATCGTGGTTCCCCCTTGGTGGTCGGCGGCCAGTTCTCCAGGGCCACGTGGAGTGCGTCGAGGCCGCGTGCCCAGGACGTCCGGACCTCGCGGGAGTGCCCGAAGGCCCCGCTCAGCTCCAGGTGGACGTAGCCGTGGAAGGTGGCGCGCAGCAGCCGGGCCGCGTCCGTCAGGTCGGGGTCCTCCAGCCCGTAGCCGCGCAGCATCCCGTAGGTCAGCTCCACGCTGCGCAGCAGCCCGGCCGAGCCGGCCACCTCCTCCGGGTCGAACCGCATCTGCGAGGCGGCGTAACGGCCGGGGCGTTCCAGGGCGTACTCCCGGTAGGCGTCGGCGAACGCGACCAGCGCGTCCTTGCCCGACCGCCCTGCGACGGCGACCGCGATCCGCGCGGTCATCTCCTCGCCCGCCAGCAGAGCCACCCGCACCCGCAGTTCCCGCAGGTTGCGGACGTGCGAGTACAGGCTCGCGTCCTTGACGCCGAACCGCCGGGCGAGCGCGGACAGGGACACCTTCTCGATCCCGGCCTCGTCCGCCATCTCGGCGGCCGCCTCCGTGAGCCGTGCGGCGTTGAGTCCTGCGCGCACCATGCGGCGCCTCCTTGTGGCCAAGTCTCTGGCTGGTTGCTCTAGGTATAAACCTAGGGGGTCTAGGTTTTGGTGTCCAGCCGGTTTCCCACCGCCGACGGGACGACGAGTCGGCGGGACGGCTATCGGGGGGCCGGTTCGGCGGCGTAGTCGCGCAGGGTGATGTTCTCGGCGGCCTTGCGGGCGATCTTCGCGGCCATGTCCTTGCCCGGCAGGTACGGCATGACCTTGTAGTAGCGGTTGAGGAAGGCCCCGAGCAGCCGGCTCTCGGGGACCATCAGCTTCGCCACCCCGTCGCCCATCTTCTGGCAGCCCTCCGCGTACGCCCGCATCTCCCGCTCGTAGCGGGCGAAGGCGGTGCGGTGGTCGCCGCGCGCGGCGGCGAGCTCCCCGGCGAGGACGTACGCGCCGACCAGCGCGAGCCCCGAGCCCATGCCCGACAGGGAGGACGGGCAGTACGCGGCGTCGCCGAGCAGGGCGACCCGGCCGCGCGACCAGCTGTCCATGCGCACCTGGCCGACGGAGTCGAAGTAGAAGTCCGGGGCGTGGCGCATCTGCTCCAGCAGGTGGTCGCTCTGCCAGCCGTTGCCCGCGAACTGCTCGGCGAGCAGCTGCTGCTGGCGCGTCACGTCGCGGCGGTCGAGGTCCAGCTGTGGCGAGCCGAAGTAGAAGAGGGCCTTGGCCTCCGTGTTCTCGCGGGCGCTGTACATCGCCACCAGCCGGCCGGCGGTGCGGTAGGCGTGTCCGGTGCGGTCGAGGCCGAGGTGGTTGGCGGTGGTGAAGATGGCGCAGTAGACGCCGAGGTGCTTGACGTAGCGCTCCTCCGGGCCGAAGGCCAGGCTGCGGGTGCGGGAGTGCAGGCCGTCGGCGCCGATCACCAGGTCGAAGCGGCGGGGTGCGCCGCGCTCGAAGGTGACGTGGACCCCGTCGGCGTCCTCGGCGAGGGAGGTGACGGAGTCCCCGAAGACGTACTCGGTGTGCTCCTTCGTCGCGTCGTAGAGGATCCGCGCCAGGTCGCCCCGGAGCACCTCCAGGTCCCCGGAGAACAGGTCGGCGGGGAGCTTCGCCTGCGGCTTGCCCGCGCTGTTGACGTACGACATGGAGCCGGTGCCGGTGCGGGCCGCCCGCAGGGCGTCCAGGATGCCCATGCGGCGCAGCACCGTCAGGTGGGCCTCGCCGCGGAAGTCGACGGCGTAGCCGCCGTCGCGCAGGGCGGGAGCCCGCTCGACGATGGTGGGGGCGAAGCCGTGGCGGTGGAGCCAGTAGGCCAGTGCGGGGCCGGCGACGGACGCGCCGGAGATCAGGACGGTACGGGCGGCGGTGTACGGGGCGGTGTTCGCGGCGGCGTAAGGGGCGGTGTTCGCGGCGGTGTTCGCGGCGGTGTACGGGGCGGTGTTCGCGGTGGTGTTCTTCATGTGCCCCAGCGTGCTCGGGGGCGCTCACCGCGCGGTCACCACCGGCTCACCGCCGTCCTGCCGCTGCCTTGCCGCCGGGGAGGAGGGGCGTGGCATTCGTCCGTCCTGGTCATGGTGCCACCCGTGTGCCATAGTGGCGCCATGGATCTGAGGCCGTACGTAGAGAACCTTCGGCACGAGCTCGCCGTCGCCGCCGACGCGGGCGGGGACGAGGCCCGCGCCCTGGCCGGACGGCTCACCGCCCCGCTGGAGTCGGCCACCCGGCTGACGCTCCTGAACGCCCTGTCCGACGCGATGGACGAGGTCACGCGGGACCTGGCGCCGGGATCGGTCTCCGTACGGCTGCGGGGCCTGGATCCGGAGTTCGTCGTCAGCCTCCCGGAGACCGAGCCCGTCTACGAGGAGCGCCCCTCCGCCCCGGCCGCACCCCCGGCCCCCGTCCTGCCCGAGGGCGAGGACGGCGGGACGGCACGGATCAACCTGCGCCTGCCCGCCCACCTCAAGGTCCGCGCCGAGGAGGCGGCGGCCCGCGAGGGGATCTCCGTCAACTCCTGGGTGGTCCGCACCCTGTCGGCGGCCCTGTCCGACGCCGCCGCCGAGCAGCCCGCGGGGCTGCGCCGCACCCGCGCCGGCCAGAGCTTCACCGGCTGGGTGCGCTGACCCCGGGCCGCCCGGCCGCCGCCCCAGCACCCCCTCGCCCGCCCGACCGGCGGGAGCCCGCACCACGTCATGAGGATCGGACCCCCATGCTTACCTTCGAGACCCCCGCACCGCTCGCCGTGTCCGTCGAGATCGAGGTGGGATCCGTCCGCCTCACGGCCGGGCAGCGGACGGACACCGTCGTCGAGGTGCTGCCCGCCGACCCCGGCGACCCGGAGGACGAGCGCGCGGCCCGGGAGAGCAGGGTCGACCACGCCGACGGCACCCTCACGGTGCGCGGTGCCCGCAAGCGCCTCCCGTTCGGCCGGATCGGCTCGGTCGAGGTGTGCGTCGAGCTGCCGGCCGGCTCCCGCGTCCGGGCCGCCACGGGCGTGGGCCCCCTCGTCCTGGAAGGGGCCTTCGGGGAGTGCGTCCTGAAGTCCGGCGCCGGGGACATCCGGGTCGACGGGGCCGGCCCGGTCGTGCTGCGCACCGGACACGGCGACGTCCGCCTCGACCGCTGCACCGGCGACGCCGAGGTCCACGGCGCCGGCCGGATCCGCATCGGCCGGGTCGACGGCGCGGCGACCGTCAAGAACGTCAACGGGGACACGGAGATCGGCGAGGTCACCGGAGACGTACGGGCGAACAGCTCCAACGGCTCCATCACCGTCGACCGGGCGCACGGCTCCGTCGAGGCCAAGTCCGCGAACGGCG
This sequence comes from Streptomyces katrae, assembly GCF_002028425.1. Lineage (GTDB taxonomy): Bacteria > Actinomycetota > Actinomycetes > Streptomycetales > Streptomycetaceae > Streptomyces > Streptomyces katrae_A. Next base: position 135,171 of record NZ_CP020043.1, on the reverse strand, counting down.
CCATCCGCGTCGGCGAGCTGGCCCGCGGCAGGGCCGACCTCCAGACCGCCGCCGGCCGGATCGACATCGGCATCCGGGGCTCCGTCGCCGCCTGGCTCGACGTCACCTCCCGGCTGGGCAAGGTGCACAACTCCCTCGGCCCCTCCGCGGGCCCCGAGGGGTCCGAGGGCGTGGTGGAGGTGCGGGCCCGTACCGGCATGGGCGACATCGTGATCAGCCGCGCCGCCTGAGCGACCCCCGGGCCGGCTTGCTGAGGGGTGTCCCCAGTTCGTCGCCAGGTTGCTCAGATCGCCGTCAAGTCCGTCTCAACCCCCGCGGGGGGACACCCCCGCGTGCCTAGTCTGGCCAGCCGGAAGGCCGTGACGTGACGTGCCGGGTGGCCCGTCGAGGCGCAGGGGGATGATGCGAGATGTCGGGCGTCCGTACCGAAGAAGAACGGCCCACCCGGGCGCACCGCGCTCCCGGGACCCGCAGGGTGACCCTCAGCCAGCTGCCCTGCCTGGAGGCGCTGACCAAGTCGGGCATGACCTTCTCGCCGGCCATGCCGCAACGGGCCTGGGAGGAGATCGGCAGCCAGCTGCGGGAGCTGGCCAGCTCCTCCGCCTGGTGGATGGGCGACTGGCTCCTGTTCGGGGAGAACGCCTACAGCGGCCGCTACCGGGAGGCCGTCGGCCGGACCGGGCTCGACTACCAGACCCTGCGCAACTACGCGTGGGTGGCCCGCCGGTTCGAGCAGCACCGCCGCCGCGACGCGCTCAGCTTCGCCCACCACGCGGAGGTGGCCCGGCTGGCCCGGCCCGAACAGGACTACTGGCTGCGGCGTGCCGAGGAACAGCGCTGGTCGCGCAACGAGCTCCGGCGACAGCTCCGGGCGGGCCTCGCCGAACAGCACGGCGGGGCCGCGGCGGAGCCGGCGGGCGAGGAGGCCACCCTGCGGATCGCCCTGCCGAAGCCGGACCTCGACCGGCTCCTGGAAACGGCGGCCGCCTGCGGGCTGAGCCTGAACGAATGGGCGGCCCACGTCCTGCAGTCCGCCGTCAGCACCGGCACCCGCCCCGGACTCCCCGCCCCCGCCGCCCCGGCCTAGCGGCCCGCCGGGACCGGGTTGTCCAGGGTGAGGGCCGTGCAGCGGACCCCTCCGCCGCCCTTGCGGAGCTGAGCCGTGTCGAGTTCCACCACCGTGGCGCCCCGTTCGCGCAGGGTCGCGGCGAGTCGCGGCGCGCCGGTGGTCATCGTCACGGTCCTGCCGTCGCTGATCAGGTTGAGGGCGAAGGCCCGGGCCTCCTCGGTGCTCACCTCGATGAGTTCGAGTCCGAGGGAACGCAGCACGCCGACGCTCTCCGGCTCCAGCGCGCCCGGGTAGTAGGCGAGCGTGCCCTCGTCGATCACGGCCACGGCCAGGTCCAGGTCGTACCACTCTTCCCCGGCCGTGCGCAGCGGCACCACCTGGTGGCCGGTCAGGTCCGCGAGCACGTCGTGCATCCGGCGGTCCGTGCGCTGCCCGTGGCCCGCCAGCAGCAGGTCCCCGCAGGCCAGGGTGTCGCCCTGGCCGCTGAAGGAGTACGGGGCGTCGAACACGTCGATGCCGTTCTCCTTCAGCCAGGACCGGAAGTACGGGATCTCGGCGGCACGGGCCGCCGGCGGGTCGCCCAGTACGGCGCGGTCGCCGCACACCCAGGCCCCGTTGGCCGTGTACACCATGTCGGGGCACTCCGGGGCGGACGCCATCCGGTGGACCGTGCGGCCGGCCGCGAGGTGGGCGGCGGCGATCGCGTCGTGCTCGGAGACGGCGGCCCGGGCGTCCGGCTGGACGCTCGTGTCCATGTACGGGTTGATGACGTAGTCGATGCGGAAGTGGGTGGCATCGGACATCAGCAGTTCGGTGTTCATCCATGGGCTCCAGGGGCGGGGTTGAGGGGCCTGGGGTGGGGGCCGGGGTGTGAGGGGGCCGGGGTGTGAGGGGGCTGGTCCGGACGGTGGCAGACCCGGGCGGACCCGAGCGGAACGGAAGGCGACCAACTGGTTGTGTCCGCCCGGCCCGGACGCGTCACCGGGCGCCGGCGGTGCGCGGACGCGGCGCGGCTCCGCGCTCCACGGCCGCACACCGGGCCCGGTCCGCCGCCGTGCCCGGCGGCCCCCGGGTCCCGCGGGACCGGGTGGAGCGCCCGCCGGCGGCGGTCCGGAAGCGGCCGGGGGCGGGCGCCGTCGCGTTCGAGCATGGCAAGCGCGGCCTCGATCGGGCAATGCCCCCGCCCCCCGCCCGAGCCCCACTGTCCCGCCGGCGGGACGGCCACCCCCGCCCGGCCCGAGGGCCGTTCAGCCGAGCGGAGCCGGTTCGGGGAACGTCGGGCCCGGGGCCCGAGCCCCCGCGCCCCGCACGATCAGCAGCTCGCACCCGGCGCGGCCCGCGGCCCGCGGTCCGGAGCCCGGGGCCGGAGGTTCCCTGGGCCCCCTGGGTGCGTGGCCCGGGGCACGCGAGGGGGGCGAAATGGGGGATGTGTCCGCGGACTGGGCCTTCGGCAACGGGTGAACGGTGCGCCGTGGGCATCACCGGTGGGGGGCCGCGGTTCCGGGGCGGGCGGGGAGGTCGCCGGACGGTCGTCAGGGGGTGTGGGTGGTTACCAGGTCGACGACCTCCTGCGGTAGGCCCAGCAGGCGGAGTGCCTCCGGGGAGGTGCCGCCCACCACGGCCGCCGCCGACGCGGCGGCCTCCGCGTAGCGGGCGCGGGCCGCCGGGCGGTCGCCGTTCGACTCCGCCACCCGGCCCAGCCCCGCGAGGGCCCGTACGCGGCTGCCCGCGCTCTTGACCCAGTGCGGGTCGATCCGCTCCAGGGCCTCCGTGTACAGGTGTCCGGCCCGCGCCGGGTCCCCGTCCCGCAGGGCCAGGTCCCCGAGTCCGCGCAGGGCCGCCGCCAGGGCTGCGGAGCCCCCGGCCCGGCGGGCGAGGGAGGCGGCCCGGGCGTAGTCGGCGGCGGCCGCCGCCGGGTCCCCGGCCACGAGCTGGTCGGCCCGGTTGACCAGCAGGTCGGCGCTGTCCTCCAGGGCGCCGAGCCGCTCGGTCAGCGCCAGCGCCTCGTCGAGCAGCGCCACCGCCCCGGCCCGGTCCCCGCGCGCCCCCGCCACCCCGGCGAGCGCGTCCAGGACCAGCGCCGTGCCCCAGCCGTCGCCGGCCGCCCGGAACCCCTCGGCGGCCTCGGCGAAGGCCCGTTCGGCGGCGGCCGCGTCACCCGTCCCGAGCGGCCCGAACCCGGACACGTACGCGGCGACCGCCCGGACCCACGGCTCGGGGTGCCCGCGCTGCGCCGACACCAGGGCGAACGCGTCCAGCGGATCGGCCTCGGTGGCGTTGCGCAGCATCCACACCAGCAGCACCACCGGGTACCGCCCGCCGCCCCCGCCCGCACCGTCCCGCGCCCAGGCGGCGGCCAGCAGCCGCCCGGCCCGCTCCCGGTGCCGCCGCCACGGCGCGAGCCCGCCGGGGCCGGCCGCCGCCAGCAGCACGCACGCCGCGAACTCCTCGCCCAGCCCGGCCGGGGGAGCGTCCCCGACGGCGTCGAGCACGGCCGCGGCCCGCGCCGCGAGCGACCCGGACACCCCGCGGATCCACAGGTACGCCGAGGCCGCCGCCAGCAGTTCCAGCGCCGTCTCCCAGCGGCCCTCCCCGGCCGCCCAGGCGAGTGCCGCCTCCAGGTCGCCGTGTCCGGCCGCCAGCCGCTCCAGCCACTCCGGCTGCCCCGGCCCCCGCAGCCGCGGCTCGGCGGCGCGGGCCAGCTCCAGCACGTACCGGGCGTGCGCACCGCCGGTGGCCGAGGTCTCGCCCGCCCCCCGGAGCCGTTCGGCGCCGTACGCGCGGACCGTCTCCAGCATCCGCAGGCGTCCGCCCGCCAGTTCCAGCAGGGACTTGTCCACCAGGGACTCCAGCACCTCGGGCTCCAGGACCTCGGCCTCCGGCAGCTCCGAGTCCGGGGCCGCGCCCCCCGCCCGGCAGACCTCCAGCGCCGCCCGGGCCGTCGCGCCCGCCGGGAACACGGTGAACCGCCGGGCGGCCCGCTGCTCCTGCGCGGAGAGCAGGTCCCAGCTCCAGGCGACCACCGCGCGCAGCGTGCGGTGCCGTTCACCGGCGCCGCGGTTGGCCCGGGCGGCAGCCATCCCGAGCCGGTCGTCGAGCCGCTGCGCCAGGTCCTCCACGTCCATGGTGCGCAGCCGGGCCGCCGCCAGCTCGATGGCCAGCGGCAGGTTGTCGAGCGCCGCGCAGATCCGCTCCACCGGCTCCGCCGCCGCCGCGAATCCGCGCCGCACCGCCGAGGCCCGTTCCGTGAACAGCCGTACGGCCGCCGCGTCGTCGAGCGGCCGCACCTGCCACAGGTGCTCACCGATGACGGAGAGGGGTTCCCGGCTGGTGGCCAGGATCCGCAGCCGGGGGCAGAGGGCCAGCAGGCGTCCCGCCAGCGCGGCGGCCTCTTCGGCCACGTGTTCGCAGTTGTCCAGGACCAGCAGCAGCACCCGGTCCGCCAGGGCCGTCGCCAGCCGCTCCACGGGCCCCTGTCCGCCGCCGTCGAGCCGGAGCCCGTTCTCGCGCAGCCCGAGCGCCGCCAGTACCGCCCCCGGCAGGCCGGCGCCCTCCCGCAGCGGGGCCAGCTCCACGAAGCACACGTCGTCGCCGGCCACCCCCGCCGCCTCCACCGACAACCGCGTCTTGCCCACCCCGCCCGGCCCCACGAGCGTCACCAGCCGGGCCACCCGCAGCAGGTCTGCCACTTCGGCGACCTCGCCGGAGCGGCCCACGAACGAGGTCAGCTGCGCGGGCGGCCGGACCTGCGCGGGGGAGGGGTCGGACTCCAGCAACTCCCGGTGCAGGGCGACTAGTTCGGCCGAGGGATCGCTGCCGAGCTCGTCGGCCAGCCGGCTGCGGGTCTGCTCGTACGCGGCCAGCGCCTCGGCCTGCCCGCCCTCGGCCGACAGGGCCCGGATCAGCAGGGCCGCCAGGCGCTCGCGCAGCGGGTGGCGGGCGGTCAGCTCCCGCAGCTCCGCCACGGCCTCCCGGTGGCCGCCGAGCCGCAGATCGGCCTCGATCCGGTCCTCGACCGCCCCGAGCCGCAGCTCCTCCAGCCGGGCCGAGGCCGTCCGGGCGGTGTCGCCCTCCGTCAGGTGCGCCAGGTCGGCGAGGGCCCTCCCGCGCCACAACTCCAATGCCCCGCGCAGGAGTTCCACGGCACGTACCGGGTCGTCGGCGGCCAGCGCGGCCCGCCCCTCGCGGGCCAGCCGCTCGAACCGGCCCGCGTCCACGTCCTCCGGGTCCACGGCGGCCCGGTAGCCCGCCCCGGCCCGCTCGATCACGGCCGGCCCCAGAGCCGCGCGCAGCCGGGACACCTGGGACTGCAGGGCGTGCGCCGACACCGACCCGTCCGGGGCCAGTTCGTCCGCCAGCCGCTCGGCGCTCACCACCTCCCGGGGGCGCACCAGGAGCAGGGTCAGCAGGGCGCGCCGGGCGGGTCCGCCGAGGGGGACCTCGGTGCCGTCGTCGCGCCGGGCCAGAGTCTCGCCGAGGATGGAGAACCGCATGCCGGTGATTATCCACGGCAGTTGATCAGCCGACGGTCTGCCCGACGGGCCTGATCAGCCCAGGGGGCCGAGCCAGGTGCCCCCGGAGACGTCCACGGTCTGGCCGGTCATCCACCGCCCCTGCGGCCCCGCCAGGAAACCCACCACGTCGGCGACGTCCTCCGGCTCGCCCAGGCGCCCGAGCGCCGTGATCCCCTCCAGTGCGGCGACCACCTCCGGGACGGCCGTGTAGCCGGCGGTCATGTCGGTGCGGACGGCGCCCGGCGCGACGGTGTTCACCGTGATGCCGCGCCGGCCGAGCTCGTTGGCCAGCGAGGGAGCCAGTGCCTCCAGCGCCGCCTTCGTGACGGTGTAGCCGATCTGGCTGGTGACCGCGAAGCGGCTGGCCGTCGAGCCCATGTTGACGATCCGCCCGCCGTCGTTCAGCAGCGGCAGCGCACGCTGGATCACGAAGAGCGGGGTGGTGACGTTGACCGCCAGCAGCCGGGCGAACTCCTCCTCGGTGACCTGGGCGATCGAGCTTCCCGAGCCGATGCCGGCGTTGTTGACGAGGATGTCGAGCCCGCACCCGCCCAGCCCGGCGGTCAGCCCCTCGAACAGGGCGTCCACCGCCCCCTCCTCCCCGAACCGGGCCCGGACCGCGAAGGCGAGGCCGCCCGCCCCCTCGATCAGCGCCACCGTCTGCTCGGCCGCCTCCTCGTCGCGGCCGTAGTGGACGGCGACCAGGGCCCCCTCGGCTGCCAGCCGCAGCGCCACCGCCCGGCCGATTCCCCGCGAACCGCCCGTCACCAGCGCCGTCTTGCCGTTCAGCGTGCCCATGGCCTGCTCCTCGTACCGGCCGGACCCGTGTGGTCCGGCGATGTGAACAAGGTCGCCGGAGCCGCTCACCGCCCGCTCACCGCCCGCTCACCCCTGCTCACGCCCGCTCCCCCGTCCCCAGTGGTGGAGCGGCGGTGGCGCCATGGTGGCGCCTGTCTGGAGTCCTCTTGATCCACGGGTATTTCAGGGTTACCGGGGGAATCATCTGCCCGGATTCGCGGGCCTTTGGCGCCATGTGGCGCAGTCTTGGCGTCGAAGGCTGCGCCTTTATGGCTCCCGATAGCGCCAATCATGTGCCATAGTGGCGCCATCGGTCGGGCCTGGTGCCCGACGGGACCGCTCGTCCCCTTCCTCGCCGCACTCACGGGAGTCTGTTGCGCCATGGCCACCTTCCTTTACAAGACGGGCCGCTTCGCCTTCCGGCGGCGGGGCCTGGTGACCCTGCTGTGGCTCGCCGTCCTCGTCGCCGTCGGCCTCGCCGCCTCCACCGCCCCGCCGCCGCCCGCCGACACCTTCTCCATGCCGGGCACGGAGTCGCAGCGCGCCTTCGACGTGCTCAAGGAGAAGTTCCCGGCCGCGAGCGCGGACGGCGCCACCGCCCGCGTGGTGGTCCGCGCGCCCGCCGGGCAGAAGCTCTCCGACCCCGCGCAGCAGGCCAAGGTCGAAGGCCTCGTCGCCGCGCTCGCCAAGTCACCCGGCGTGGTCTCGGCCTCCGACCCCTTCAAGACCGGCACGGTCAGCAAGGACGGCACCACGGCCTACGCCGTGGCCGCGTACAAGCTCCCCGCCCTCAAGCTGACCGACGAGGCGCACGACGGCCTCGACGCGGTACTGGAGAAGTCCCGGGCCGACGGCCTGACCGTCGAGGCCGGCGGTGACGCCGTCAAGGTCGAGGCCGCCATGGGTGGCGCCGAGGGCATCGGCATCCTCGTCTCCGCCGTGGTCCTGCTGCTCACCTTCGGCTCCCTGGTCGCCGCCGGCATGCCCCTGCTCACCGCCGTCATCGGCGTGGCCGTCGGCAGCGCCGCCGTCACCGCCCTCGGCAGCACCCTCGGCCTGTCCGCCACCACCTCCACGCTGGCCATGATGATCGGCCTCGCGGTCGGCATCGACTACGCCCTGTTCATCATCTCCCGCTACCGCGCCGAGGTCTCGGAAGGCCGCGACCGTGCCGACGCCGCCGGCCGCGCCGTCGGCACCGCCGGCTCGGCCGTGGTCTTCGCCGGCCTGACCGTCGTCATCGCGCTCGCCGGACTCGCCGTCGTCAACGTCCCGATGCTCACGAAGATGGGCCTCACCGCGGCCGGCACCGTCGTCATCGCCGTGCTCATCGCGGTCACGCTCGTCCCCGCGCTCCTCGGCTTCGCCCCCGTCAAGGTCATGCCCCGCCTGGAGCGGAGGGCCATCCAGGGCAAGCCGCTCACCGCACGGCTCCAGCGCCGGGCCGACCGGCTGGCCGCGCGCACCAAGCCCAACCTGGGCACCCGCTGGGCGCAGTTCGTCGTACGCCGCCCCCTGCTGGTCCTGGCCGTCGGCGTCCTCGGCCTCGGCGCCCTCGCGATCCCCGCCGCCAGCCTCCAGCTGGGCCTGCCCGGCGAGGGCACCATGGCGCTGGACACCACCCAGCGCAAGGCCTACGACATGCTGTCCGAGTCCTTCGGGCCCGGGTTCAACGGCCCGCTGACGGTCACCGTCCAGGCCAAGGACGCGGCCGCCGCGGCCGGCCGGGCCGGCGCCGAACTCGCGAAGGTCCCGGGCGTGGCCACGGTGACCCCCGCGACGCCCAACGCCGCCGGAGACACCGCCGTCCTCAACGTGGTCCCGTCCTCGGGGCCCACCGAGCACCGGACCGAGGAACTGGTCACCACCATCCGGGGGATGGCGGGCGCCATCGAGGCGGACACCGGGGCCGAGATCCTGGTCACCGGCCAGACCGCCCTCTTCATCGACTTCTCCCGCACCCTGGACGAGGCGATGCTGCCCTACCTGGGCCTGGTCGTCGGCCTCGCCTTCCTGCTCCTGGTCCTGATCTTCCGTTCGCTGCTCGTCCCGCTCAAGGCGGCCCTCGGCTTCCTGCTGTCGGTCTCCGCCGCCCTCGGCGCGGTCGTGGCCGTCTTCCAGTGGGGCTGGCTCGCCGACGTCCTCGGCATCGAGCAGCCCGGCCCGGTGATGAGCACCCTGCCGATCTTCATGATCGGTGTGGTCTTCGGCCTGGCGATGGACTACGAGGTCTTCCTCGTCACCCGCATGCGGGAGGCCTACGCCCACGGGGCCCGGCCCACCGAGGCCGTGGTCACCGGCTTCCGCTACGGCGGACGGGTCGTCAGCGCCGCCGCGATCATCATGACCAGCGTCTTCTCCGGCTTCATCCTGGAGACGAACGACTTCGTGAAGATGGTCGGCTTCAGCCTCGCCGCCGCCGTCCTCTTCGACGCCTTCGTGGTCCGCATGGCGCTGGTCCCGGCCCTGTTCGCCCTCCTCGGCCGGTCCGCCTGGTGGCTGCCTCGCTGGCTCGACCGGCTGCTGCCGAACATGGACGTCGAGGGCGAGCGGCTGAACCGGACGCACTCCGTCCAGGTCGCGAAGGGCGGCCCGGCGGCCCCGCACCCCGCCCACCGGGCCGAGGCCGAGCACGACTACTCGGCCTGAGCCCCGCCCCCGCACCCGCACCCGCACCGAAGCCCGCGCCCGTGCGCCGGAGGATCCGCTCCTCCGGCGCACGGGCGCGGCGCCGTGAAAACGCGTGGCCCGCCGCCTCCGGCGCCGCATACGCTCCTGCCGACCCCAGCGCCGAGACCCGTTTACGAGGAGCCCCGTGGCCACCAGCGCGAAGATGCACGCCGACGAGGCCGACACGGACGAGGCCCTGGTCGGCGCGCTGATCCGCGCCCAGTTCCCCCGGTGGGCCGGCCTCCCCGTGACCAGGGTCGTCTCCGCCGGCACGGACAACGCCATGTACCGGCTCGGCGACACCATGGCCGTGCGGCTGCCCCGGATCCCGGGCGCCGCCGCCGACGTGGCCAAGGAGAACCGCTGGCTGCCGCACCTCGCGCCGCACCTGCCGCTGGAGGTGCCCGAGCCCCTGGGCCAGGGCGTCGCCGCAGAGGGATTCCCGTACCCGTGGTCGGTGTACCGCTGGCTGGAGGGCGCGGACCTGTTCGGCGAACCCGTCACCGACCCGCACGAGACCGCCGTCGCACTCGGCCGGTTCGTGGCGGCCCTGCGCGGCGTGGACGCGACCGGAGCGCCGGTGTCCTTCCGCGGCGGCCCGGTCGCCACCCGCGACGAGGCGGTCCGCGCCGCCATCCGCGACCTCGGCGCCGACGGGACCCACGACGCGGACGCCGCCACCGCCCTCTGGGAGGAGACCCTGCGGCTCCCGCAGTGGGAGGGCGCGCCCGTCTGGCTGCACGGCGACCTCCTGCCGGGCAACCTGCTGGCCCGGGGCGGCCGGCTGCGGGCCGTCATCGATTTCGGCGGGGTGGGCGCGGGAGACCCCGCCTGCGACACGATGGCCGCCTGGACCCTGCTGACGGCCGGGACCCGCGAGGCCTTCCGCGAGGCGGCCGGGGCGGACGAGGCCACCTGGGCCCGCGGCCGCGGCTGGGCGCTCTGCTTCGGCCTCACCGCCGAGCACTACTACCGCGAGACCAACCCCGCCCTCGCCGCCGTCGCCCACCGCACCACCGCGGAAGTCCTCGCCGACCACCGCCGCACCGGCTGACCGGGGGATCCGGGAACTCCCCGGCCCCCGCGCACGACCACCTCGGCATGACCGACTTCGACCGACGGCACCTGCTCGCGGCCACCCTCACCGGCGGCGCGGCCCTCGCGGCCGGCGGGACCGCCGCGGCCCCGGCGACGGCGAGCCCCGCACCGGCCGCCGCCCCCAGGCCCGCGGCCGCGCGCCCCGCCCCCGCGCCCGGCCCCCTGCGCGTCCACCTCGTCGCCTTCGACGGCGTCGAGGAACTCGACCTCTTCGGCCCCCTGGAGGTGTTCGCCCTCGCGGCGGCCCTCGGCCGGCCGGTGGTGCCCACCCTGGTCACCACCGGCCGCCCGGGCCGCGTCCGCGCCTCCTTCGGCACGCAGATCGAGGTACCGGGCCGCTGGGACCCCTCCTCCGCCGACGCGGTCGTCGTCCTCGGCGGCGGCTACCGCAAGCGCGACGGCGCCGGGGTCTGGGCCGAGATCGACAAGGGCACCCTCCCGCAGGGCCTGCGCCGGGCCGTCCGGCCAGGCCTCACCCTGGTCGGCGTGTGCACCGGCGTCTTCCTCCTGCACGCGGCCGGGCTGCTCGACGGCCGCCCCTGCACCACCCACGTCCGGGCCAAGCAGGACCTGCGCGACCTCGGCCACGACGTCCGCGACGCCCGCGTGGTCGACGACGGCGACCTCGTCTGCGCGGGCGGCGTCAGCTCCGGCATCGACGCCGCCCTGTGGCTCCTGGAACGCGAACTCGGCCCCGAGGCCGCCTCCGGCGTGGAGACCCTGCTGGAGTTCGAACGCCGCGGCACCGTCCTGCGCACGGCGTAGCAGCCGCCGCCAGCCCTGAGCTCGGGCCGCTAGGGCCTGTCTGACAATTCCCGCCGGGTCCCGGCCGCACGCCGATCGCACGCACCGAACGACCCGGCCTGATCCGGCGCGAATTGTCAGACAGGCCCTAGAAGACTGATGAAGATCTTGTTGAGGGGCCGTCCGGCCGTAGGCCGGGCGGCCCCTCTGGTTATGTGATGGCCGGTGCGAGGTGCCAGGTGCCGCCTGTGTGAGTGAGTCCGAGGTTGATCAGGCGGCGGAGGTTGAGGGCGGCTGCTCGGGTGTGGAGCCAGGCGTTGTTGCTGATGGTGCCCCGGTAGCGGAGTCGGCGGTTGCCGTGGTGGACGAGCCAGGCGACGGCACGTTCGACTGGTGGCCGCCAGCGGCGGTAGTCGGCCTGCCAGGCGGGGTCGGTGGCGGCCTGGCGGCGGGCCGCGGCTTGGAGATCGTGGTGGGGGCGGATGGTCAGGACGCGTCCGGCTTTGGCCTTGGTGCACTGCTCACGCAGCGGGCATCGGGTGCACACGTTCCCGAAGACGGCCCTGCGCTGGTGGTGGCGGCCGCCGGGCTCGGACAGGCCGACGGTGTGGCCTTGGGGGCAGGTCACGGTGGCGGCCGAGGTGTCGATGGCGAAGTCGTCGAGGGTGAAGCCGTCTGGGACGGCCGGCCGCAGCGGGGCGGGTTTGAGGAACAGCCGGTGTCCGGCCTCTTCGAGGGCCTGGCGGGCGTCGCCGGTGGAGTAGGCGGTGTCACCGAAGGCGTCCACCGGGGTGTCCTCCTCGGCCAGCAGTTCAAGGCCGACGGCTGCCTCGTGGTGCTCTGGCCCGGCCCCGGGCCGCAGGGCGACGGCGGTGTATAACCCGGTCTCCGGCTCGACGGCGAGGTGGGCCTTGTATCCGTCCTGCTGATGGGAGCGGGTCTTGTGGATGTGCCGGGACTCGGGGTCGACGGTGGAGATCATCCGGTCCGGGGCGGTCCCTTGGGTGATGCGCCAGCGGCCGTCACGGCCGTCGGAGTCCTCGGCCGGTTCCACGTCCTGCCCGGCGACCAGCGCGAGGATGCCGACCGCGTTCGCTGCCTTCTCGCCCAGTTCCTGCTCGGGCAGATGCCCGAGCAGTCTGACCGCGTCGCCGACGAGCGCGTCGACCAGGTTGGCTCGTGCCTGGGCATCGTTCCAGGTGATGCGGGGTTTGCCCGGGTCGGTGTAGTCGTGGGCGGTGCACTGCGCGGCGGCAGCCTCGGCGCCGCCGGGGACTTCCCGGATCACCACCCGGATGGCGCCGATGATCTGGGTGACGGTGTCCTGGGTGGCGACCGCGTCGTCCAGCACGGTGGAGTCCAGTGCCCGCCGGTGCTTGCCCCTGAGGACACCGGTGGCCTTCACGACCTCCCGCACGGCCTCGAAGGCCCGGTTCGGGCTGGTGGAGCGGGCCAGCCGGCGCCGGAAGTACGCCAGAAGCGACGGGTCGAACGCGGTGTCATGCAGTCCCAGCCCGCACGCGGCCTTCCACCGCAGGTCACACCGCAGTTCCTGGACCGTCTCGAAGTCCGACATGCCGTGCAGGGCCTGCAATGTGATCGCCGCGGCCAGAATCTGCGGCGGCATGGACGGCCGCCCGTTCGCCGACGGATACATGTCCGCGAACATCGCCGCGGGGAACAACCGGCCACGGTGCTCGGCCAGGAACGCGAACACACTCCCAGCCGGAATCAACTCCCGGCACGTCGCCCACACATCAGGTCCGACCGTCTCCCCGACCCACTCCCCTTGAACCACAACACGAGTCTGGCCCCACCGCTGACGCGGCGGGGCCAGAACCCAACATCTTCATCAGTCTTCTAGTAGCGCTGCTGTCCGCCGGTCTCGGTGTCGAAGGTGTAGAACCGGTGGTGGTCGAGCATGTCGGCCGGGGTCACGTTGTTCCACGGGCTCAGGACGGAGCGCAGGTCCACCACGTTCGCCGTCCGGGTGGCGGGCAGGTAGCCCGACTTCGGGTTCTTCGCCTGCCACTCGGCCCACAGCTTGTCGATGAAGGCGTGGTGCAGCCAGAACACCGGGTCGTTGGGGGAGGCGGCGGAGGTCATCTGGCCGCCGACCCACACGTGCACCCGGTTGTGGAGGTTGACGCCCCGCCAGCCCTCCAGGGCGTTGCGGAACCCGCCCGAGGCGCTGTTCCAGGGCGCGGTGTCGTACACGGGAATGGCGATCACGGAGTCCACGTCGGCGCGCGTCGGCAGCTGCGGGGTCCCCGAGCCGAGGCCACGCCGCAGGTAGGTGCGGCGGTCCACGCCGACCGTCAGCACCCACTTGCCGTTCTGGACGCCGAAGGGGCCGTCGAGCACCTGGCCGTCGCGCCCCCGGCTGGTGCCGCCCATGAAGTCCGAGGCCCACAGGGAGGAGTTGGCCGTGCGGTCCACGGTCCAGTCCCAGTAGGGGAGGGAGACGTTCTTGTCGATCCGCTGGAGCGCGGCCTCGAAGTCCAGCAGGAACCGGCGGTGCCAGGGCAGGAACGACGGGGAGCGGTGGCCCACCCGGTCGCCGAAGTCCGAGTCGTTCAGCAGGTACCAGTTGTGGGCGTTGACGTAGCGGTCGTAGACGCCGGTCCGCTTCAGTTCGAGGACCGCGTTGACGAAGGCGCGCTTCTCGTCCGGGGTGAGGGTGGCCTGGTTCTTGCGGACGGTCACAGCTTGGCTTCCTTGGCGGTGAACGGGACGAGGTCGGCGCCCTGGAGTTCGCGTACGGCGGCGCGGGCGGCGGATATGGGGTCCGGGAAGGACTCGTAGTGGTTGACGACCGTGACCCAGCTGCCGTCGGCGTTGGGCATGACGTGCAGGTCGTTGCCGTCGATCTTGACGGTGGGCATCGGCATGCCGTGGTGGCCCGGGCCCACGCTGATCTGGATGCGGTGGCCCTGGTAGGTCTCGTCGATGGTGCCGGTGGGCAGGGAGACGGGCGCTCCGGACGGGCCCGCCGCCCCCGGGGCGCCGGAGGCCCCGGCCGCCGGGGCGGGGGACGGCTTGGACGAGCAGGCGGCCAGTCCGATGGCTGCGGCCACGCCGGAGCCGAGCCCCAGCGCCTGCCGACGAGTGATCATGTTCATGGCTTGAATAGGTATCAGAAGCCTTCGAACGCCAGATCGGTGGCCCGCGCATCCACCTCCCGGGGGCGGGTGGGGGCGCCGGGGCAGTGGGGTGTGCAGGCCGTCATCTTACGTGGCCATGACAGCATGTTCCGGCCACGGCAAGACCGCCCCGGCGTGTCGTCAGGACTGGCGGCTCCAGCGCTGTGAGGCGTCCCCGTCGCACGAGGCCGTGTTCAGCCCGCCCCCGAAGCCCAGGTCCAGGCAGGCGCCGGCGGAGTCGCGCAGGGTCCCGCCCGGCCCCGACCGCCACAGCCGGCCGACGTCTTGGGCGCAGTCGCCCACGAAGACGGCCTGGTTGGGGCCGTTGGAGTACAGGCACTGGCCGCTCTGCTCGTTGACGAGCTTGAAGCTGCCGTCCGGCCTGCTCCGCACGGCCCACCGGGCGGAACCGTCCCCGCAGTCGCCGGAGTCCGAGGCGCCGAAGACCTGGGTGATGCACTCGCCGTTGTTCCCGTTGCGGTAGCGCCCGGCCCCGGTGGCCGGAGGCGGTGGGGCCGGTGTGGACCCGCCCCCGCCGGAGGGGTTCGCACCGCCCGCGGCGTTCCCCGTCCCGGGGGCCGGGCCGGTGCCGGTGCCGGGTCCCGTGCCGGGGGCGGGGCCCGGGCCTCCGCCCTGGGGCGCGCCCGCCGCGCCCTGCCCGGTACCCCCGGGGGCCTGCCCGCCCGGGGACGGCGCGCCCGGCGACGGCGGACCCGACGGGGTGGCGCCCGGGGCCGGAGCGGAGGCGGAGGCCGACGCCGGGGCCGAGGGGCCGCCCGGAGCGGGGACGGACGCCGCCCCGCTCCCCTGGGGCGCGGCCCCGGCCTCCGCCTTCGACGGCGGGGCGGAGGCGAACGGCAGGTTCTGGATGGCCAGCGTCGTCCCGCTCGCGACCACGACCACCGGAACGACGGCGAGGAGCACCCGGGCGCGCCGCCCGCGCCGGGCCGGCTCACCGCCACCGCTCCCGGCCGCCTGCACCGGTTCCGCCTGCGCCGGTTCCGCCTGCGCCGGTTCCGGCTCCGGTTTCGCCTTCGGCTCCGGTTCCGGCTCCGGCGTCCCGGGCCCCTTCCCGCCGAGCGGGAGGGTCGGCACGTCGACCTCCTGCACCCGCTCCGCGAACGCGGCCCGCTCCGACAGCCGCCCGGTGACCGCCTCCGGCCACAGCGGACCGCCCTCGGGGACGTGCCGGGAGGCCCGCTCCAGCAGTTCGGCGGCGCCGGGCCGGTCGCCGGGGTCCTTGGCCAGACAGGCCCCGACCAGCTCGGCCAGTTCCGCGTCCAGCTCCCGCAGCGGCTCCAGCCCGGGCTCCTCGTGCACGATGCGGTACAGCACCCCGTGCCCGGACTCCTCACCGAACGGCGGCCGCCCGCACGCCGCGTACGCCAGGACCGACCCCAGCGCGAACACGTCGGTGGCACCGCTCAGGCCCCGCGCCCCCGAGGCCTGTTCGGGCGCCATGTACGCGGGCGTGCCCACGACCATGCCGGTGCGCGTCAGCCGGCTCTGCTCGGCCGCCCGGGCGACGCCGAAGTCGATGAGGGTGAGCCCGTCGAGGGTCAGCATCACGTTCGACGGCTTGAGGTCCCGGTGCACCATGTCCAGCGCGTGCACCGGCGCCAGGCTCGCCGCCGCCTCCCGCAGCAGCCGCCACAGCGACGGCGCGGGCAGCGGGCCGCCGTGCACGTCCAGGGCCTCGCGGAGGGTGAGCCCGGGTACGTAGGCGGTGGCGAACCACGGGGGCCGCGCGGTGCGGTCGCTCGCGAGCAGCGGCGCGGTGGCCTCGGCGGGCAGCCGGGCGAGGTTGTCCAGCTCGTGCCCGAACCGCCGCACGAAGTCCTCGTCCTCGCCGACGACGGAGGCCAGCAGCTGCTTGACCGCGACGTACCGGCCCTCCGAGACCCCGAGGAACACCCGTCCCATGCCGCCTGCCCCGAGCCGCCCCGCCAGCGCGATCTCCCCGATCCGGCGCGGGTCCTCCGCCTCCAGCGGCGCGGCCCCGCTCCCGTCCAGCTCCACCACGTCAGCCCCAATGGGATCGAGATCAGTTCCCCCGGAAAGCTACCCGACGCCTCCGCCGCGGCGACAGCGGCTCCCGCGCCGACTCCCGCCCCGCGCACGCCAGTTCGCCCCGCGCCGGGGGCGCGCACCCGCCGGTGCGGGTAAGCGCGCCGGTGCCGGGGACCTGACCGGTGACTGACAGCACAGCCCCCGCCCCCGCTCGCCCGCAGTCCGCCCCCGGGAGCCCCGCCATGCGCTGCCACCGCCCGCGCACCCTGCGCGCCGCCCTCTTCCTCCTCCTGCTCGCCCCGGCCCTCCCCGTGGCCCCGGCCCACGCCGCCGCGGCCGGGCCGCCGCTGCGCGTGGTCACGTACAACATCTGCGGCAACATGTGCGCCGCCGCCCCGTACGACGACGACGCGCGCCTGGACAGCGTCGTCGCCCAGGGGGCGGCCACCGGATGGAACGCCGACCAGCTGTTCCTCCAGGAGGTCTGCGAACCGCAGTACGACGAGATCCTCGCCCGGCTGGCCCCCGAGGGCTTCCACGGCCACTACGGCGCCACCCTCTCCGGCCTGCCCAAGGTCTGCGGCGGCCACCCCTACGGCAACGCCGTCCTGGTACGCGGCACCGTGACCGCCACGGCCGACCTGGACCTGACCGTCGGCGGCGAGTCCGAGCCCATCCGGGTGCCCTGCGTCCGGGGCGTCCTGCACGGCCTCGCCAACTGGGCCTGCTCCGTGCACCTCTACTGGGACGACGGCACCCGCGCCGCCCCCGAGGCGCGCCGGCTCGCCGCGCAGGCCGGGGCCTGGCGGGAACAGGGCCTGCCCGTCCTCCTGGCGGGCGACTTCAACCACTCGCCCCGCACGCCCTCCACGGACCCCTTCTACTCCGGCGGCTACGTCGAGGCCGACGCCGCGGAGCACCCCACCTTCGGCGCGAAGAAGATCGACTACGTGTTCTTCGGCTACCCGGACCTCACCTCCCGCGGGGCCGAGGTCCTGCCGCTCGACCCGGCGGTCTCCGACCACCGCATGCTGCGCGCCGTCGGCGGCAGGAACTGAAAATGGGCCGGGGAGGCTCCACAGAATTCGCCGGTGATGCCATGATCGGGACCGGCGGAATTTCCCCGCACCACCCCGCCGGAGAAAAGGACGGAGATCCGCCGTATTCACCGGCGGATCGTGGGCGGCTTGAATTGGAGTGGAATGATGGGCAGTAACCCGTTCGACGATGCCGAGGGCCGGTTCCACGTGGTGGTGAACGACGAGCTCCAGCATGCGCTGTGGCCCTCGTTCGCCGAAGTGCCCGCCGGCTGGCGGGTCGTGTTCGGCGAGGAGAGCCGTGAGCGGTGCCTCGCCTACGTGGAGGAGCACTGGAGCGACCTGCGGCCGCGGAGCCTGCGCGAGGCCATGGACGCCGGCGCGGCCTGACCGCGCGGGGCGGGCCCGGGCCCGGGGCGGTCGCCTCCGCGGCTCTCGGGGCCGCCCCGGCACCCCGGGCCCACCGGCACCCCGGGCCCACCGGCACCCCGGGCCCACCGGCACCCCGGGCCCACCGGCACCCCGGGCCCACCGGCACCCCGGGCCCACCGGCACCCCGGGCCCATCGGCACCCCGGCCCCGTCCCGGCGTCGCCGCCTCAGGCGGCCGAGGGTGCCTCCTCCGCGTGGCGCCCCAGCTCCCGCTGGGTGCGCCGCAGCACGATCGAGTCGGCGATCTCGCCGCTGCGGATCGCGATGTTCGACAGGAGGGCCGACGTCAGGCCGTGGCTGTGCTCGGTGCCGCCCTGGAGGTAGACCCCGCAGGTCAGCCCCGAGGTGGCGACCAGGCGGTAGTCGCGCTCCACCCGGTGGCGGCCCGCCGCGTCCCGCTGGAAGTGCCGGTCGAACTCCTCGCCGAGCAGCCGGGCCGGGTCCAGGCCGTCGTAGCCGCTGGCGAACACCAGCGCGTCGACCGCCAGCTCCTCCCTCCGGTCGTCCAGCAGCGAGCGCAGCACCACCCGCGCCCCGCTGTCGGAGCCCGCCACCGAGTCGACCCGGGTGAGGTTGCGGAAGTGCAGCCGCTGGACGCCGCTCACCTGCTCGTCGTACTGGCGCTGGTAGAGGGACCGGATGACGTCGGCGTCGACCACCGAGTAGTTCGTGTTGCGGTGGTAGCGCCAGAACGCGTCCCGCGCCCCCTCGGTGCCGAAGTAGTACTCGTCCACCGTGTCCGGGTCGAACACCTGGTTGGCGAAGGGGGTGTCGTCGGCCACGGAGTAGCCGTAGGACGGGATGACCGCCGTCACCCGGGCATGGGGCAGCGAGTCGTGGAAGAACCGGGTGACCTCGGCCGCGCTCTGCCCGGCGCCGACCACCGCCACGCTCTTGAGGGAGGCCCGGTCCTGGGCGTTGAACCGGGTCAGGAACTCCGAGCTGTGCCACACCCGTTCCCCGGCCGTCACGCCCTCCGGCAGGCGCGGCACCAGCCCCGTGGAGACGACCACGTTGCGGGCCAGGACCACCCGGCTCGCGCCGTCGCCGGAGCGCACCTCGACCTCCAGCAGGTCGGGGGCCCGCAGCCCGGCGCCGGTGACGGGGCGGATCGCGGTGACCTCGCAGCCGTAGGTGACCTGGTCGCTCAGGCCGGCGGCCGCCCACTCCAGGTACTGGTGGAACTCCTGCCGGGTCGGGATGAAGCTCTGGTTGTTCACGAACTGCACCAGCCGGTTCGAGGCGTGCAGGTACGAGACGAAGCTGAACCGGGACACCGGGTTCCTGAAGGTCGCCAGGTCCTTGAGGAACGAGATCTGCATGGTCGCCGACGGCAGCAGCATGTTCCGGTGCCAGCCGAACGTGGGCTGCCGCTCGAAGAAGTGGGACCTGACCGGATGCTGCGGGGCGCTCGCCCCGTGCTCCTTCAAGGCGATGGCGAGCGACATGTTCGACGGGCCGAACCCGATGCCGACCACGTCGAGGATCTCTTGGATCTCTTGGTCGCGCCTGCCCGTTATGCCCATAGGAAATTCTCCCCCTTGCGTCTGGAAAACTCGGCCGGTGGCCCGAGAGACCGTTCTGAAGTGTTGCCCGGAGAGCGCGCCGAGGCAACTCGAAGAGTGCCTGAAAGCCGTTCGACGGCTTGTCCGTATGCCCCGTGGCCGAAATCGTTGTCCTGTCGACGGGACGCCGGTATGGTCGGCCGGGATTTCAGAAGCCAATTGCCGAAAGGGTGAATCCGGGTGTTCGTGCCGAGCTTTTACCGTGAACCGGACGGTTCGTGGATGGTGGACCTGGTCCGGGGCAATCCCATGGCGCTCGCGGTGGCCAACGGCAGCCCCGAGGACGGTCCGTTCGCCACCCACCTCCCGGTCATCTTCGATCCCGCGACCTCCGGCGACCGGCCCGGCGGGCTTCTTCCGGGCGCCCTGCTGCTCGGACACATGAACCGGGCCAACCCGCACTGGGCGGCCCTGGAGACGGGCGGTGTCCTGCTGCTGACCTTCACCGGCCCGCACTCCTACGTCTCGCCCACGGTCTACGCCAAGACCCCGGCCGCTCCGACCTGGAACTTCACCTCGGTGCACGTCCGGGGCGTGGTCGAGAAGATCGAATCGATCGAGGAGACGCTGGAGGTGGTGCAGTCCACCGTGCGCGCCTTCGAGGGGACGTTCGGCGACGGCTGGGACATGACCGGCTCGCTCGACTACTTCAGGAAGATCGTGCCCGACGTGGGGGCCTTCCGGTTCACGGTGACCGGAGCCGAGGGCATGTTCAAGCTCAGCCAGGAGCAGCCGGACGAGGTGCGCGAGCGGGTGCGCGAGTCGTTCGGGCAGAGCGGGTGCGCGTACAAGCGCGAGACCGCGGGCCTGATGAGCCGGCTGCCCTGACGAGCCGGCCGCCCCGGGGCGCCGCCGGGCCGCGCCGGGGCCTCAGGCGCTGACGGCCTCCTTGTGCTCCTCCCGGTCCGCCCGTTCCTCCAGGGCGCTCGCGGCGGCGCTGTCCAGGGTGGCCATCACCCACTGCTCGAAGTCCACGCCCTGCTGCTGCGCGGCCTTGTGCCACCACTGCACGCGGCTGCCGGGGACCTCCAGCCGGCGGCTCGGCTCGGCGGAAGTACGGGGCGGCTGCCCGCCCTGGCGGGTGGCGCGCAGCGCGCCGCGCAGCTGCTTGGTGGTCCACTGCCGCTGCTCGGCCCGGTCGAGCCAGAGTTCCTGCTCCCCGGCCGGCAGGGAGGCCAGCTCGGCGTGGTGCTGGAAGCTCAGGGCGGGCCGGCGGCGGGAGAGGTCGAAGCGTCTGGAGACCCACGCGTAGTTGCGCAGGGTCTGGTAGGAGAGGCCGGCGGCGCGGATCCCGCGCTGGTAGCGGTCGGTGTAGTGGTCCTTGCCGTACTTCAGCCAGTCGCCCAGCCACCAGCAGGAGGAGTCGAGGACACCCACGAGCTGGTGCCCGGCCCGCTCCCACTCGTCGTAGCCGATCCCGGCCGGTATCTGGAGGCCGACCTTGGTCGTGAGCACCTGGGCCCGGCGCGGCGCGGCTCCGGTCGTGTGCGGCTGCCAGGACGGGGGTTGTGGGGGAGGGGCCGCGGGACTGCCGTGCGACGCAGCGGTGTGACCGGCCTGTGGTGCCATCGTGCCTCCAGGAGAAGGGGCGTACACAACCGGCCAGAACTGTTGCGGGGCGGGCTGGAGCGTTGCCGGAGCAGCGTTCGAACCGCACGGATGCCAGGGGTTTCACGGATTCCACGGGTTCCAGGGCCCGGGGGTTCCACGGATTTCACGGACGACAACCACGAGAGGGGCAAGACGATGCGGAGAAGACCGAGAGCCGCGGTGGTCGCACTGGCGGCGGCCGCCCTGCTGGCCACCGCCTTCACCGGGTCCGCCGCGGCGCGGGACGAGGCTCCCCCGGCGGCCGGCCACCAGGCGACGCAGCGCGCGATCGAGGCGGCCGTCGCCGCCGGAGTCCCCGGCATCGCCGCCGAGGCGCGCGACGCCGGGGGAGTGTGGAAGACGGCGGCGGGCGTGGGCGACCGGCAGACGGGGGCGCCGCGCGGCAAGAACGACCGGTTCCGTATCGGCGGCATCACCAACACCTTCGTCGCCACCGCCCTCCTCCAGATGGAGGCGGAGGGGAAGCTGAGCCTCGACGACAGCGTGGAACGGTTCCTGCCCGGCCTGGTGACGGGCAACGGCAACGACGGCCGGGCCATCACCGTACGCCAGCTCCTGAACCACACCAGCGGCCTCTACGACTTCCTCGCCGACGCGCAGTACGCCGCGACCTACCTCAGCGGCGACGGCTTCCTCCAGCACCGCTACGACACCCTGACGCCCGAGCAGCGCGTGAAGGTGGCCCTCTCCCACGAACCGCCCTTCCGGCCCGGCGCCCGCCACTGGTACTCCAACACCAACGACGTGCTGGCCGCGCTCGTCCTGGAGAAGGCCGCCGGCCGGCCCTACGCGGCGGAGGTGGGCAGGCGCATCATCGAGCCCCTGGACCTCAAGGCGACCTCCAACCCCGGCACGAACTCCCTCCTGCCCCGGCCCAGCGCCCGCGGCTACTCCCGGCTCTTCGCCGACCGGCCCGAGCGGATCGACGACGTCACCGAGGCGAACCCCTCGCAGAGCTGGGGCAACGGCGACATCATCTCCAGCACGGCCGATCTGAACCGGTTCTACGAAGCCCTCATGCGCGGCCGCCTGCTGCCCCCGCAGCAGCTGAAGGAGATGAAGACCACCGTCGACAACCCCGACTTCCCGGGCGCGTCCTACGGACTGGGCATCGAACGGCTCACCCTGGGCTGCGGCACCACCCTCTGGTACCACGACGGCGGCGCGCTGGGCTGGATCTCCCTGGCCGCCTTCACCGAGGACGCCCGCCACCAGCTGACGTTCAACTACAACGCCAACTGGGGCGCGGAGACCATCCTCCCCGTCGTCACCGCCGAGTACTGCCCTCAGGCCGTCGCCCGCGGCAGCGTCCCTCCGGTCAACTCCTCGAACCGGCACAGCAGTTGACGCTGCTCCCGCTGTAGCCGCTCGATGCGGTCCTGCAGCCGGGCGATCTCCTCCATCAGCGGCAGCGCCGCGTCCCCGGCCGTCGAGGCCGCCCCCACGGGCACCGGCGCGACCGCCGGCGGCGGGCCGGACGGCAGGGAGCGGGCCTCCGGGCCGAGGGCCGGGTCGTGCTGGAGGATCGCCTGCATCAGGCGGCGCAGGGCCGGGCCCGGCTCGACCCCGAGGTCGTGCACCATCCGGTGGCGGGCCCGCTCGTACACGCGCAGCGCCTCCGCCTGCCGGCCGCACCGGTAGAAGGCGACCATCAGCAGGTCGTAGAACCGCTCCCGCATGGGGTGGTCGGTGGTGAGCACCATCAGCTCGCCGGTGATCTCGCCGTGCCGCCCGGTGCGCAGGTAGGCGTCGTACATCATCTCCAGCGCGGTCAGCCGGTGCTCCTCCAGCTGCGCCGCCCGCCCCGCGCAGATGTCACCGAGCACGCTGCCCTCCAGGGCGGGGCCGCGCCACAGCGACAGGGCCCGGCGCAGCAGCTCACCGGCCCGCCCCGGGTCCTCGTGCAGGATCCGCCGGGCGGTGTCGGTGAGCTGCTGGAAGCACGCCGCGTCCGTCTCCACGGGGCCCTGCCGCAGGGTGTAACCCCGCGAGGTCGTCACGATCCACGGCTGCCGCGCCCCCCGGTCGGCGTCCGGGCGGCCCTCCCGCCCGCCCTCCGGGCCGGACAGCAGCCGGCGCAGCCGGGCCACGTGCACCTGGAGCGCGTTCTCCGCGTTGACGGGCGGCTCTTCGCCCCACAGCTCGTCGATGAGCTGCCGCACGGAGACGTGGTGCCCGGCCTTCACCACCAGCGCCCCCAGCAGCGCGCGCTGTTTGGCGCCCGTGGGCAGGAGGTGCAGGCCGGCCTCTTCGTCCCGGACCTCCACCAGACCGAGAATGCGGAACTGCATGTCTTCTCCTCGCACGGGCGGGCAACGCAAGGGTCAGGAGGAGCGCGCCGCGCCCGCCGCGTCCAGCGCGGCGGTCGCGTCCCGTTCGATCCGCCGCAGCAGCGGCCGCGGATCGTCCTGGAAGTAGAAGTGGCCGCCGTCCAGGACCCGCAGGCCCAGGAAGCGCTCGGTGTACGCCCCCCAGCCGGCCATCCGCGCCGGCGAGGCGTGCGCGTCGCCCGCGCCGGCGTAGGCCGAGAGCGCCACCGGCAGCGGGTCCGCCCCGGGATCGGGACGCCACTCCTCCACCAGGCGCAGGTCGGCCCGGATGACCGGCTCGAACACCGCCCACAGGTCGGGGTCGTCGAAGATCCCGTCGGGCGTGCCGCCCAGCAGGTTCAGCCGGGTCCGCAGCTCGGCGTCGGGCAGCTCGTGGTACGGCTCCGGCGGACCGGCGGGCTGCGGCGCGGTCCGCGCCGAGACCCCGACCCACACGGGCAGCGGCAGGCCCCGCCCGGCGGCCCGGCGGGTCATCTCGTACGCGACGAGAGCACCCATACTGTGGCCGAAAAGGGCATACGGGCACGTGAGTTCGGACTCGATGTGCTCCAGCAGGAAGTCGGCGAGGCGGCCCGCGTCGTCCAGCGGCGCAAGGTCGAGGAGGAAGCCGTGGCCCGGGGCGTCCAGCAGCCGCACGTCCCAGGAGTCCGGCAGTCCGGCGGGCCAGCGGCGGTACGGCAGATGGGATCCGCCCGCGTGGTGCAGGACGAACAAGCGCAAGGCAGGACGTGTGCTGTCCATCTCTCTCCCTCGGTCGGGCTGCGCACCCCCGCACCATAGGGCTGCGCCCGGTCGGCGGGGTGCGCACATCAGGTGGCCTGTGCCGCAGGTGTGGCGGCTCTCCAACGATCCTCAGGCGGCGCGCGCCGGGCGCCCCGCGAAAGCCTGCGCCCGCCCTCCCGAGCGGGACTCGACCGTGTCTCAAAAGGGCGGTGGCTACAGTGGGCGCCGAGTCGGACCGGCACCGCGGGCTGCCCGGCCCGAACGGCATCCGCGGTCCCGCCCGCACGGCCAGTACGCCGCACCCACCGCTCGATCCGGAGCTCCGGGCGCCCTCCAGAACGACGCCGACCGGCGCATCCGGCGCGCGCCCTCCCGCACCTTCGGCCTGACGGTCTTTCTTCCCTAGTCACCCCATGACAGTTAAGGAAGTGTCACGTGAGCACGAACCCCTTCGACGACGGGGACGGTCGCTTCCACGTCCTGGTCAACGACGAGGACCAGCACTCCCTGTGGCCGGTCTTCGCCGACGTGCCCGCGGGCTGGCGCGTCGTCTTCGGCGAGGCCGACCGGGCCGCGTGCCTGGAGTACGTCGAACGCAACTGGACCGACCTGCGCCCCCGCAGCCTGCGCGAGGCCATGGCGGCGGACTGAGACACCGGCGCCCGGGCACACACTCTGAGTTGGGGGATGAAGATCGTGAGCGGCGCTGCGAGAACCACGGGCAGCTACCGTGCCCGCCCTGCGGGCCACGGCGGCGGGCCCGCCCAAGGCGATGTGGTCCTGTCCTTCGCGGGACCACAGGCCGAAGTGCGCAAGACCGGGATGATCCTCCCGGCGAACCTGCCGGAGCGGTCCTGGGAGCAGATCGGGACCAACCTGCGCGAGCTCGGGAACTCCTCGGCCTGGTGGCTGGCCGACTGGCTCCGCTTCGGCGAGGCCACCTACGGGTGGCGGCGCTACAAGGAGGCGATCGAGCGCACCGGGCTCGACTACCAGACCCTGCGCAACTACGCGTGGGTGGCGCGGCGGTTCGACCACCACCGCAGGCGCGACGGCCTCAGCTTCGCCCACCACGCCGAGGTGGCCCGCCTCTCCCCGCCGGAGCAGGACTACTGGCTGCGCCGGGCCGAACAGCAGAAGTGGTCGCGCAACGAGCTGCGCCGGTCGGTCCGCGCGGGCCTCGCCGCGCAGAACGGCACGGCCGGCCTCCCCGCGGGCGGGGGTGACGCGCCGCCCGGGGCGGCCCGGCCGGCCGGCCCGGCGGCCGTGGGGCAGCGCTGCCCGCAGGTCACGAAGCTCACCATCGAGCTCTCCGCCGACCAGCTCGAACACCTCTCCCGGGCGGCCGCCGCACACGGCCTGCCCGTGGACAAGTGGGTGACCCGGCTGCTGGAGAGCGCCGACCGGAAGACCGCCGACCTCAAGTCCGCCTAGCGGAGCGGACCGCCCGCACGCGCGCCGGGCAGGTCCCGTCCGTGGTGCGCCGGCGGCCCGTCCCGCCGGACACCCCTCACACCGGAGCCAGTTGATGATCCTTCAGGGAAAGCGGGTCGCCCTGCCCCCGAACCCCGTCGTGCACCGACGGTTCGAGGAGCACGCGCGGGCCACCCCCGACGCCGTCGCCGTCTTCCGGGCCGGCGAACGGACGACCTACGCGGAGCTGGACGCGCGGGCGAACCGGTTCGCGCACCACCTCGCCGCGCGCGGAGTGGGGCGGGGCGCGAAGGTCGGCGTGTGCCTCGACTACTCGGCCGACCTGCTCGTGGCCGTCCTCGGCACGCTCAAGGCGGGCGCGGCCTACGTCCCCTTCGACCCGGCCTACCCGCCCGCCAGGCTCCGGCTGCTGCTGGACCAGGTCCCCGGCCTCGCCCTGATCGTCGCCTCCCCGGCGACGGCCGGACTGATCGGGCCGGCGCCCGTCGAGGTCACCGGCTTCGAGGAGCTGTCCGAGCGGCTGGGGGCGCTCCCCGCGACCGCCCCCGCCGCCGAGGTCACCGGCGACGACCTGTGCTACGCGGTCTTCACCTCCGGCTCGACGGGCACGCCCAAGCTGACCGCCGTGCAGCACGAGGGCTGGTTCAACCTGATGAACTGGCTGCAGCTCGAGTACGGCCTGCACCAGGGCTCGCACAACCTGGTCGTCAGCGCCTTCGGGTTCGACCTCTCCCAGCGCGCCCTGATGACCCCGCTGTTCTGCGGCGCCACCCAGTACTTCACCGCGAGCCGCAACTTCGACCCCATGCTCGCCTACCGCATGCTGGGCGAGCACGACATCCGCACCGTCCACTGCGCCTCCAGCACGCTGTACCTGCTGGTGGACTGGGAGACCGCCCGCGGCGGCGACGCGCTGACCCGGCTCGACTACGTGCTCTTCGGCGGCGAGGCCCTCAAGGCCGAACGGCTCACCGACTGGGCCCGCCGCGAGGGCAACACCTGCACCCTGCTGCACCAGTACGGGGTCGCCGAGTGCACGGACGTCGCGACCTCCTACGACCTCGCCGGGCACCGGCCCGGCGCGGACGCGGCCGCCCCGGTCGGCCGCCCGGCGTACAACACCGGCATCCACCTCCTCGACGAGGGGCTGCGCCCGGTCGCGCCGGGGGAGCAGGGCGAGATCTGCATCTCCGGGACCGGCGTCGGCGCCGGCTACCTCGGCGGCGCCGGACCCGAGAACGCGAAGTTCACGACGGTCGAGGCCGACGGGAAGCCGCTGCGCCTGTACCGCACGGGCGACCGCGGCCGCGTGAACGCCGACGGGGACCTCGTCGTCCTCGGCCGGATCGACGCACAGGTGAAGGTGCGCGGCATGCGCATCGACCCCGCCGACGTCGAACGCGCCCTCGGCCGGCTCGCCGGGGTCCGCGAGGCCGCCGTGGCGGTCACCCGCACCGCCGCCGGCGAGGCCGAGCTGTCCGCGTTCGTCGTCCCGGCGGGTCCCGACCTCGCCGAGGACGACCTGCGGGCCCGCCTCCTGGAGGACCTGCCGCGGAACATGGTGCCCGCCAGGTTCACGAACATCGCGCGGATCCCGCTCAGCCCGCACGGAAAAGTGGACCGCGCGGCGCTCGCCGACGCGATAGCGAGAGGACAGTGATGATTGCCGACGGTGTCCGCGCCATCTGGTGCCGGGAGTTCGAGCGCGACGACATAGGGCCCGACGACGACTTCTTCGCCCTGGGCGGCCAGTCCCTGATCATGACCAAGATCCAGGGCGCCTACATCGAGGAACTCGGCGCGGAGGTCCCCATGGACCAGATGTTCCTCAACCCGACGATCGCGTCGATCTCCGCCTACATCGAATCCCACCGGTAAAGGGGAGAAGACCGTGGACGACTACGACGTCATCGTCACCGGGGCCCGCTGCGCGGGCTCGCCGACGGCCATGCTCTTCGCCCGGCGCGGCTACCGCGTCCTGCTCCTGGAGAAGGCCCGCTTCCCGCAGGACACGCTCTCCTCGCACTACATCCACATGCAGGGCGTGGCCCTCCTGAACCGGTGGGGACTGCTCGACCGGATCCGCGAGTCGGGCGCCACGCCCATCACCCACGAGCGCTACGAGGGCCCCGGAGTCCGCGTCGACGGCTTCTCCCTCCCCATGGACGGGCTGACCACCACGTACGCGCCGCGGCGCTACGTGCTCGACCCGATCCTCGCGGCCGGAGCCGTGGAGGCCGGAGTGGAGTTCCGGGAGGGCTGCGCGGTGAACGACCTGCTCTGGGAGGACGACCGGGTCGTCGGCGTGCGCTACACCACGCCCGGCGGCGCCGAGGCCAAGGCCCGGGCACGCCTGGTCGTCGGCGCGGACGGCATGCGCTCGCTCGTGGCCCGCAAGGCGGGCGCCCCCTACGTCATCGAGCACCCCCGGGCCACCTGCGTCTACTACAGCTACTGGTCCGGCGTCCCCTCCAGCTTCGAGCTGTACGAGCGGCCGGGGCGCTGGGTCGCCGCCGTCCCCACCAACGACGACCTCAAGCTGATCATGACGTACTTCCCGCAGGCCGACTACAACGAGGTCCGCAAGGACGTCGAGCCCGCCTACCTCGAAGCCGTCCGCAGCACCGCCCCCGACCTGTACGAGCGGATGCGCGGCGGCCGCCGCGAGGAGCAGATGTACGGCACCGGCCACCAGGAGAACTTCTTCCGCAAGGCCTACGGGCCCGGCTGGGTGCTGGTCGGCGACGCGGTCAACCACAAGGACTCCATCACCGCCCGCGGGATCACCGAGGCCTTCGTCCAGGCCCAGTCCCTCACCGACCTCGTCGGGGACGCGCTGCACGAGGACGCCGCGCTCAGGCGCGCCCTGCGCCGCTACGAGAACGAGCTCGGCAACGAGGCCCACAGCCAGTACCAGGGCGCCCTCAACGTGGCCGAACTCAAGCCCGAGGGGCGCACGGACATGCTGCGCAAGCTCGTCGGCCACCAGGAGCACATCGACCGGTACTTCTCCACCCTGTCCGGCGCGATCTCGATCGACGACTTCTACAACGAAGAACTCTTGACCCTGCTCGACCAGAGCTGAGCGACGACCGACCTGCTCCCTGGTTCGCCGAATTTGGAGACACAATGATCCCGTTGTCGTTCGCGCAGCGCCGGCTGTGGTTCGTGGACCGGTTCGAAGGTCCTTCCCCGACCTACAACGGCGCGTTCGCCCTGCGGCTGACCGGTGAGCTGGACGCGGGCGCCCTCGAAGCGGCGCTCCGCGACGTCGTCGACCGGCACGAGGTCCTCCGCACGGTGATCGCCGAGGGCGACGACGGGATCCCGCACCAGCGGGTCCTGGCGTCCGGGGAGAAGCCCGTCACCCTGCCGGCCGTCGAGACGGCACCGCACGAGCTGGCGGAGGCGGTCGACCGGGCGGCCAAGGAGACCTTCGACCTGGCCGCCGACGCCCCGATCCGCGCCACGCTCCTGCGGACCGGCCCCCGCGAGCACACCCTCGTGCTGGTGGTCCACCACATCGCCCTGGACGGGGAGTCCCTCGGACCGCTGCTGCGCGACCTCACCGAGGCGTACGCGGCCCGCAAGGAGGGCGCCGCCCCGGCGTGGGAGCCGCTGCCCGTCCAGTACGCGGACTACACCCTGTGGCAGCAGGACGTGCTCGGCGACGAGTCCGACCCCGGCAGTCTGGCCGCCGGACAGCTGGCCTACTGGCGCGAGGCGCTGGACGGCATGGCGCAGCCGCTGGCCCTGCCGACGGACCGCCCGCGCCCGCAGCGCACCAGCCCCGACGGCGGCCTGGTCCGCTTCCCCGTCGGGCCGGAGCTGCTGGCCGCCGTGGAGAAGCTGGCGGCCGAGCAGGACCTCACGGTGTCCATGGTCATGCACTCGGCCCTCGCGGTGCTCCTGCACCACCTCGGCTGCGGGGACGACATCCCCATCGGCGCGCCCATCGCCGGCCGCACCGACGAGGAACTGCGCGACCTCGTCGGCTTCTTCGTCAACACCTGGGTGCTGCGCGTCGACCTCTCCGGCAACCCCACCTTCCGCGAGCTGCTGCGCCGGGTCCGGGACCGGGCGCTGGCCGCCTACGACAACCAGGACATCCCCTTCGAACGGCTCGTGGAACTGCTCAACCCCGACCGGTCCATCGCCTACCACCCCTTCTTCCAGGTGATGCTCGCCTGGCAGGAGCCCCTGGGGGAGCTGGAGTTCCCCGGCCTCCAGGCCGAGGCGCAGACGCTGGAGACCGGAACGGCCAAGTTCGACCTGTTCTTCAACATGATCCCGGACGGCTCCGGCGGGGCGGGCGTCCGGCTGGAGTACGCCACCGACCTGTTCGACCGGGCCACCGTCGAAACCCTCGCGGCCCGGTTCGTGCGCGTCCTGGAGGCCCTGGTGGCCGGCTCGGACCGCACCGTCGGCGCCGTCGACGTACTCGACGAGGCCGAACGCGACCGCCTGCTGGGCCGTTTCAACGACACCGCCACCGAGCTGCCCGCACTGACCGTCCCGCAGCTGTTCGAGGAGCAGGCCGCCCGGACGCCCGACGCCCCGGCGCTCGTGTGCGACGGCCGCACGCTGACCTACCGGGAGCTGGACCGGCGGGCCGACGCCGTCGCCCGGGAGCTGGTCCGGCGCGGCGCCGGACCGGAGGACCTGGTGGCGCTGGCGCTGCCGCGCACCGAAGAACTCGTCGCCGGCCTGCTCGGCATCCTCAAGTCCGGCGCCGGCTACGTCCCGCTGGACCCGCAGTACCTCGCCGGACGGGCGCGGACCGTGCTGAGCGAGGCACGCCCGAAGCTGGTGCTGACGGACACCGCCACCGCGCGGGAGCTGCCGCCGCACGAGATCCCCGTCCTGTGCGTGGACGACCGCGCCGCCTGGGCCCCCGCCGACAGCGGCCCGATCGCGCCGCCCGCGCCGGACAACCTGGCGTACGTGATGTACACCTCCGGCTCCACCGGCAAGCCGAAGGGCGCGGCGATCACCCACCGGGGCGTGGTCAACGGCGTACGGGAGCTGGTGCGCGTCCTCGACGTGGAGCCCGGCTGGAAGATGCTCTGCGGCACCTCCGTCAACTTCGACGTCTCGGTCTTCGAGCTGCTGACCACCCTGTCCACCGGCGGCACCGCCGAGCTGGTGGACAACGCCCTGGCCCTCGCCGAGCGGGACGCCTGGGACGGCCACGTCCTCAGCGGGGTCCCCTCGGTCCTCGGGGAGCTGGTGGGCCGGCTGGACAAGGCGCCCGAGGTGCGCAGCGTCGTCCTCGCCGGCGAGGTGCTTCCGGCCCGCCTGGTGCGGCAGCTGCGCGAGGCCCTGCCCGGCGCGCAGATCGTCAACTCCTACGGGCAGAGCGAGAGCTTCTACGCCACAGCCTTCTCCCTCCCCGCGGCCGAGGAGTGGGCCGGGGGAGAGGTCGCGCCCATCGGCACCCCGCTGGGCAACATGCGCGCCTACGTGCTGGGTCCGGGACTCGCCCCCGTGCCGCAGGGCGTGGTCGGCGAGCTGTACGTGGTCGGCGCCTGCCTCGGCCGCGGCTACCACGGCCGCCCGGGCCTGACCGCCGAGCGCTTCGTGGCCAGCCCCTTCGGCCCGCCGGGCGAGCGGATGTACCGCACGGGCGACCTCGCCCGCTGGGACGCCCGCGGCCGGCTGGAGTGCGTCGGCCGCGGTGACGGCCAGGTGAAGGTGCGCGGCTTCCGCATCGAGACCGCCGAGGTCGAGGCGGCGCTCACCGCGCACCCCGGCATCAGCGAGGCCGTGGTCATCGCCCGCGAGGTGCCGATGGGCGGGAAGCGGCTCGTCGCGTACGTGGTGCACACCGGTGAGGGGGCCGTCGGCGACGACGGGGCCGGCGGCATCGGCGACGTGGACGTGCAGGCCGGCGCCTCGGCCGCCGAACTGCGCAAGTTCACCGCGGCCCGGCTGCCCGACTACATGGTGCCCTCGGCCTTCGTGGCCGTCGGCCGGCTGCCGCTCGGTCCGACCGGCAAGCTCGACCGCGCGGCGCTGCCCGAACCGGAGTTCCTGGGCGGGGCCTACCGGGAGCCCCGCACCGAGGCCGAGAGGATCATCACCGCGGCCTACGCCGACGTGCTCGGCGTCGACCGGGTGGGCGTGGACGACGACTTCTTCGCCGTGGGCGGCGACAGCCTGCGCTCGATCCAGGTCGTGGCCCGGGCCCGGGCCCGGGGCCTGGACCTCACCACGCGGGAGATCTTCGAATGCCGCACCGCGGCCCGGCTGGCCGAGGCGGCCGCCGACCGCCGGGACCGGGTGCCCGTCCTCGCGGAGCTGGAGGGCGGCGGGGTCGGCGCGCTGCCGCTGCCGCCGGTGGCGCGGCACGTGTTCGAGCACGGCGGCGGGCTGAACCGTTTCGCCATGTCGCTCGTCGTGGACCTGCCCGAGGGCATCGACGGGGCCGCGCTCGCCGCCACCCTCGACGCCGTGCTCGACCGGCACGACCTGCTGCGCTCCCGGCTCGTGCGCGACGCGGACGAGCCCACCCTCGTCGTACGCCCCGAGGGCACCGTCCGGGCGGCGGAGCTGATCCGCCGCGTCCCCGTCACCGGCGGCTGGGACGAGCCCGCGGCCCTGGAGGCGGCGAAGGCGGAACTGGAGGCCGCGGCGGACCGGCTCGACCCGGCCGCCGGGACCATGGCCGACTTCGTCTGGTTCGCCGCGGACTCCGGCGAAGGCCGGCTCCTGCTGGTCCTGCACCACCTCGTGGTGGACGGGGTCTCCTGGCGCATCCTCGTGTCGGACCTCGCCGAGGCCTGGCAGCAGGTCCGCGCCGGCCGCACGCCCGCCCTGCCCGCCGTCGGCACCTCCGCCCGCCGCTGGGCGGCCGCCCTGGAGGACGGGGCGATCTCCCCGGAGCGCGAGGAGGAACTCGACCACTGGCGCGACGTGCTGGAGTCCGCCAACCTCCCGCTGGGCGAGCGGGCGTTCGACCCGGCCGCGGACACCATGTCCACCCTCGACACCGTGCGGGTCCAGCTGCCCGCCGACGTCACCGAGGCGGTGCTGACCCGGCTCCCCGCGGCGTTCCGGGCCACCGGCACCGACGTGCTCCTCGCCGCCCTCGCCCTCGCGGTGAACCGCTGGCGCGGGGACGAGCGTTCGACCCTGGTCCGGCTGGAGGGCCACGGCCGCGAGGAGGACGCCGTCCCCGGCGCCGACCTCTCCCGTACCGTCGGCTGGTTCACCAGCATGTACCCGGCGAAGGTGGACGTGGGGGGCGTGGACCTGGCCGACGCGCTGGCCGGCGGCCCCGCGGCCGCCGCCGCCGTCAAGCGGGTCAAGGAGCAGCTGCGCGAGGTCCCCGGCAAGGGCCTCGGCTACGGGCTGCTGCGCTGGCTGAACCCGGAGACCGCGGTCCAGCTGGAGGAGTACGCCGCCCCGCAGATCGGCTTCAACTACCTCGGCCGGATCTCCGACGCCGACGTGCCCGAGCACCTGCGCGGCCAGGGCTGGGCCCCGTCCGAGTGGTCCTCCGAACTCGTCCCGATGCCCGACCCGGACCTCCCCGCGCTGTCCGCCCTCGAGGTCAACTCCGTGGTCACCGACACCGACGGGGGCGCCCGCCTCCAGACCGTCTTCATGTTCCCCACCGGGGTCCTGTCCCGCGAGCGCGCCGCCGCACTGGCCGACCTTTGGGTGGAGGTGCTGCACGGCTTCGCCGCCCACGCCGCCCGCCCCGGGGCCGGCGGCCTCACCCCCTCCGACGCCCCCCTGGTCACCGTGCAGCAGCGGGAGATCGAGGAGTGGGAGGAGCGCTACGGGCGCCTCGTCCAGGTCTGGCCCCAGGCCCCCGGCCAGTCCGGCATCCAGTTCCAGGCGGCCCTCGCCGACGGCACCTTCGACGTCTACCACATGCAGTTCGTGCTGCACCTGTCCGGACCCGTGGACCCCGCCCGCATGCGGGCGGCCGGACAGGCCCTCCTGGACCGCTACCCCAACCTGCGCTCCGCGTTCCTCGCCGCCGCGGGCGGCGACCCGGTCCAGGTCGTCGCCGAGCACGTCCCCGTGCCCTGGCGCCACCTCGACCTGACCGGCCGCACCGAGGCCGAGCAGGACGCGGCCCTCGACCGGGCCCTCGCCGACGACCGCGCCGACCAGCTCGACCCCACGCGGCCCCCGCTGTTCCGCCTGGCCCTGCTCACCTGCGGGCCCGAGCGGGCCAAGCTCATCGTCACGGCCCACCACACCCTGTTCGACGGCTGGTCCTCGCCCCTGGTCATCAAGGACCTGGTCCGGCTGTACGCCGGCGACGGGGAACTCCCCGCGGTCCGCGGCTACGGCGACTACCTGGCCTGGCTGTCCCGCCAGGACCGGGAGGCCTCGGCCGCCCGCTGGCAGCAGGAACTCGACGGCTTCGAGCAGCCCACCCTCGTGGCCGCCGACCGCACCGCCGAGGGCGAGGCCACCGCCCTCGGCCGCGTCGAGGTCCCCTTCTCCATCGACCAGGGCCGCGAACTCGCCCGCCGCGCCGCCGGACTCGGCGTCACCCTCAACACCCTCCTGCAGGGCGCGTGGGCCGTGGTCCTCTCCAAGCTGACCGGGCAGCACGACGTGGTGTTCGGGG
The DNA here is from genome assembly GCF_002028425.1 of Streptomyces katrae. GTDB lineage: Bacteria > Actinomycetota > Actinomycetes > Streptomycetales > Streptomycetaceae > Streptomyces > Streptomyces katrae_A. The sequence goes on along the minus strand of NZ_CP020043.1, from coordinate 101,401 downwards.
CCGCCGTCAACGGCCGCCCGGCCGACCTGGCCGGATCGGACGAGATGGTCGGCCTGTTCATCAACACCCTCCCGACCCGCGTCCGCTGCCGGCCCGGCGACACCCTGGCCCGGGTCGTCACCGACCTCCAGGACCGGCAGATCTCCCTCCTCGACCACCACTACTACGGCCTCGCGGACATCCAGCGCGGCGTCGGACTGCCCTCGCTGTTCGACACGATCGTCGTCTTCGAGAACTACCCGATCGACCGCGAGGGCATCGTGGAGGCCAACGAGTCGGCGGGCCTGACCATCGACGCCATCCGGCCCTTCGCCGGCTCGCACTACCCGCTCACCCTCAACTCCTCCGACCCCTACCTGCGCCTCTCCCTCGACTACCAGAGCACCCTCTTCGACCGCGAAGCCGCCGAGGCCGTCGCCGGCCGGCTCGTGCGGGTGCTGGAGCAGATCCTCGAAGACCCCGAGACCCCCGTCGGCGCCGTCGACGTCCTCTCGGCGGACGAACACCACCGGCTGGTCGAAGGCGTCAACGACACCGCGCACCCCGTCGCGGACGACACCCTGCCCGGCGCCTTCGAGGCCCAGGTGCGGCGCACGCCCGACCGGGTCGCGCTGATCGGCGAGCACGAGACCCTCACCTACGCCGAGTTCAACCGCCGCGCCAACCGCCTCGCGCACTGGCTGATCGAACGCGGCGCGGGCCCCGAGCGGCTGGTCGCCGTCCGGATCCCGCGCTCCGTCGACCTGATGGTGGCGATCTACGCCGTGGTCAAGGCCGGCGCCGCCTACGTGCCCGTCGACACCGAACTGCCCGAGGACCGGGTACGGCTCGTCCTGGACGTTGCCGACCCGCTGCTCGTCCTCGACGCGGACCTCCCCGACACCGGCGGCCACCCGGACACCGACCCGGCGCCCGCGCTCACCCCGGACCACGCCGCGTACGTCATCTTCACCTCCGGCTCCACCGGCCGCCCCAAGGGCGTCCAGGTAGCCCACCGGGCGATCATGAACCGGCTGCAGTGGGGCCTGTCCCACTTCGGCGTGGGCCCCGAGGACCGGGTGCTGCTCAGCACGACCGCGAGCTTCGACGTCTCGGTACCGGAGATCTTCGCCCCGCTCCAGACGGGCGCCGCCGTGGTCGTCGCCCGCCCCGACGGGCGCCGCGACCCCGCCTACCTCGCCGACCTGATCCGCCGCGAACGCGTCACCGGCGCCGACTTCGTGCCCTCCCTGCTGGAGGCCTTCGCCGCCGAGCCCGCCGCCAAGGACTGCGACAGCCTGCGCTGGATCGAGGTCGCTGGCGAGGCCTTCCCGCCCGCCCTGGCCAACAAGGTCGCCGCCCTCCTGCCCGGCCTCGGCGTGTACAACCTCTACGGGCCCACCGAGGCCTCCGTCGAGGTCACCGCCCACCGCCACGTACCCGGCGCCGCCCGGGTGCCGATCGGCGCACCCGTGTGGAACACCCGGGTGTACGTGCTCGACGCGGCCCTGCGCCCCGTCGCACCCGGAGTCCCCGGCGAGCTGTACCTGGCCGGCACCGGCCTCGCCCGCGGCTACCTCGGCCAGACCGCCCTCACCGCCGAACGCTTCGTCGCCTGCCCCTACGGCGAACCGGGCGGCCGGATGTACCGCACCGGCGACGTCGTGCGCTGGAACGCGGACGGCCAGGTCGAGTACATCGGCCGGTCCGACTTCCAGGTCAAGCTCCGCGGCTTCCGCATCGAGCTCGGCGAGATCGAACAGGTCATCGCCGCGCACCCCGACGTCGAGACCGCCGTCGCCCTCGTCCGCGAGGACCGCCCCGGCGACCAGCGCCTGGTCGCCTACGTGGTGCCCGCGGCCGGCCGCACACCCGGCCGGCTGGACCCGGCCGCCCTCGGCGACCTGGCCCGCGAGCACCTGCCCGCGTACATGGTCCCCTCGGCCGTCGTCCCGCTCGACGCACTCCCCTCCACCCCGAGCGGCAAGCTCGACCGCAAGGCGCTCCCGGCACCCGACCTCCCCGCCCGGGCCGAGCCCGGACGGGGCCCGCGCAACCCGACCGAGGAAGCCCTCTGCCGGCTGTTCGCCGAGCTGCTCGGCGTGGACGAGATCGGCATCGACGTCGACTTCTTCGACCACGGCGGCCACTCGCTGCTGGCCACCCGGCTCACCGGCCGCATCCGCAACGCCCTCGACGTCGACGTGAAGGTCACGACGGTGTTCCGCAACCCCACCGTCGCCGGGCTCGCGGAACGGATCGCGGAAGCGGCCGAGTCGACGTCGAACCGCCCCCAGCTGCGCCCCCGACTGGGCCAGATGACCGTATCGGAGCAGGCCCGATGATCCCGCTGTCCCACGCGCAACGCCGGATGTGGTTCCTCCACCGCCTGGAGGGCCCCTCCGCCACCTACAACATCCCGTTCGTCCTGCGCCTGGACGGGCCCCTGGACACGGGCGCCCTGGCCGCCGCCGTGCGGGACGTGGTCGCCCGGCACGAGAGCCTGCGCACCCTCATCGAGGAGGACACCGACGGCACGCCCCGGCAGCGGATCCTCCCGCCCCAGGAGGCCGACCCGGGGCTGCGGGTGACCGACGTGGCCGCGGACGACGTGGACGGGGCGCTGCGCGCGGCCGTCGCCGAGCCCTTCGACCTGGACACCGAGCTGCCCCTGCGGGCGACCGTCCTGCGGACCGCCCCGCAGGAGCACGTCCTGGCGTTCGTCTTCCACCACATCGCCGCGGACGGCGCCTCCATGGGACCGTTCCTGCGCGACCTGATGGAGGCCTACGCCGCACGCCACGCGGGCGGCGAACCGGGCTGGGCGCCGCTCGACGTGCAGTACAAGGACTACACGCTGTGGCAGCAGCAGCTCCTGGGCGACGAGGACGACCCGCAGAGCATCGCGGCCGCCCAGCTGGAGCACTGGCGCCGCGAGCTGGCCGACGTGCCGCAGCCGGTCACCCTGCCGCTGGACCGGCCCCGCCCGGCGGTCGCGAGCCACCGCGGCGGACACGTCTCCTTCGAGCTGGAACCCGAACTCGTCGCCCGGCTCGGCAAACTGGCCGCCGAACACGGCGCCACCGCCCCCATGGTCGCCCAGGCCGCGCTCGCGGTGCTGCTGCAGAAGCTGGGCGGCGGCGAGGACGTCACCATCGGCAGCCCCATCGAGGGCCGCACCGAGGAGGCCCTCGCCGACCTGATCGGGTTCTTCGTCAACACCTGGGTCCTGCGCGCCGATCTGTCGGGCAACCCCACCTTCGGCGACCTGCTGGAGCAGGCCCGCGACAAGGCCCTCGCCGCGTACGACAACCAGGACGTCCCCTTCGAACGGCTGGTGGAGCTCATCGGCCTGGACCGCTCCACCTCCTACCAGCCGCTGTTCCAGGTGATGCTGGCCTGGCAGTTCGTCTGGCCGGAGATCCGGATGCCCGGGCTGCGGGTCACCCCCGTCGCCCTGGGCACCGACACCGCCAAGTTCGACCTGTTCTTCAACATCGTCCCGGACGCCACCGGCCGCGCACACGGCCGCCTGGAGTACGCGGCGGAACTCTTCGACCACGCCACGGCCGTCGCCGTCGTCGACCGCTTCGTGCGCATCCTGGAGCAGGCGGTCGCCGACCCCGCCCTGCGCCTCGCCGACCTCGACGTCCTCGACGCCGACGAGCGGGACTGGCTGCTGCGCACCGCGAACGACACGGCCGAACCGACCCTGGAACCGGGCCTGGTGGAGGCCGTGGCCCGGCAGGCCCGGACGGCACCGGACGCCCCCGCCGTCATCGGCGAGGACGCCACGCTGACCTACGCCGAGCTGGAGGAGCGGGCCGGCCGGCTGGCGCACTGGCTGACCGGCCGCGGGGTGCGGCCCGAATCCCTGGTGGCCGTCCGGCTGCCGCGCTCCGCCGAACTGGTGGTCGCCCTGCTGGCGGTGCTGAAGACCGGCGCCGCCTACGTGCCGGTCGACCCCGACCACCCGCAGTCGCGCATCGAGTACATCCTCGCGGACTGCCGCCCGGCGCTCGTGCTCGACGCCGACGCCCTGGCCGCCGCAGCTCAAGAGGGAGCAGCCCCCGGTGCCGCGCCCCTGCCGCGGGTCTCCCCGGACAACACCGCGTACGTCATCTACACCTCGGGCTCCACCGGCAACCCCAAGGGCGTCGCCGTCCCGCGGGGCGCGCTGGACAACTTCCTGGCCACGATGGGCCGCCGGGTCCCGCTGACCCCGGCCGACCGGTGGCTCGCGGTGACCACCGTCTCCTTCGACATCGCGGCGCTCGAACTGTACCTGCCGCTGGTGAGCGGCGCGGCCGTCGTGCTCGCCGGGAAGGACACCCTCGCCGACCCCTCGGAGACCGTCGCGCTCCTGCGCCGCCACCGGGTCACCGTGGCCCAGGCCACCCCGGCGTTCTGGCAGATGCTGCTGATGCACGAGCCGGACGCCGCCACGGGCCTGCGGGTCCTGACCGGCGGCGAAGCCCTCCCGGCCCGGCTGGCCGAGACCCTGGCCGGCGCCGCCGCCGAGGTGTCCAACGTCTACGGCCCCACCGAGACCACCATCTGGTCGACCATGGCCCCCGTCGAGGCCGGCACCGGCGTGTCCATCGGCTCACCCATCGGCAACACGCAGGTGTACGTGCTCGACGCCCGGCTGAACCCGGTCCCGCGCGGGGTCCAGGGCGAGCTGTACATCGCCGGCGACGGACTGGCGCGCGGCTACCAGGGCCGCCCGGACCTGACCTCCGAGCGGTTCACGGCCTGCCCCTTCGGCCCTGCCGGCGCCCGCATGTACCGCACCGGCGACCTGGTGCGCTGGTCCGCCGACGGCCGGCTGGAGTACGTCGGACGGACCGACTTCCAGGTGAAGGTCCGCGGCTTCCGCATCGAGCTCGGCGAGATCGAGAACGCGCTGGCCGGGCACCCCGGCGTGGCCCAGGCCGTGGTCGTCGTGCGCGAGGACCAGGAGGGCGACAAGCGCCTCGTCGGCTACGTGGTGCCCGACCCGGACGGCGCCGCGGCCGACGCCGACGCCCAGGTGGACGAGTGGCGCCAGGTCTACGACGACACCTACGCCGGCTCCGGGGACGAGGCGCTGGGCGAGGACTTCGAACTGTGGACCTCCTCCTACGACGGCGAGCCGATCCCGCGCGAGCAGATGCGTGCCTGGCAGGACGCCGCGGTGGCCCAGGTCCTGCGGTACGCGCCCCGGCGGGTGCTGGAGATCGGCGTCGGCTCCGGCCTGCTGCTGGCGAAGATCGCCGGCGAGGTCGAGGAGTACTGGGGCACCGACATCTCGGCCACCGTCGTCGACCGGGTCCGCCGGCAGGCCGAACAGGCCGGCCACGGCGCGCGGGTCCGGCTCAGCGCCCAGCCCGCGGACGACGTGTCCGGGCTGCCCCGCGGCACGTTCGACACGGTCGTCCTGAACTCGGTGGTCCAGTACTTCCCGAGCGCCGGCTACCTCGACCGGGTGCTGTGCGAGGTGATGGAACTCCTCGCGCCCGGCGGCCGGGTGGTCGTCGGCGACGTCCGCAACGCCGCGACGCTGCGGATGCTGCTCACCGCGACCCAGCGCGCGGCGCACCCGTACGCGGCCCCCGAGGAACTGCGCAGCCTGGTGGAGAAGGCGCTGTTCGCCGAACGGGAGCTGGTGGTCGCCCCCGAGTGGTTCACCGCCTGGGCGCAGGAGCACGGCGCCGCCGCGGACATCCGGCTCAAGGCGGTGCGGGAGCACAACGAACTGTCCCGCCACCGCTACGAGGTCGTGCTGCACAAGGACCCGGCCCGGGTGCTCGACCTGGCCGGCGTCCCGGCCGTCCCCTGGAGCCGGCAGCAGGACGGCGGCCTCGCGGAACTCGCCCGGGCCGTGGACCGGGAGGGCCCGCTGCGGGTGACGGGCATCCCCAACGCGCGGCTGGACGGGGAGGCCGCGGCGGCCGTCGCGGCGGGAGTCCTCCCCCCGGCGCCGGCCGCCGGGGCCGCCGACCCGGAGGAACTGCGGCGCGCGGTGCGCGGCCTCGGCGCCGACGCCCTCGTCACCTGGTCCGGCGAGGACCCCCGCCACTTCGACCTGCTCCTGCTGCCCCCGGGCCGGGACGCGGCGCGGCCCGTCGTCGGCGCCTTCGCCGCCGCGGCCGGCGGCGCGGGCGGCCGGATCCGGGCGAACGACCCCTCGCTCGCCACCTCGATCGGCCCGCTGCTGGCCCGGCTCCCCGAGTACCTGCGCGGACACCTGCCGGACTACATGGTGCCCACCGCGATCGTCCCGCTCGCGGAGATCCCGCTGACCCCGAACGGCAAGCTGAACCGCCGGGCCCTGCCGGTACCGGACTACGCGCAGGTCTCCACCGGCCGGGGGCCGCGCAACGCGCGCGAGGAGACCCTGTGCGCGCTGTTCGCGGAAGTCCTCGGCCTGGAACGGGTCGGCATCGACGACGACTACTTCGCCCTCGGCGGCGACAGCATCCGCTCCATCCAGGTCGTCGCCCGCGCCAAGGCCCGCGGCACGGTCATCACCGTGCGGGAGATCTTCGAGCACCGCACCGTCGCCCGGCTCGTGGAACTGGCCGACGCGCGGGACGAGGAGGGCCCCGCCCTGCCCGAACTGCCCGGCGGCGGCACCGGCCGGGCCCCGCTGCCCCCGCAGGCCCACCGGCTCCTCGCGCACGCCGGCGCCCTCGGCCGGCCGCACACCTCCACGGTGCTCACCCTGCCCGGCGGCGTCGGCCACGAGGAGCTCGTCGCGGCGGTCCAGGCCGTCCTCGACCGGCACGACGTCCTGCGCGCCCGGCTCGACCGGGCCGAACCGGGCCTGCTCATCGAGCCGCCCGGCAGCGTGGACGCGCGCGGACTGCTGCGGGAGGTCCCCGGCGGCGACACCGGTGAGGACGCCGTGCGCGCCGAACTCGCCGCGGCCGCGGGCCGCCTGGACCCGGACGCGGGCGTGCTGACGCAGTTCGTCCGGCTCACCGCCGCGCAGGACGCCCAGGACGGCGGCCGGCTGCTGGTCGTCGCGCACCGCCTGGCCGTGGACCGGGTGTCCTGGCGGATCCTGGTCGCGGACCTGGTCCGCGCCTGGCAGCAGGTGCGCGAGGGCCGGACCCCCGCCCTGCCCCGCACGGGCACCTCCTACCGCCGGTGGGCCCACGCCCTGGCCGAAGCCGCGCCGGCCCCCGGGCAGCAGGCCCCGTACGAGGAGGAGCCGCCCTTCGGCACCCGGGAAGCGCACGGCGCCCCCACCGCCGACCGGGTGCGGGTGCGCGTACCGGCGGAGGTCACGACGGCCCTGCTTGACCGGCTGCCCGCGCTGCTGCGCACCGGTGCCGAAGACGGACTGGTCACCGCGTTCGCCCTGGCACTGGCCCACTGGCGCGCCGCGCGCGGCCTGCCCGCGGCGCCCGTCCCGGTCCGGCTGGAGGGGCAGGACCGGGCCGCGCACCGGGTGCCCGGCGCCGACCTGACCCGCACGGTCGGCCCGTTCACCCCGGTGTTCCCCGCCCGGCTGGACCTGACCGGCCTCGACCTCGCGCAGGCGCTCGCCGCGGGACCGGCCGCCGGCCGGGCCCTGAAGGCCGTCAAGGAGCAGGTCCGGGCGGCGGCGGCCCTCGTCCCCGCCCCCGGCGCCCCCGCACCGCGCATCGGGTTCACCTACCTCGGCAGGCCCTCCGGCGCGGAGCTGCCCGAAGACCTCCGCGGCCTGGGCTGGGCCACCGACCCCGCCCACCCGGACCTGGACGCCGCCCCCGACGCCGGGCTGCCGCCGGTGTCCGGCCTGGAGATCGAGGCCGTGGCCGCCCCCGGCCCCGGGGGCGAGGAACTGACCGCCGCCTTCACCTTCCCGGCCGGGACCCTCTCCCGCGAGGAGGTGACCGAACTGGCCCTGCTGTGGGTCCGGGCCCTCACCGCCCTCGCCCGGTACGCCGCCACCCCCGGCGCCGGCGGGCTGACCCCCTCCGACGCGCCCCTGGCCGGCGTGACCCAGGAGGAGATCGACACCTGGGAGGCCCGGTACGGACGGCTGGCCGAGATCCGGCCGACCACCCCGACCCAGTCCGGGATGCTCTTCCACACCCAGCTCGCCGGCACCTCCTTCGACCCCTACCACAACCAGCTGGTGTTCCACCTCTCCGGCGAGGTCGACCCCGGCCGCATGCGCCGCGCCGGACAGGCCCTCCTGGAGCGCCACCCGGGCCTGCGCGCCGCGTACGTCGCCCGGGCCGACGGCGACCTCGTCCAGGCGGTCCCGGCCGAAGGGGTCACCCTCCCCTGGCGGTACCTAGACCTGACCGGAACGGGGGAACCCGTACGCACCGAGGAGTTCGAACGGTTCCTCGCCGAGGACCGGGCCGCCCACTTCGACCTGGACGCCCCGCCCCTGTTCCGCCTCTCCCTGGTCGTGGTGGAACCCGGCCGCGCCGAACTCGTGATGACCTCCCACCACGTCCTGTTCGACGGCTGGTCCACGCCCCTGCTGATGCGGGACCTGCTGCTGCTCTACGGCTCCCGCGGCGACGCCGCCGCCCTGCCCGCGGCCCCCGGCTTCGACGCCTTCCTGTCCTGGCGCGCCCGGCAGGACACCGAGGAGTCCCTGCGGGCGTGGACCGCCGAACTCGACGGGGCCGACGAGCCCACCCTGCTCGCCCCCGGCTCCGAGGGCGTCGGCGAACAGGGCGTCGCCCAGCTCGACGTGGACCTCCCGGCCGAGGAGGCGCGCGCCCTCGCGGCCCGCGCCGCCGAGCTGGGCGTCACCGTCAACACCCTGGTCCAGGGCGCCTGGGCGCTGCTCCTCGGCCGGCTCACCGGCCGCCGGGACGTGGTGTTCGGCGCCACCGTCTCCGGCCGCCCGCCCGCCGTGCCGGACGTGGACGCGATGGTCGGGATGTTCATCAACACCCTTCCCGTGCGCGTCGCGTACGCCCCCGGCGACACCCTCGCCGACATCCTCACCCGGCTCCAGGACCGGCAGGCCGGCCTCCTGGACCACCACCACCTCGGGCTCACCGAGATCCAGCAGTCCCTCGGCCGGCAGTCCCTCTTCGACACGCTGTTCGTCTTCGAGTCCTACCCGGTCGACCGCGAAGGACTCGGCGCCGCGAGCGCCGCCGCGGACGGCATCGCCTTCACCGGACTGCGCCCGGCCACCGCCACCAACTACCCGCTGGCCCTGATGGCGGCCGTCGACCCGCACCTCCAGCTGATCTTCCAGTACGCGCCGGGCGTCTTCGGCCGGGAGGCGGTGGAGGTGATCGCGGCCCGCCTCGTGCGCGTCCTGCGGCAGCTGGCGGCCACCCCGGAGCTGAAGGCCGCCCAGCTGGAGGTCCTGGACCCGGCCGAACGCGAACGGCTCCTCGCCGGCCTCAACCCCACGGCCGCACCGGCCCCGGACGACACCACCGTCCCCGGCCTGGTCGAGGCGCAGGCCGCCCGGACCCCGGACGAACCCGCCCTGGTCACCGAGGACGAGACCCTCACCTACCGCGAGCTGGACTCCCGCGCCGACGCCCTGGCCCGGGTGCTGGCCGCGCACGGGGTGGGCCCGGAGTCGCTGGTCGCGCTGGCCCTGCCCCGCTCGGCGGAACTGGTCGTCGCTCTCCTCGCCGTCCTGAAGGCGGGCGGCGCCTACCTGCCGGCCGACCCCCGCTACCCGAGCCGGCGCCTGGCGGCCATCCTCGCCGAGGCCCGGCCCCACCTGGTCCTGACGGACTCCGCCACGGCCGCGGCCCTGCCGGAGCACGAGGCCCCCGACCTCCTCCTCGACCGGCTCGCCCCGGCCGCGGACGACGGCAGCGCCCCGCCGCCCCGGATCCACCCGGACCAGCTGGCGTACGTGATGTACACCTCCGGCTCCTCCGGGAAGCCCAAGGGCGTCGCCATCACCCACGCCAACATCGTGGGCGGCGTCCGCGAACTCGCCCCCGTCGTCGGGATGGAACCCGGCAAGAGACTCCTCGCGGGGACCTCCGTCAACTTCGACGTCTCGGTGTTCGAGATCTTCACCACCCTCGCCGCCGGCGGCATCGTCGAACTGGTCCGCGACGTCCTGGTCCTGGGCGAGCGGAAGGAGGGATGGAGCGGCGCCGTCGTCTCCACCGTCCCCTCCGCCTTCGCCGAACTCCTCGACGCCATCGCCGGCCGCACCGAGGTGGAGACGGTCGTCTTCGCCGGGGAGGCCCTGCCCTCGGCCCTGGCCGAGAAGGTCCGCGCCGCCTTCCCCGGCGTCCGGGTCGTCAACGCCTACGGGCAGAGCGAGTCGTTCTACGCCACCGCCTTCACCGTCCCCGCCGGCGGCGGGGGCCGCTCCGGCAGCGCCCCGGTCGGCGCCCCCCTCGCCACCATGCGGGCCTACGTCCTGGGCCCCGACCTGGCACCGGTGCCGCAGGGCGCGACCGGCGAGCTGTACGTCGGCGGCAGCCTGGGCCGCGGCTACCAGGGCCGCCCCGGACTGACGGCCGACCGCTTCGTGGCCGACCCCTTCGGCCCGCCCGGCGCCCGCATGTACCGCACCGGCGACCTGGCCCGCTGGAACGCCGAGGACCAGCTGGAGTACGCGGGCCGCGGCGACGCCCAGGTCAAGGTGCGCGGCTTCCGCGTCGAACCCGGCGAGGTCGAGGCCGCGCTCACCGCGCACCCCGCCGTCGCCCAGGCGGCCGTCGTCGCCCGGCCGGGCCCCGGCGGCGGGCAGCAGCTCGTCGCGTACGCCGTCCCGGCGGGCACCCTGACCGCCGAGGAGCTGCGCCGGTCCACCGCCGAGCGGCTGCCCGACTTCATGGTGCCGTCCGCCTTCGTGCTCCTGGACCGGCTGCCGCTGATGCCCAACGGCAAGCTGGACCGGGCCGCGCTGCCCGAGCCGGAGTTCACCGGCGCCCCCTACCGCGCACCGCGCAGCGCCCGCGAGGAGGCCCTGGCCGCGCTGTTCGCCGAAGTGCTCGGCCTGGAACGGGTCGGCATCGACGACGGCTTCTTCGAGCTCGGCGGGCACTCCCTGCTCGCCACCCGGCTGATCAGCCGCGCCCGCGCCGAGCTGGGGCTGGAGATACCCATCCGCAAGATCTTCGACCTGCCGACCGTGGCCGCGCTCGCACCGTGGCTGGCGGAATCGGCCGCCGCGCGCCGCCCCGGTCTGCGCCGGATGTTCGTATGAGGAGTGAGGCAATGATCCCGCTGTCCTTCGTGCAACGTCGCACATGGTTCCTGCACCAGCTGGAGGGTGCGGAGACCTGGAACATCTCCTCGGCGTTCCGGCTGACCGGGCGACTGGACCAGGAGGCCCTTCTCGCAGCGCTCGGCGACCTGGTCGACCGGCACGAGATCCTGCGCACCGTCTACCGGACGGACGAGGACGGAGAGCCCCACCAGCTGATCCTCCCGCTGGAGGAGGCCCTGGAGCAGGTGGCCGTGCCGGTCACGGACGTGGCGCCCGAGGGCGTGTCCGCCGCCGTCGACGAGACCGTCGCGCACTGGTTCGACCTGGAGAAGGAGATCCCCCTGCGGGCCCGGCTGCTGCGCAGCGGCCCCGAGGAACACGTCCTGGTCCTCGTCATCCACCACATCGCCTCCGACGGCAGCTCGGGCGCCCCCCTGGCCCGGGACCTGGCCACCGCCTACAACGCGCGCCGGGCCGGGCGGGCGCCCGGCTGGGAGCCGCTGCCCGTCCAGTACAAGGACTTCACCATGTGGCAGCGCGAGGTCCTCGGCGACCTCGCCGACCCGCAGAGCCTGGGCGCCCAGCAGGTCGCCTACTGGCGCCGCGAACTGGAGGGCGTGCCGCAGCCGCTCGACCTCCCGCTGGACCGCCCCCGCTCCGTGGAGGGCGGCACGGACGGCGACGCCGTCCCCATCCCCGTGGCCGCCGAGGTCATGGCCGGGCTGCAGAAGCTCGCCGACGGGCGCGGACTGACCATGTCGATGGTCATGCAGGCCGCCCTCGGCGTCCTGCTGGGCAAGCTCGGCGGCGGCGAGGACATCCCCGTCGGCACCCCCATCGCCGGCCGGACCGACGAGGCGCTGAACGACCTCATCGGCTGCTTCGTCAACAACCTCGTCATCCGCATGGACCTCTCCGGCGACCCCACCTTCGCCGCCCTCCTCGCCCAGGTCCGGGACAAGGCGCTGACCGCCTACGAGAACCAGGACGTGCCCTTCGAGGTGCTGGTCGAACAGCTCAACCCCGACCGCTCCGCCGCCTACCGGCCGTTCTTCCAGGTGATGTGCGGCTGGCAGAACACCGAGAGGTGGTCCCTCGCGCTCGACGGCCTCGACGTCGAATACCGCCAGGCCCTCCTCGCGACCACCCAGGTCGACGTGTTCTTCAGCATGACCACCGACGAGACCGGCGCCCTGCGCGGCGACATCTCCTACGCCACCCACCTCTTCGACCGGGACACGGTCGAGGACATGGCCGCCCGCTACGCCCGCGTCCTGCAGCAGCTCGCCGCCGACCCGCAGGTCCGGATCAGCGAGGTCGACGTCCTGGTCGACGGCGAACGGGACCTGCTGCTGACCGAGGTCAACGACACCGCCGCACCCACCCTCGACGGCGGCCTGGCCCAGGCCCTGCGCCGGCAGGCCGAAGCCGCCCCCGACGCCCCCGCCCTCATCGCCGAGGAGGAGACGCTCACCTACCGCGAGCTGGAGGCCCGCTCCAACCGGCTCGCGCACTGGCTCGTCGGCCGCGGGGTGCGTCCCGAGTCGCTGGTCGCCGTCAGCCTGCCCCGCACCGCGAACCTGCCGGTGGCCCTGCTCGCCGTCCTCAAGGCCGGCGGCGCCTACATCCCCATCGACCCCGACCACCCGCGCTCGCGCACCGAGTTCGTCCTCGGCCAGGCGAAGCCGGCCCTCGTCCTCGACGCCGACACCCTGGCCGCCGCCGACTGGGAGCACTGCCCGGACACCCCGCCCGAGGTGGACGTCCGCCCCGACAACACCCAGTACGTCATCTACACCTCGGGCTCCACGGGCACCCCCAAGGGCGTGGCCGTCCCGCGCGGCGCGGTCGCCAACTTCCTGGCCGCGGCACGGAGCCGGTTCCCGCTGACCGCCGCCGACCGGATGCTGTTCAGCACGACCGTCTCCTTCGACATGGCCAACACCGAGCTGTACCTGCCGTTCGTCTGCGGCGCCACCATGGTCCTGGCGAAGAAGGAGACCGTCACCGACCCGTCGGCCATGACGGCCCTGCTGCGCCGCCACGCGGTCACCGTCGTCCAGGCCACCCCCGGCTTCTGGCAGATGCTGCTCGCCCACGAACCGGACGCCGCCAGGGGCCTGCGCATCATCACCGGCGCGGAGGCCGTCCCCCTCCGCCTCGCCGAGACCCTGGCCGAACAGGCCGCCGAGGCCGGCAACTGGTACGGCCCCTCGGAGACCACCACCTGGTCCACCACCGCGCCCCTCAAGGCCGGCGCGGGCAGCGTCTCCATCGGCACACCGATCGGCAACACGCAGGTGTACGTGCTCGACGCGCGGCTGCGCCCCGTCCCGCGCGGGGTCCAGGGCGAGCTGTACATCGCCGGAGACGGACTCGCGCGCGGCTACCAGGACCGTCCGGACCTGACCGCCGAACGGTTCGTGCCCTGCCCCTTCGGCCCCGCCGGCGCCCGCATGTACCGCACCGGCGACCTCGTGCGGTGGAACAAGTCGGGGTCCCTGGAATACCTCGCCCGCACCGACCACCAGGTCAAGGTCCGCGGCTTCCGCATCGAACTCGGCGAGATCGAGCACGTCCTCGCCGGACACCCCGACGTGGCGCGGGCGGCCGTCGTGGTCCGCGAGAACCGCCAGGGCGACCGGAGCATCGTCGGCTACGTGGTCCCCGGCGCGGACGCCGCCGGCCCCGCCGAACTGCTCCCCGAGCTCACCGCGTACCTGCGCGGACGCCTCCCCGACTACATGGTGCCCTCCGCGCTGGTCCCCCTCTCCGAGATCCCGCTGACCCCCAACGGCAAGCTCGACCGGCAGGCCCTGCCCGACGGGCCCGCCCCCGCCGCGGCCGGCGGGGCGCCGCGCAACTCCCACGAGGAGAGGCTCGCCGCCGTCTTCCGCGAACTGCTGGACCGGGAGCACGTCGGCGTCGACGACGACTTCTTCGCCCTCGGCGGCCACTCCCTGCTGGCCACCCGGCTCAGCGTCCGCATCCGCAAGGACTTCGACGTCGAACTGCCGCTCAGGACGATCATCAAGTTCCCGACGGTGGCCGAGCTCGCCGCCCTGCTGCTCGCAGGAGCCGTCCCCGACGAGGTCGCCGACCCGTTCGGCGTCGTCCTGCCCCTCAACAGCGACCCCGGCACGGGGAAGAAGCCCCTGTGGTTCTTCCACGGCGGAGGCGGCCTGGGCTGGGCCTACTTCAGCTTCGTCACGCACGTGCAGGGCCGGCAGGCCTACGCCTTGCAGTCGCGCGGCGCCGACGGGCGGGCCCCGCTGGTGGAGTCCATCGAGGAGATGGTCGACCACTTCATCGAGGAGATGCTGGCGGTCCAGCCCGAGGGCCCCTTCAACCTGGTCGGCTGGTCCTACGGCGGCACCCTCGTCCAGGCCGTCGCCGCCGGCCTCGACCGGCGCGGCCACGAGATCGCCCTCACGGCCGTCCTGGACTCCCAGCCGGGCGGCCAGGGCTGGTCCGACATCCACCGCGACAAGACGGTGGAGGACTACCGCGACGAGCTCGAGGACTTCTTCGGCCAGTACATCGGCACCGGGAACCAGCAGGAGTTCCTGGACAACATGTCGAAGGTCCTCGCCAACAACACCAACCTGATGATGGATTGGGAATCCCCCGTCTACAACGGCGACATCGTCTTCTTCCACGCCACCCTCAAGGACGAGCGGTACGCCCACCTGTGGCGCCCCTACGTCCTGGGCACCATCGAGGAGTACGACGTGGCGGCCACCCACCACGAGATGAACCTGCCCGGACCCGTGTCCGAGGTCTTCGAGGTCCTGAACGCGAAGCTGGCGGACCTCGCATGACGAACCCGGCGAACCCTGCAACCGATGATCGGAGCTGGTCGCGATGACAACGACCACCCTGCTGTGCGTGCCGTTCGCGGGAGCGGGCCCCTCGTTCTTCCACCCCTGGCGGGAACTGGCCGCCGACCGGTGGCGCGTCACCTCGGTGGAGCTGCCGGGCCGGGAGCGGCGGATCCTGGAGGAGCCCTACCGCAACGTCCAGGAAGCCGCCAAGGGCGTGATCGACGACGTCGTCGCCGACCTCGGCGAAGGGGCCCGGACCGTACTGTTCGGGCACAGCCTGGGCGCGGTCCTCGCCTACGAGCTGGCCCACCTGCTGGGCGCCCGCGGCGTCCACGTCGAACGGCTGGTCGTCAGCGGCTCCCCCGGCCCCTGGACCCAGCGCGAACGGCGCGCGGCGGGCCTGCCCGACGAGGAGTTCCTGGCCAGGGTCGAGGAGTTCGCGGGGTTCCGGCACGAGGCCCTGGACCACCCGGAGATGCGGGAGCTGATCCTCCCCGTCCTCCAGGCCGACTGCGAGATGCACGAGAGCTACGTACCGAGCACCGACGTACCGCTGGCGGTGCCGATCTGCTCGCTGCGCGGCGCCGACGACGGCCTGGTCAGCGCGCAGGAGGCCCGCCAGTGGCAGGCGGCGACCACCGCCGCCTTCACCTGGGCGGAATTCCCCGGCGACCACATGTACCTGGTCGACGCCGGCCGCGAGGTCCTCGACCTGATCGCGCGGCAGTCCCTCTGATCAGCAGCGATGCGCTCCAGCGCCGTGTCAGCAGCGTGACAGGTCGATGACAGGCCCGAAGAGGAAAGTGGAGGCATGAGAAGCTCAGCGATCGCAGTTTCAGGGCTGCGTAAGGCATACGGTGACAAGGTCGTGCTCGACGGCATCGACTTCGACGTCGCCGCGGGATCGGTCTTCTCCCTGCTCGGCCCCAACGGGGCGGGCAAGACGACGACGGTCAACGTCCTGACGACGTTGATGAAAGCCGACGCCGGCACCGTGCGGGTCGCCGGGTACGACGTGGCCGCCGAGACCCGGCAGGTGCGCGGCGCCATCGGCGTGACCGGCCAGTTCGCCGCGGTCGACGAGCTGCTGACGGGCCGTGAGAACCTGCAGCTGATGGCGGACCTGAAGCGCGTGCGCGACGGCGGCAGCCTGGTCGACGGGCTGCTGGAGCGGTTCGACCTGGCGGAGTCCGCGGACAAGCAGGCGTCCACCTACTCCGGCGGCATGCGCCGCAAGCTGGACCTGGCGATGACCCTGGTCGGCAAGCCGCAGGTGATCTTCCTGGACGAGCCGACGACGGGTCTCGACCCGCGCAGCCGGCGCACCATGTGGGGCATCGTCCGCGAACTGGTCGCCGAGGGAGCCACCATCTTCCTCACCACCCAGTACCTGGAGGAGGCCGACCAGCTCGCCGACCGGATCGCGGTCCTCAACCAGGGCCGCCTGGTCGCCCAGGGCACCCCCGAGGAGCTCAAGCGCCAGATCCCCGGCACGCACGTCCGTTTCCGCTTCGCCGACCTCGCCGGACTCGACGCCGCGGCCCGGGTCCTGCTCGAGGCCACCCGCGACGAGGAGGAGCTGACCCTGCGCGTGCCCGGCGACGGCGAGACCCGCTCGGTGCGGGCTCTGCTGGACCGGCTCGACGCGCACGGGATCGACGCCGAGGAGTTCTCGGTGCAGCGCCCCGACCTCGACGACGTCTTCCTCGCCCTGACCGACCAGTCGGCGGGCGCCCAGAACACCAGCAAGGAGGCGATCGCACAGTGAGCACGGTCTCGACGCCGTTGGCCGACTCGGCGATCATGCTGCGCCGCAACCTGAAGCACACCGTGCGCAACCCCGTCACGGTCTTCAACGCGGTCCTGTTCCCCATCATCATCATGCTCATGTTCGTCGGGGTGTTCGGCGGCGCCTTCAGCGTCGGCGAGGACTACGTCGACTACGCCACGCCCGGCCTGCTCGTGATGGCCATCAGCTACGGGCTCGGGGCGACCGCCACGGCGGTGAACGACGACATGACCAAGGGCATCATCAACCGCTTCAAGGTCATGGACGTCTCCCGCGGCGCCATGCTGACCGGGCACGTCGTCATCACCTCGGTGCGCTGCCTGGTGGCCTGCGCGGCCATCGTCGGCGTGGCCTTCGCCATGGGCTTCGACCCGGCCGCGAGCGCCCTCGACTGGCTCGGCGTCGTCGGCGTCATCGTGCTGCTGAGCTTCGCGGCCGGCTGGCTGACCGTCGCCACGGGCCTGGCCGCCAAGACCGTGGAGTCCGCGGGCCTGGCCACCGTGCCGCTGATCATGCTGCCGTTCCTGAGCACCGCGTTCGTCCCCGCGGAGACCATGGGCACGGGCATCCGGCAGTTCGCCGAGTACCAGCCCTTCACCCCCATCATCGAGACGCTGCGCGGGCTGCTGAACGGCAACCCCTCGGGCGGCGACGCCCTCGCGGCCGTCGCCTGGTGCGTGGGCCTCGCCCTCCTCGGGTACGTCTGGGCGGTCTCCACGTTCAAGAAGCGGGCGTGAGCCCGGCCTGAGAGCCGCCACGACGACGGCGGCCGCCGGGACCCGGAGGGGGTCCCGGCGGCCGCCGTACGCGTTCCCCGCACCGGCGGGGCGCCGCCTCACCCCGCCAGGGCCGGACCGAACCAGGTGGTCAGGGCCGCCCGCAGCGCGGCGAGGTCCGGCTCGGCGCCGGCGTCCGCCGCCCAGGCCACGTGCCCGTCGGGCCGGATGAGCAGCGCCGCCGGAGCGGGCACCTCGCCGACCGGCGGAACGGGCCACAGCTCCTCCTCGGCGCGCGCCGCGACGAGGTCGACGCGCCCGGCCCAGCCCGCGGCGACGCCGGCCAGGCCGGCCCGGCCGGACAGGTCGAGCAGGACGGGCCGGGCGGCGTGCAGCAGCTGGTAGACGCCGATGACGCCCTCGTCCGTCTTGAGGTCGGCGTCGAAGACCCGGCGGCCCTCCATCGGATGGTCGCCGCCGGCCGGGTAGCGGACGTCCAGCGCGGTCAGCATGTGCCGCAGGACCCGGTTGACGTCGTCGAAGACCATGAGCGAGCCGAACACCTCGCGCAGCGCGTCCGTCGCGGCGCCGGGGCGGGCCAGGGCCGCCTGGGCCCGGGTGTTGTGCAGCACGCGCTCCCCGACCGGGTGGCGCTCGTCGTGGTAGCTGTCCAGCAGGCTCTCCGGCGCCTGGCCCCGGACCACCGAGGCCAGCTTCCAGCCGAGGTTGACCGCGTCCTGCACCCCCATGTTCAGCCCCTGGCCGCCGGCCGGGAAATGGATGTGCGCGGCGTCGCCCGCCAGCAGCACCCGCCCCGCCCGGTACCGGTCGGCCTGCCGCGCGGCGTCGTTGAACCGCGAGACCCACCTGGGGCTGTGCATGCCGAAATCGGTGCCCGCGACCTTGACCAGGGACTCGCGCAGCTGCTCGAACGTCGCCGGCTCGTCGCGGTCCGCGACCCGGTCGTACTCGGAGGTGATCACCCGGTACCAGCCCGGCTCGAAGGCGATCGCCGAGTAGTCCCCGCCCGCGGTGCGCCGCACCCACACGTAGTCCTCGGGCAGGCCGGGCAGTTCCACGTCCCCGATCAGCGCCGTCATCGTCGCGTCGGTGCCGGGGAAACCGATGCCGGCCAGCTTGCGCACCGTGCTGCGCCCGCCGTCGCAGCCGACCAGGTAGCGGGCGCGCAGCTCCGCCGCCCCGTCCGCCGTGTCCAGCCCGACCGTCACCCCGTCCGCGTCCTGGCGGACCGCGCTGACCGCGGCCGACCGGCGCACCTGCACGCCGAGCTCGCCGGCCCACTCCTCCAGCAGCCGCTCCACGGCGGACTGGAGGATCATCAGCGGATAGGGGTGCCTCGACTCGGACTCGTCGAAGTCCAGATAGAGGCCGGAGAAATGCCCGACCGGCTGCGGTTCGCCCTCCGCCAGGAAGCGGTCCAGGATCCCGCGCTGGTCGAGTACTTCCAGGGTGCGCGAGTGGATCCCGCCGGCCCGGGACTCGCCCGTACGCCCGGCCAGCCGCTCGACCACCACCACGTCCACGCCCGCCAGCCGCAGCTCGCAGGCGAGCATCAGGCCCGTCGGCCCCGCGCCCGCGACGACCACGTCCGCGTCCGTACCCGTATGCCCCACGTCGTTCCCCCTCGTTCGACTGCGCCTCTAACGACGTTGAATCACCATCACGTTCACTGAACGCGAATCGGCCGGTCAAGGAACGCCACTGCCGGGGCGGGGCAACCCGTGGGCGGACTTCCGCTGTCCCGCCGGCGGGACGGTCCCCGGGAAAGGACCGGCCGGCGCACTCTCAACCCCACCGGCCGGCGAGCGCCGGGACACCGCCGAAGCGGTGTGGCCGGACGGGCATCCACGCGAGACTCGGTCCGGCCGTTCGAGGAAGTGTCTCGCCGGCGGGACGGCGCGGCCGGGGGACCCCCGGCCGTCGGAGGAAGGACAGACGGGCAATGGGATCGTTGGGACAGGAAATCGCGGAGCTCTGGGGACAGCACCTGGGCGGCCGTGAGGTCGGTGTGGACGACGACTTCTTCGCGATCGGCGGCAATTCGCTGAGCGGCATCAAGATCATCGAGCGGGTGTCGGAGCAGTACGGCGTCCAGCTGTCCGTGCGCGACTTCTACCTGGCGCAGACCCCGGCCCGGGTCGCCGAACTGATCGAGCAGGAGAGGACCGGGGCGTGAGGCTCACGCCGGGTCCCGCGCGCGACGTCGACCTCGCCGGCGTCGACCTGTTCGACCTGGACCTCTACACCTGCGGCGATCCCCACCCGGTCTGGGACGTGATGCGGGAGCGGGCGCCCCTGCACCACCAGGTCCTGACGGACGGCCGGGAGTTCTGGTCGGTGACCCGCTACGAGGACGTCCGCCGGGTCCTGTCCGACCACCGCGAGTTCACCTCCGAACGCGGCACCGTCCCCACCCACCTCGGGACGGACGACCCCGCCGCCGGCGTCCTGATGACCTCCACCGACCCGCCGCGGCACACCGAGGTCCGCCGGCCGCTCGGCTCCAAGCTCACCGCGCGCGCGGTCCAGGTCTGGGAGGACCGGATCCGCGCCACGGTCGTGCGCTTCCTCGAACCCGCCCTGGACGGCGCCGTCTTCGACCTCGCCGAGCAGGCCCTGCTCCTGCCCGCGCTGGTCACCGGCCCGCTGCTCGGCATCCCCGAGAAGGACTGGGAAGAGCTCGTCCGGCTGACCGCCATGGTGACGGCCCCCTCCGACCCGCACTTCCTCCTCGGCAGCGAGGCCGCCACCCTGGCCATCTCCCACCACGAACTCCTCACCTACGTCCGGGACTGGGCCAGGACCCACCGGGCCTCCGGCCAGGAGGACGAGAGCCTGCTCCACCACCTCACGAGCGTCCGCCCGGGCGGCGAGGCGCTGTCCGACGAGGAGATCGCCCTCGACGGCTACAGCATCCTGCTGGGCGCCAACGTCACCACCCCGCACACCGTCTCCGGCACGGTCGACGCGCTCATGGAGCGCCCCGCGCAGTACGCCAAGGCGGCGGCCGACCCGACGCTGGTCCCCAACCTCGTCGAGGAGGGCCTGCGCTGGACCTCGGCCGCCTGCAACTTCATGCGGTACGCGGTGGGCGACGTCGAGATCGCCGGCGGCACCGTCCCGGCCGGCGGCGCGGTCGTGGCCTGGATCGGCTCGGGCAACCGGGACGCCTCCGTCTTCCCCGATCCGCACGCCTTCGACATCACCCGGGCCGGCGCCAAACGCCACGGCGCCTTCGGCTTCGGACCGCACTTCTGCATCGGCGCCCCCCTCGCCCGGATGACCCTGCGCGTCTTCTTCGAGGAACTGCTCGCACGCTTCGAATCCCTCGAACCGGCCGGTGAACCGCAGCACCTGCGGTCGTACTTCATCGCCGGAATGACCCACCTGCCCCTCGTCGGCAAGAAACGGCGGACCCCATGACCTCCGGCACCCCCACCGCCGCGCCCGCGGGCACCGCCGCCACCTCGCCGTGGTTCGTCCGGCCGCCCTCCGCGGACGCCGCCGCCCGGCTGTTCTGCTTCCCCTTCTCCGGGTCCGGGGCCTCGGCCTTCAGCGCCTGGCCCGCCGCGATCGAGGGCGCCGAGGTCTGCCCGGTGCAGTTCCCCGGCCGCGAGAACCGGCTGGCGCACCCCCACTACGGCACCTACGAGGAGCTTGCCGACAGCCTGGCCGACGCCCTCGCCCCGCACCTCGACCGGCCGTACGCGGTCTTCGCGCACTGCGCGGGGGCGATCCCCGCGTACGAGACCGTGCTGCGCCTCGCCGAGCGCGGCCTGCCCGGCCCGCGGTGCCTGTTCGTGTCGGGCCAGCCCGCCCCGCACGACGCCGCCCGCGACCGGATGCTCGGCCTGACCGAGCCGCAACTGCGCGCCGAACTGGAGTCGTTCGTGCGCGGCCGCGGGCTCGAACCCCGCCCCGACATGATCGACCTGGGCATGTTCGTCCTGCTCCGCGACCACGCCGCCGCCGGCGCCTACCGGCGGACCGAGGCGGCCCCGGTGGACTGCCCCGTCGTCGTCCTGCACTGGCGCGACGACACCGATGTGAGCGCCGAGGACCTGCAGGGGTGGCGCCGGTACGCGGACCGGGTCGAGTTCCGGGTGGTCGGCGGCGGCCACTACGGCTTCATGGACGCGCCCGGGGACCTGCTGGCCGCGCTGTCCCCGTCCTCCTGGCGCTGACCCCAGCGGCCGTCCGTCCACCCCCGTCCCAGCGATCTGCCGAGAGAACCGGAAGGGAACGTCTATGAGTGGCGCAGCCGCCGACATCGCCGTCGTCGGGATGTCGTGCCGGTTCCCCGGCGTGAACGGCCCGGGCGCGTTCTGGCGCCTCCTGCTCGACGGGGAGTCGACCGTCGGCGCCTTCCCGGCCTCCCGGCCGGCCGGACCCGGCCGCGGCTCCCACCCGGACGCGGCCGTCCTGGAGCGGGGCTCCTTCCTCGACTCCATCGACGGGTTCGACGCCGCCTTCTTCGGCACCGGACCGGCCGAGGCCGCCGCCATGGACCCGGTGCAGCGGCTCGGGCTGGAGCTCGCCTGGGAGGCCGTCGAGGACGCCGGCATCCCGGCGGACACCCTCGCCGGCCGCGAGATCGACGTCGTGGTCGGCACCGCCCCGTCCGGGTACGACCTGCTGCGCAGGCTCTCCGGCAGCGACCGGGACGACCACTACGCCGCCCTCGGCGCCAACGGGGCGATGATCGCGAACCGGATCTCCGCCCTGTTCGACGTCCGCGGCATGAGCTACTGCGCGGACTCGGGCCAGTCCTCCTCCCTGGTGGCGCTGGCCCTGGCCTGTGAACGGATCCGCGCCGGCGCCGTCGACGCGGCCCTCGCCGGCGGCGTCCACCTGATCGCCGACCCGGAGGCGGGAGCGGCCCTCGCCAACCTGGGTGCCCTCTCGCCCGACGGCCGCTGCTTCACCTTCGACGCCCGGGCCAACGGCTTCGCCCGCGGCGAGGGCGGGGCGTTCGTGCTGCTCAAGCGGCTCGACCTCGCCCTGGCCGACGGCGACCACGTCTACGCCGTGGTCCGCGGCTGGGGGGTCGGCAGCGGCGGTGCCTCCACCAAGATGCCCGACCCCAGCCCCGCCGGGCAGGCCGCCGCGGTCCGGGCCGCCCTCGCCCGCGCGGACGTCCCCTTCGACACCGTCGACTACGTCGAGGCCCACGGCACCGGCACCCGCATGGGCGACCCGGCCGAGGCGGCCGGCCTGCGCGAGGTGTTCCGGGAGTCGGGCCGCAGCCGCCCCCTGGTGATCGGCTCGGTGAAGACGAACGTCGGCCACCTGGAGCCGGCCGCCGGGATCACCGGCTTCGTGAAGGCGGCCCTCTGCCTGGACCGCGCCCATCTGGTGCCCAGCCTGGGCTTCCGCTCCCCGAACCCCGCCATCGAGGACTTCCACGAGCACTTCGAGGTGCTGGGGGCCGCCCGCCCCTGGCCGGACGTTCCCGGCCGGCCGCGCCGGGCGGGGGTGTCGGCGTTCGGCATGGGCGGCACCAACGCCCACGTGATCCTGGAACAGGCGCCCGAGGTCCCCGCGTCCCGGGTCCCGGTGCCCCGGGTTCCGGCGCCGCCGCGCCCGGCCGCCGACGGGGCCCCGGCCTCCCGCGTGCTGCCGTGGGTGCTCTCCGCCCGCTCGGAGCCCGCGCTGCGGGAACAGGCGGCCCGGCTGCGGGACCTCGTGGCCGCGGACCCCTCGCTCTCCCCGGCCGACGTCGGCCACTCCCTGGCCGCGACGCGGACCCGGTTCGAGCACCGGGCGGTGGTCCTGGGCGCCGGCCGGAGCGAGGCCCTGGAAGCCCTCGGCCTGTTCGCGGCGGGCGGCGACCCGGCGCGCGTGGTGCGCGGGACGGCCGGGCGGCCGGCGGGCCCGGTGGTCTTCGTCTTCCCCGGCCAGGGCTCGCAGTGGCAGGGCATGGGCGCACGGCTCTACGAGGAGTCGGAGGTCTTCGCGCACTCGGTCGACGCCTGCGCGAAGGCCCTGGCACCGCACGTGGACTGGTCGCTGGTGGACGTGCTGACCGGCGCGGAGCCGGCCGCCCTGCTGGAGCGGATCGAGGTCGTCCAGCCGGCGCTGTTCGCCATGCTGGTGTCCCTGGCCCGGGTGTGGGGCTCGCTGGGCGTGACCCCCGACGCGGTCATCGGCCACTCCCAGGGCGAGATCGCCGCCGCCCACGTGGCGGGCGCCCTGACGCTGGAGGACGCGGCCCGCATCGTGGCCCTGCGCTCCCGGCTGCTCTCCGAGGTCGCGGGGCAGGGCGCCATGGCCGGCCTCCTGCTGCCCGAAGGCCGGGTGCGGGAGCTGCTGGGGCGGTGGGGCGGCCGGCTCGGGATCGCCGCCGTCAACGGCCCCAACTCCACCACCGTCTCGGGTGAGACCGAGGCCGTCCGGGAACTGGTCGCGGCCTGCGAGGCCGAGGGCGTCCGCGCCCGCCTGATCAAGTCCACCGTGCCCGGCCACTCGCCGCTGCTGGACCGGTTCGAGGCGGAGCTGACGCGGGGACTGGGCCGGATCACCCCGCTGCCCGCGACCGCGGCGATCCACTCCACCGTCACCGGCGGCCCCGTGGATCCGGCGGAGCTGGACGCCGCCTACTGGTTCCGCAACCTGCGGCGGACCGTCCGGTTCGAGGCCGCCACCCAGAGCCTGCTCGCACGGGGGCACGACACCTTCGTCGAGATCAGCCCGCACCCCGTCCTCCAGGTGGCGGTCGAGGAGACCGCCGACGCGCTGGGGGCCTCACCGGTCGTGGTCGGCACCCTGAACAAGCACGACGGGAGCACCGGCAAGGTCCTGGAGTCCCTGGCCCACCTGCACGTACGGGGCGTCCCGGCCGACTGGGAGGCGGTGTTCGCCGCCGGCCGGCCGCGCCGGATCGCCCTGCCGACCTACCCCTTCCGGCGGCGGCCGTACTGGCTCACCGCGCCCGGGGAGGAGGCCGGCGCCGACGGATCCGGCGCGGGCGCCGCGGCGGCGGCGGAGCTGGGCACGGAAGCGGCGGTGCTCGCGCTGGTGTGCGCCGAGGCGGCGGCCCTGCTGAGCGCCGCCCGGGGCACGGACCTGACGGGCGCCGCACTCGCCGCGCGGGCGGCGCAGCCCTTCAAGGACCTGGGGCTGGAATCCGCGACGGCGGTGGCCCTGCGCAACCGGCTCGCGGCCGCGGCCGGCGTACGGCTCCCGGCCACCGTCGCCTTCACCCACCCGACCCCCCGCGACCTCGCCCGCCACCTGTTCTCCCTCCTCGCACCCGAACCGCCCGCGACGGGGCCGGAGTCCGGGGAGGAGCCCCGGCAGCCCGAGGAACCCGAGGGCGTGGCGGCGGCGGAGGAAGCGGGCCCGGACGGCCTCGGCGACGACGACCTGTACGAGCTGATCGACCGCGGCTACGTGTAGCCGCTCCTGTACTGCTGAGCAACGGTTTGGGGGAGGCCCTGGTGGAGGATGTCGACAAGCTCCGGTCCTACTTGCGACGCGCCGTCGGTGACGCGCGCGAGCTGCGCGAGCGGGTGCGCGAGCTGGAGGAGTCTGCCCGCGAGCCCATCGCGGTCGTGGGCGTGGGCTGCCGCTTCCCCGGCGGGGCGGCCTCCCCCGAAGCGCTCTGGGAGCTCGTCCGCGACGGCGTGGACGCGATGGGGGAGTTCCCCCGGGACCGCGGCTGGGACCTGGAGGCGCTGTACGCCCAGGACCCCGGCGCGCCGGGCACGACGTACGCGCGCGCGGGCGGCTTCCTGCCCGGCCTCGCCGAGTTCGACGCGCCGTTCTTCGGCATCAGCCCGCGCGAGGCCCTGGCGATGGACCCCCAGCAGCGGCTGATGCTGGAGACCTCGTGGGAGGCGCTCGAACGGGCCGGCATCGACCCCGCCGGACTGCGGGGTTCGGCCACCGGGGTGTTCACCGGGATCTACTCCGTCGACTACGGCCCCCGGATGGGCGGCGCGGCGGCCGGCGAGGTGGAGGGCTACGCCCTCGCGGGGACCTACACCAGCGTGGCCTCGGGCCGGGTGGCGTACGTCCTGGGCCTGGAGGGCCCCGCGGTGTCGACCGACACCGCCTGCTCCTCCTCCCTCGTCGCCGTCCACCAGGCCGTGCGCTCCCTGCGTTCCGGGG
This sequence comes from Streptomyces katrae, assembly GCF_002028425.1. Classification (GTDB taxonomy): domain Bacteria; phylum Actinomycetota; class Actinomycetes; order Streptomycetales; family Streptomycetaceae; genus Streptomyces; species Streptomyces katrae_A. The sequence continues at coordinate 75,820 of NZ_CP020043.1, read as the reverse complement.
AGTGCTCCCTCGCGCTGGCCGGCGGGGTGTCCGCCATGCCCACGCCGGGCGTGCTCGTGGAACTCGGCCGCCAGCGGGGCCTGTCGGCCGACGGCCGGTGCAAGGCGTTCGCGGACGCGGCCGACGGCACCGGCTTCTCCGAGGGCGCGGGCGTGCTCGTCCTCGAACGCCTCTCGGACGCGCGGCGGGCCGGGCGCCGGATCCTGGCGGTGATCCGCGGCTCCGCGGTCAACCAGGACGGGGCGTCCAACGGGCTGACCGCCCCCAACGGGCTCGCGCAGGAGCGGGTCGTGCGCGCGGCCCTGGCCGACGCCGGCCTGACGGCCGCCGACGTGGACGCGGTGGAGGCGCACGGGACCGGCACGACGCTGGGCGACCCCCTGGAGGCGGAGGCCCTGATCGCAGCCTACGGACAGGACCGGGAGCCGGGCCGCCCGCTGTGGCTGGGGTCGCTGAAGTCGAACATCGGCCACACCCAGGCCGCCGCGGGCGTCGGCGGGATGATCAAGATGATCATGGCGATGCGGCACGGGATGCTGCCCCGGACCCTGCACGTGGACCGGCCCTCGCGGCACGTGGACTGGCCGGCCGGCGCCGTCGAACTCCTCACCGAGGCCCGCCCCTGGCACACCGCCGGGGGACGGCCCCGCCGGGCCGGGGTGTCCGCGTTCGGGATCAGCGGTACCAACGCCCACCTGATCCTGGAGCAGGCCCCCGAGGAGGAGGCCGGGCCCGGGACCCCGCAACGCCCGGCCGCCGCCCCGGCGTCCGTGCCCTGGGTGCTGTCCGCCCGGTCGCCCGAGGCGCTGCGGGAACAGGCGCTGCGGCTGCGCGAGCACCTGGCCGCACACCCGGAGCTGACGGCCGCCGGCGTGGGACACGCCCTGGCCGCCACCCGCTCGCTGTTCGACCACCGCCAGGTGCTCGTCGGCGCCGACCGCGACGCCCTCCTCGCCGCCCTCACGGCCGCCGCGGCCGGCGACGGCGACGGCGGCGCGGTGTCCGGCGTCGCCGGGCCCGCCGGCCGGACGGTGTTCGTCTTCCCCGGCCAGGGCTCCCAGTGGGTCGGCATGGGCCGCGAACTGTGGGAATCCTCCCCGGTGTTCGCCCGCCGGATGCGCGAGTGCGCCGACGCGCTGGCCCCGTACGTCGACTGGTCCCTGCCCGACGTCCTCGGGGACGAGGCGGCCCTGCAGCGGGTGGACGTCGTCCAGCCCGTGCTGTGGGCCGTGATGGTCTCGCTGGCCGAGGTGTGGCGCTCGTACGGGGTGCTGCCCGACGCCGTGGTGGGCCACTCGCAGGGGGAGATCGCCGCCGCCTGCGTGGCGGGCGCCCTCTCGGTGGAGGACGCCGCCAAGGTGGTGGCGCTGCGCTCCCGCGCGATCCTGGCCCTGTCCGGGCGCGGCGGGATGGTCTCCGTCGAACTCCCGGCCGAGGCCGTGCGCGCCCGCCTCACCGACGGGCTGTCGGTCGCGGCCGTCAACGGGCCCTCGTCCGCGGTGGTCTCCGGCGACGCGGCCGAACTGGACGCGCTGCTCGCCGCCTGCGAGGGCGACGGGATCCGCGCCCGCCGCGTCCCGGTCGACTACGCCTCCCACAGCGCGCACGTGGAGGAGATCCGCGGGGAACTCGGGCGGCTGCTGGAGGGACTGCGGCCGCGCACCGCGCAGGTGCCCTTCTTCTCCACGGTCACCGCCGGATGGCTGGACACCACCCGCCTGGACGCCGGCTACTGGTACACCAACCTGCGCCGGACGGTCCGCTTCGAGGAGGCGGTCCGGGCCCTGGCCGGCGAGGGCTTCCGCTTCTTCGTCGAGGCCTCCGCCCACCCGGTGCTGACGGTCGGTCTGGAGCAGACCCTCGACGACGCGGGCGCCGACGCCCTCGCCGTCACCACCCTGCGCCGCGGCGACGGCGGCCTCGCCCGCTTCCACCGGTCGGCCGCCGAGGCCTTCGTCGCCGGAGCCCCGGTGACCTGGCGCAGCGCCTTCCCCGACCGGGAGGGCCCGTGGACCGAACTGCCCACGTACGCCTTCCAGCGGCAGCGCTACTGGCTGGACGCCCCGGCCGAGACCACCGCCGCCGCCACCTCCGACCACCCGCTGCTCGACGCCGTCATCGAACTGCCCGCAGACACCGACACCGACACCGGCAGCGGCGGCGTGGCGGGCAGTGGGCGGCTGTCCCTCGCCCGCCACCCCTGGCTCGCCGACCACGTGGTCCACGGCGCCGTCCTGGTGCCCGCCGCGGTCCTGCTGGAACTGGCGCTCTGGGCCGCGCACCGCGCGGGCGGCGCCGCCGTCGGCGCACTCACCCTGGAGACCCCGCTGGTCCTGCCCCGCACGGGCGAGCGCGAGCTCCGCGTGACCGTCGACGCCCGGGGCGCGATCGGCGTCCACTCCCGGGGCGAGGGCGAAGCCGGCTGGACGCGCCACGCCTGCGGCGCCGTCGAGAACGACCCCGCACCCGGCCGCCTCGACGGCGCGTCCGCCGCCTGGCCCCCCGCCGGGGCGGCGGCCGTCCCCGTCGAGGAGGAGTACTCCCGGCTGGCCGCTCTCGGAATCCACCACGGCCCCCTGTTCCGCGGCCTGCGCGCCGCATGGCGCGCCGAGGACGCCCTCTACGCGGAGGTGGAGCTGCCCGCCGCCGACGGCGCGGGCGGCCGCTACCGCCTCCACCCGGCGCTGCTGCACGCCGCGCTGCTCCCGGCCGGCCCCGCCGGGATCGTCGACGGCTCCCGTCCCGTGGCCTGGCTGCCCCTGAGCTGCACGGGCCTGCGCGCCGGCCGCGCCGAATCCGGTCCCGGCGCACTGCGCGTACGGCTGGCCCCGGCCGGGGAGAACACCCTCTCCCTGACCCTCGCGGACGCCACCGGAACCCCCCTCGGCGGCATCGACGCGCTGACCCTGGCGCCCGCGGACGCCGCGGAACTGACCGCGCTGGGCTTCGACCGGCAGGACTCCCTGTTCCGGGTGGACTGGACCCCCCTCGCGCTCCCCTCCGCCCCGGACCGGTACGCGGTGCTGGGCGCCCCCGACGGGATCCCCGCCGCCCCGGCGGACGGCGCAGAGGCCCACACCGGCCTGGACGCACTCGCCGCCTCCGGCGCCCCGGTGCCCCCCGTCGTCATCGCGGGCACAGGAACCGGCACCGACACGGCCACCGCCACCACCGGCGGACCGGACCCGGCCGCGGCCGACACCCCCGCCCGCGTCGCACGGACCCTCCACCACCTGCTGGGCCGCACCCGGGACTGGCTCACCGACGACCGGTTCGCCGGCTCCCGCCTGGTCCTCGTCACCCGGAACGCGACCGGTGACGGCCCGGAGGCCCCCACCGACCCCGCCGCGGCCGCCGTCTGGGGCTTCGTCCGCACCGCGCAGACCGAGAACCCCGGCCGCTTCACGCTCGTGGACACCGACGGCACGCCCGCCTCCCTGGCCCGCGTCCCGCAGGCGGCCGCCTCCGGCGCGCCCCAGATCCGGATCCGGGCCGGCGAGGCCGCCGCTGCGGCGCTGGCCCGCACCCCCGCCTCCGGCGGCCCGGACGGCGTCCCCGCCCTCGGATCCGGCACCGTACTGATCACGGGAGGCACCGGCGGCCTGGGCGCGAAGCTGGCCCGGCACCTCGTCGAACGGCACGGCGTGCGCCGGCTGCTCCTGGCCGGCCGACGGGGCCCGCAGAGCCCGGCGGCGGCCGGGCTGCGCGAGGAACTGGCCGCGGCCGGAGCCCACGTCGAGGTCGCGGCCTGCGACGTCGCCGACCGCGAGGCCGTCGCCCGGCTCCTCGCCGCCGTGCCTTCCGAGCACCCGCTGACCGCCGTCGTCCACTGTGCCGGGACACTGGCCGACGGGGTCGTGGAGGCGCTGACCGGGGACCGGCTGGACACCGTCCTCGCACCGAAGGTGCACGGCGCCTGGCACCTGCACGAGCTGACCCGCCACCTGGACCTGTCCGCCTTCGTGCTGTTCTCCTCGGTCGCGGGCGTGCTCGGGACGGCCGGACAGGCCAACTACGCGGCGGCCAACGGGTTCCTCGACGGCCTCGCGCGGGCCCGCCGGGCCGAAGGGCTGCCCGCCACCTCCCTGTGCTGGGGTTTCTGGGCCGACCGCAGCGAGATGGTCGCCGGCCTCGCCGACACCGACGTCGAACGGCTGCGGCGCCAGGGCGTGCTGCCGCTGGCCTCGCGGGACGGGCTCGCCCTCTTCGACCTGGCCCTCGCGCTGGACGAGCCGGTCCTGGTCCCGGCCCGGCTGGACCCGGCGGCCCCCGGCGCGGCCTCGCCCCTGCTCGCCGGCCTCACCGCGGCCCCCGCCGCCCCCGGCGCCCCGGCGGCCGCGGAACACACCGGCCCGGACCTGGCACAGCGGCTGGCGACGCTGGCGCCGGACGAGGCGCAGGCGCTGCTCCTCGACGCGGTCCGCACCCAGACCGCCCTCGTCCTCGGCCACCGGGACACCGCCAGGATCGGCCCGGCCGCGGCGTTCAAGACGCTCGGGATCGACTCGCTCACGGCGCTGGAACTGCGCAACAAGCTGTCGGCGGTCACCGGCCTGAAGCTGCCCGCCACGCTCGTCTTCGACCACCCCAACCCGGCCGCCCTCGCGGGGTTCCTGCACGCGGGCCTCACCACCGGCCCCGCGGGCGACGCGGCCCCGCCGTCCCCGGCCGGCTCCCTGGCCAGGGAGATCGAACAACTGGGCGCCCGGCTGGAGGAGGCCTTCCTGCGGCTCGACGCCGACGACCGGACCACCCTTTCCACTCTGCTCGGCGAACTGCAGGGCCGAGTCCGCGCGATGGCGGGCGCCGGGGCACCGGTCGCCATCGTCGACCAGATCACATCCGCCTCAGCGGGGGAGCTCCTCCGGCTGCTGGACCAAGAGCTCGGCTAGGGGAGAGCGATGACGAACGACAACGGCGCCGAGGTCCTGGAATACCTCAGGCGGACCTCGATCGAGCTGATCGAGACCCGCAAACGCCTCCAGGAGCTGACGGACGCCGCCGCCGAACCCATCGCGGTGGTGGGCGTCGCCTGCCGCTATCCGGGCGGCGCAGGATCCCCGGAGGACCTGTGGGAGCTGGTGCGGACGGGCGCGGACACCGTCTCGGAGTTCCCGCGGGACCGCCACTGGGACCTGGAAGGGCTCTACGACCCGGACCCCGACCGGCCCGGCACCTGCTCCACCCGCTCGGGCGGGTTCCTCGACGGCGCCGGGGACTTCGACGCCGAGTTCTTCGAGATCAACCCCCGCGAGGCGCTGGCCGCCGACCCGCAGCAGCGGCTCCTCCTGGAGACCTCGTGGGAGGCCCTGGAACGGGCCGGCATCGACCCGCACACCCTGCGCGGCAGCGCCACCGGCGTCTTCGCGGGCCTCGCCTACTTCGGCTACGGCAACCACCACTTCACCCCCGAGGTCATCTCGGGCTACGCGCAGACCGGCTCCCTGCTCAGCGTGGCGTCCGGCCGGGTGTCGTACGCGCTGGGCCTGGAGGGCCCGGCCGTCTCCACCGACACCGCCTGCTCCTCCTCGCTGGTGACGGTGCACCAGGCCGTGCAGTCGCTGCGGCAGGGCGAATGCGGCCTGGCCCTGGCCGGCGGGGTCACCGTCATGGCCACTCCCCAGGTGTTCCGGGAGTTCGCCCGCCAGCGCGGCCTGTCGGCCGACGGCCGGTGCAAGGCGTTCGCCGACGCGGCCGACGGCACCGGCTTCGCCGAGGGCGTCGGCATGCTGGTCCTGGAGCGGCTTTCCGACGCCCGTCGCAACGGGCGCCGCATCTGGGCGGTCATCCGCGGCTCCGCCGTCAACCAGGACGGCGCCTCCAATGGGCTGACCGCCCCCAGCGGCCCCGCCCAGCAGCGGGTGATCCGGGCCGCGCTGGCCAACGCCCGCGTCCAGGCCGGGGACATCGACGTCGTGGAGGCGCACGGCACCGGCACCACCCTCGGCGACCCCATCGAGGCGCAGGCCCTGCTCGCCACCTACGGGCAGGGGCGGGAGCCCGGCAGCCCGCTGTGGCTGGGCTCGCTGAAGTCGAACATCGGCCACACCCAGGCCGCCGCCGGCGTCGGCGGCATCATCAAGATGATCATGGCGATGCGGCACGGGATCATGCCCAGGACCCTGCACGTGGACCGCCCCTCGACCCACGTGGACTGGTCGGCCGGCGCCGTCGAACTGCTCACCGAGGCCCGGGAGTGGACCACGGCGCCCGGCCGCCCCCGGCGGGCCGGGGTGTCCAGCTTCGGCGCCAGCGGCACCAACGCCCACCTGATCCTGGAGCAGGCACCCGAGGAGGAGGCCGCCCCCGGGACCGCCCCGGGCAACGCCCCCGAGTCCGCCCCCGAGTCCGCCCCCGGGTCCGACGTCCTGGGCGCGGCCGGTCCGCTGCCCTGGGTGCTGTCGGCCCGCTCGGAGCAGGCCCTGCGGGCCCAGGCCGAGCGGCTGCGCGCCTTCGCCGCCGCCGACCCCGACGCCGACCTCGCGGGCATCGCCGCCTCCCTGGTGTCGGGCCGGGCACGGTTCGAGCACCGCGCCGTCGTCCTCGGCCACGGCCGTGACGCGCTGCTCGACGGCCTCGCCTCCCTCGCCGGGGGCGCGGAGAGCCCCGCCGTGGTCCGCGGCACGGCCGCCGAATCCGGCGGCACCGCCTTCCTGTTCCCCGGGCAGGGGGCGCAGTGGACCGGCGTGGCCCGCGAACTGTGCGCGGCGTTCCCCGTGTTCGCCCGGACCCTCGACGAGGTCTGCGCCCGCTTCGACACCCACCTCCCCTTCGCCCTGCGGCCCCTGCTCCTCGCCGACGAGCCCGAGGGCGCCGACCGCACCGACGTCATGCAGCCCGCCCTCTTCGCCCTCCAGGTCGCCCTCTACCGGACCCTGACCCGGTACGGCCCGCGCCCGGACCGCCTGATCGGCCACTCCGTCGGCGAGATCGCCGCCGCCCACGTGGCCGGGGCGCTCGACCTGGACACCGCGACCCGGCTCGTGGCCGCCCGCGGCCGCACCATGCAGGCCGTCACCGAACGCGGCGCCATGCTGGCCGTCCGCGCCCCGCAGGCCGAGGTGGAGCGGCTGCTCGACGGGCGCGCCCGCGTCGGGATCGCCGCCGTCAACGGCCCCGAGTCGGTGGTGGTGTCCGGACTGCGCGAGGAGGTCCACGCCCTGCGCGACCGGCTCCTCGCCGAGGGCCGCTCCGCGAAGCTCCTCCCGGTCGACCACGCCTTCCACTCCCCGCTGATGGACCCGGTCCTGGAGGAGTTCGCGGCGGCCCTCCCGGCCTTCCCCGACGCCGACGCCGACGGCGGACCGGCGGTCCCGGTCGTCTCCACCCTCCTGGGCCGCGAGGCCACCCTCCGGGAACTGCGGTCGCCCGCCCACTGGGTCGACCACGTCCGCGCGCCCGTGCGCTTCCACGAGGCCGTGGAACGGGCCCGCGCCGCCGGGGCGGACGTCTTCCTCGAAGTGGGCCCCGGCCCGACCCTGGCGGGCCTCACCAAGGACGCCTTCGCCGCCGGGGGAGTGGACGCGCTGGTCGTGGCCTCCGCGCGGCGCGGCCGCGGCCCGGCGGAGGGCCTGGCCGGGGCGCTGGCCGCCCTGCACGTCCGGGGCGCCGCCGTGGACTGGGCCGCCCTCACCGGCACCCGCCCGCACGTGGACCTCCCCACGTACGCCTTCCAGCGGCAGCGCTACTGGCTGGACTTCCTGGCCGGGGCCGCCCCGGCGGACGTGGCCTCCGCCGGCCTGTCGGACCCCGGCCACCCCCTGCTGGGCGCCGTGGTGGACCACCCCGGCACCGGCGAGACCGTCTTCACCGGCCTGTGGTCCCTGCGCACCCACGGCTGGCTCGCCGACCACGCGGTGTTCGGCTCGGCCGTCGTCCCGGCGACCGCCTACCTGGACCTGGCCCTGTCGGCGGGCGCGCACGCCGGCTGCCCCGCGGTCGCCGAACTCTCCCTGGAAGTCCCCCTGGTCCTGCCCGACGAGGGCGAGGTGCAGGTGCGGGTCGTCGTCGGCGCGGCCGACGGGACGGGACACCGCTCCCTGGACGTGTACGCGCGCCCCGCCGGGGACGGCGCGGCCGACGGCGGCTGGACCCGCCACGCCCTGGGCACCCTGGCACCGCACGAAGCGGCACCGGCGCCCGGCCCGGACGGGGGCGGCCGGGACGCGGCCGGCCGGCCCCTGTCCGTCTGGCCCCCGGCCGGCGCCGAACGGCTCCCCTTCGACGGCCTCTACGACTCCCTCGCCGACCGCGGCTTCGACTACGGCCCGGCCTTCCGCGGACTGCGCGAGGTCTGGCGGCGCGGCCAGGACCTCTTCGCCCTCGCCACCCTCCCCGAGGAGGCCGCCGGGGGCGCCTTCGCCCTGCACCCGGCGCTCACCGACACCGTCCTGCACGCCGTCGTCGCCGGCGGGGTCATCACGGTCACCGACGAGCAGGGCTGGATGCCGTTCTCCTGGTCCGGCGCGACCCTCACCGGGCCGTGCGGCCCGACCGTCCGGGTCCGCCTCACCCCCGCCGGCGAAGGGACCGTCTCGCTCACGGTCGCCGACGAACAGGGCCGCGAGCGCGCCCGCGTGGAGGCGCTGACCTTCCGCCCGGCCACCGCCGAGCAGGTGCGCGCCGCCCGCGGCGGCCCGCAGCACCCGCTGTACGCGGTGGAGTGGCGCCCGGTCCCAGCCGCCCCGCAGGACGGCGCCCCCGGGCCGTGGGCCGTGCTCGGCTCCCGGGACGGCCGGGCCGCCCGGCTCGTCGCGGCGGGCGACGGCGCGGCCGCCCTCCACACCTCCCTCGGCGAACTCCCCGCCGACCCGAACACCCCGGGCCACCTGGTGTTCTGCCTGGACGACCAGCACGGCGCGGGCGAAGACGTCCTCGCCTCCACCGCCGCCGCCGGCGCACGCGTACTGGGCCTGCTCCAGGCGTTCCTCGCCGACGAACGGCTCGCCGCGACCACCCTGGTGGTCCTCACCCGCCAGGCCTTGGCCACCGCTGCCGGCGAGGACGTCGGCAGCCTCCCCGGCGCCTCCGTGTGGGGCCTGGTCCGCTCCGCCCAGACCGAGCACCCCGGCAGGTTCCGCCTCGTCGACACCGACGACGCCGACACCTCCTGGGCCGCCCTCCCCGGCGCCCTGCGCCTGCCCGACGAGCAGCTGGCGGTCCGCGACGGCGCGTACCTCGTCCCCCGGCTGGCGCCGGCCCCGCCCGCGGACGGACGCCTCGAACCGCCGTCGGACGGCCCCCACCGGCTGGGCATCCCGCAGCGGGGCACACTGGAGAACCTCACCTGGGTGCCCTGCCCCGAGGCCGAGGCGCCCCTGGAGAGCGGACAGGTCCGCATCGCCGTCCAGGCGGCGGGCCTCAACTTCCGCGACGTCACGATCGCCCTGGGCCTCATCGACCGGACGGCCTTCGACGCCGGGCTCGGCAGCGAGGGCTCCGGCGTGGTCCTGGAGACGGCGCCCGACGTGACCGCCTTCCGGCCCGGCGACCGGGTGACCGGCATCTTCCCCGGCGCCTTCGCCCGGGTGGCCGTGGCCGACCACCGCCTGCTGGCGGCGGTCCCCGACGGATGGAACCACGCCGAGGCGGCGTCCGTACCCAGCACCTTCCTCACCGCCTACTACGCCCTCTTCCACGTGATGCGGCTGAAGAAGGGCCAGCGCATCCTCATCCACGCCGCGGCCGGCGGCGTCGGCACGGCCGCCGTCCAGCTGGCCCGGCACGTCGGCGCCGAGGTCTACGCGACCGCGAGCCCCGCCAAATGGCCCGCCCTGCGCGCCCAGGGCCTGGACGACGCCCACCTGGCGTCCTCGCGCGACCTGCACTTCGTACAGAAGTTCCTCGACTCCACCGGCGGCCGCGGGGTCGACGTGGTCCTGAACTCCCTCGCGCACACCTTCGTCGACGCCTCGCTGCAACTCCTCCCGCACGGCGGCGACTTCATAGAGATGGGCAAGACGGACATCCGCGAGCCCGGGCAGGTCGCCGCCGACCACCCCGGGGTCCGCTACCAGGCCTTCGACCTCTACGGCTCGGCCGGCCCGGACGCGCTCCAGGAGATGTTCCGCGAGGTCATGGCCCTGTTCGCCGACGGCCGGATACGGCTCGGCCCGGTCGCCGTGCGCCACGTCCGCGACGCGCGCGCGGCCTTCCGCGAGATGAGCCAAGGCCGCCACACCGGCAAGCTGGTCCTCGAACTCGGCGACGGCTTCGGCGGCGGCACCGTACTGGTCACCGGCGGGACCGGCGGCGTGGGCTCGCTCGTGGCCCGGCACCTGGCCGCGGAACACGGCGTCCGGAGCCTGCTGCTGGCCAGCCGCCGGGGCCCGGCGGCCGACGGGGTGCCCGAACTGGTCACGGAGCTGGAGGCGGCGGGCGCCGCCGTCCGGGTCGTGGCCTGCGACGTCGCCGACCGGGACGCCGTGGCCGCGCTGCTCGCCGACATGCCGGCCGGGCACCCGCTGACCGCGGTGGTCCACGCGGCGGGCGTACTGGCGGACGGCACCCTCGCGTCGCTGACCGCCGACGGCCTGCGCGAGGTGCTGCGCGCCAAGGCCGGCGGTGCGCTCCACCTGCACGAACTGACCCGGGACCACACCCTGTCGGCCTTCCTCCCGTTCTCCGCCCTCGCCGGCACGCTCGGCACCGCCGGCCAGGCCAACTACGCCGCCGCGAACGCCTTCCTGGACGCCCTGGCCACGCGCCGCAGGGCCGCCGGGCTGCCCGCCACCTCCCTGGCCTGGGGCTGGTGGGAACAGAGCAGCGCGATGACCGAGGGCCTGGACCGGGCCGACCTCACCCGGCTCCGGCGGATGGGCATCGCCCCGATGCCCACCCCCGAGGCCCTCGCCCTGTTCGACGCGGCGTGCGCGCAGGGCGAGGCGGTCCTCGTCCCGGCCCGGGTCGACCTCGCGGGCCTGCGGAGCAGGCCCGCCGGGGAACTGCCGCCGCTGCTGCGCGGCCTCGCCGAAACCGGACGTCCGCGCCGGGGCGGCAGGGGCACCGCCCAGGACGCCGGCCCCTCCGGCCTGCCCGCGGGCCTGGCGGCCCTGCCGGCCGAAGAGGCGCGGACGGCCGTCCTGGACTGGCTGCGCGACCAGGCCGCCATCGTCCTCGGCCACCCGGCCGGAACCTCCGTCGACGCCGACCAGCCCTTCACCCAGCTCGGCTTCGACTCGCTGACCGCCGTCGAACTGTGCAACCGCCTGGCCGCCGCGACCGGGCTGCGCCTGCCCTCCACCCTCGTCTTCAGCTACCCCACCCCGGGCGAACTGGCCGGACACCTCCTCGGCCTGCTGACCCCCGCGGCGCCCGAGGACGCCGGCGCCGGCGCGGCCGCGTCACCGGAGCGGGACGCGGAGGTCCGGGAGGTGCTGCGGACCGTCTCGGTCGACGCGCTGCGCAGGGCGGGCCTCCTGGAGGCCGTCCTCGCCTGCGCGGCCCCCTCCGGGCCGGAGGCCGCACCCGGGGCGGCGCAGGAGGCCGCCGCCGCGGAGGACGCCGGCCCGGAGGAACTCGCGGGCATGGACCTGGACGCGCTGCTCGACCTGGCCCTCGATGAGAAGAGGTAGTGACATGACCAACGCCGAGGACCGGACGGCGGAGGGCTCGGACCGGGTCCAGCGGGCGCTGCGCACCCTGCTGGAGGAGCGCGACCGCCTCCGGCAGGAGAACGACGCCCTCAGGGCAGGCCGGGGCGAACCCGTCGCCGTGGTCGCCATGGCCTGCCGCTACCCGGGGGGCGTGTCCTCGCCCGAGGAGCTGTGGGAGGTGGTCCGCGAGGGCCGCGACGTCGTGGACGCCTTCCCCGCCGACCGCGGCTGGCGCGACGTGTACGACCCGGACCCCGCCGCCCCCGGCAGCGCCCACGTCCGCCACGGCGGGTTCCTGGCCGACCCGGCCGGGTTCGACGCCGAGTTCTTCGGCATCAGCCCCCGCGAGGCCCTTGCCACCGACCCGCAGCAGCGGCTGCTCCTGGAGACCTCCTGGGAGGCCTTCGAACGGGCCGGCATCGTCCCCGCCGACGTCCGCGGCACCGACGTCGGGGTCTTCACCGGGGTGAGCTCCACCGAGTACGGGTGGCGCTTCCTGGAGGCGGGCCAGAGCGAACTGGAGGGCTACCTGCTGTACGGCAGCTCGCTGAGCGTCGCCTCCGGACGGGTGGCGTACGAACTGGGCCTGACCGGGCCGGCGGTGTCCCTGGACACCGCGTGCTCGTCCTCGCTGGTGGCCCTGCACATGGCGGCGCAGTCGCTGCGCGCGGGGGAGTGCTCGCTCGCGCTGGCGGGCGGGGCGCTGGTGATGTCCTCGCCCGCGGCCTTCGTGGAGTTCGCCCGTCAGGGCGCGCTCTCGCCCGACGGCCGCTGCAAGGCCTTCGCCGACGGGGCGGACGGCACCGGCTGGGCCGAGGGCGTCGGCGTCCTGCTGCTGGAGCGGCTGTCCGACGCCCGCCGCAACGGCCATCCCGTGCTCGCCCTGCTGCGCGGCTCCGCCGTCAACCAGGACGGCGCCAGCAACGGCCTGACCGCGCCCAACGGCCGCGCCCAGGAGAAGGTGATCCGGCGGGCCCTGGCCAACGCGGGCGTCGCGGCGTCCGAGGTGGACCTGGTCGAGGCGCACGGCACCGGAACCGTCCTGGGCGACCCCATCGAGGCGCAGGCCCTGCTCGCCACCTACGGCCGCGACCGTGACCGGGACCGCCCGCTGTGGCTGGGCTCCCTGAAGTCGAACATGGGCCACGCCCAGGCCGCCGCCGGGGTCGCCGGGGTCATCAAGACCGTGATGGCCCTGCGCCACCGCCACCTGCCGCGCACCCTCCACGTGGGCGAGCCGTCCCGGCACGTGGACTGGTCCTCCGGCGGCGTCGAACTGCTGGTGGAAGGCCGGGAGTGGACCCGGCCGGACGGTCCGCGGCGGGCCGGGGTGTCCTCGTTCGGCGTCAGCGGCACCAACGCCCACGTGATCCTGGAGGAGGCCCCGCACGAGCCGGCGCCGGAGCCCGCCGAAGGCCCGGAGGTCGCCGGCGGACTGCTGCCCTGGATCCTCTCCGGCAAGAGCGCGGCCGCCCTCCAGGGCCAGGCGGCCGCCCTGCGCGCCTGCCTCGCCGCCGATCCGCAGGCCGACCTCGCCGCCGTCGGCGCCTCCCTGGTGGCGCACCGGTCGCGGTTCGAGCACCGCGCGGTGGTGCTGGGGCGCGGCCGCGAAGGGCTGCTGGAGGCGCTGGCCGCGCTGGCCGAGGGCGCCGACTCCCCCGCGGTGGTGCGCGGGACGGCCGCCAGGCCCGGCGGGACCGTGTTCGTCTTCCCCGGGCAGGGGTCGCAGTGGGTGGGCATGGGCCGGCAGCTGTACGCCGCCTTCCCGGTCTTCGCCCGGCACCTGGACGCGTGCGCGGACGCCCTGTCCGAGTGGGTCGACTGGTCGCTGCTCGACGTGGTGCGGGGCGCGGCGGGGGCGCCGTCCCTGGACCGGGTGGACGTGGTCCAGCCGGCCCTGTTCGCCATGATGGTCTCCCTGGCCGGCCTGTGGCGCTCCTGGGGCGTGGAACCGGGCGCGGTGGTCGGGCACAGCCAGGGCGAGATCGCCGCCGCCTGCGTGAGCGGCGCGCTGTCCCTGCGCGACGCCGCCCGGATCGTCGCGCTGCGCAGCCGGGCCCTGGTGGACCTGATCGGGCACGGGGGGATGGCGTCGGTCGCCGAGTCCGCGGACGTGGTGGCGGAGCGCATCACCCCGTGGAACGGCCGGCTGAGCGTCGCCGTCGTCAACGGGCCCCGCTCGGTGGTGGTGTCCGGGGAGCCGGACGCGCTCGACGAGTTCGTCGAGAAGATGAAGGCCGAAGGGGCCCAGGCCCGCCGGATAGCGGTGGACTACGCCTCCCACTCCCACCAGGTGGCCCGGGTCCGCGACCAGGTGACCGGCCCGCTCCTCGGAGTGAGCCCGCAGCCCTCGCAGGTCCCCTTCTGCTCCACCCTGTACGGGGAGTTCATCGACACCACGCGGCTGGACGCCGACTACTGGTACAACAACCTGCGCGAAAAGGTACTTTTCGAACCCTCCGTCCGGCGGCTCGCCGAGGACGGCTTCCGGGTCTTCATCGAGATGAGCCCGCACCCCGTGCTGACCGTCCCGGTGCAGGAGATCGTCGAGGACCTGGACGACGCCCTGGTGCTGTCCTCGTCCCGCCGGGACCGCGACGAGGTGGAATCCGTGCTCGGCTCGCTGGCCGGACTCCACGTCCGCGGCGGCTCCGTGGACTGGACCGCCCTGTTCGGGGAGCGCCGGCGGGCGGACCTGCCGACGTACGCCTTCCAGCGCCGGAGGTACTGGCTCGCCTCCGCGCAGCCGTCCGCGGCGCCCGCCGCGGAGGTCCCGGCGGCGGAGCCGGCCGGGGACGAGGAACACCTGGTCCCCCTGCCGGAGCGGGTCGCCGCCCTCGGTGAGGAGGACGCGCGGGCCCTCGTGCTCGAACACGTCCTGGAGAAGGTCGCCGTCGTCCTCGGACACGCCTCCAGCGCCTCGGTCGACCCCGACCAGGAGTTCAAGGAGATCGGCTTCGACTCGCTGCTGTCGGCGGAGCTCAGCAAGCGCCTGACCGCCTCGACCGGACTGAAGCTGCGGGCGAACCTGGTGCTGCGCCAGCCCTCGCCGCGGCGCATCGCCGGGCACATCGCGGACTCCCTCACCACCGCCGGAGCCCGGTGACCCGACGGCGCCCGGGCCCGCCCGGGGGAGTGTCCCGCCGGCGGGACACTCCAGGCCCGGCAGTGTCCGTCCCGCCCGGCAGCCAGGTGTCTTGAACGGCCGAACCGCTTCCCCGAAGGTGGGGGTGATCCGCGAGTTCCGCCGATTCCCGGGCCTGTCTGCTGAGGGGTTGATCTGTGTGCCTTCGTTCGGTGTGTCGTCCGCGCACGAAGGGATGTGGCGGGCGCAGAAGATGGCGCCCGACACGCCCAACCATGCGCTGACCATGTGGGACGTGGCCGGCGCGCTGGACGGGGAGGCCATCGCTTCCGCGTTCCGGCACGTCATGGGCGAGGCGGAGGTCCTGCGCGTCAACTTCGTCGACGAGGGCGCCGGACTGCGGCTGGTCCCCCGGGACCTGGGCGACTGGCAGCCGTTCCTGCTCGACCTCAGCGCCGCGGCCGACCCCGAGCGGGCGGCCCGCGAAGCCCTGGCCGACCTGGTGCGCCAGCCCTTCGACCTGGAGCGGGACCTGCTGTTCCGGCTCGGCGTGGTCAGGCTCGCGGTGGACCGCTCCCTGCTGGTGATCGCCTACCACCACCTCATCTCCGACGGCTTCGGCGCCGGCGGCCTGCTCTCGCGCCGGCTCGCCGAGGTGTACACCGCGCTGGTGCGCGGGGAGGCGGTACCGGAGCCGGCGCACCCGTGGGACGCGGAGTCCTTCGCGGCCGAGGCGGTGGAGTACCGCGCCTCCCCCCGGTTCACCGAGGACAGCGCCTTCTGGCGCGACTACCTCAAGGACGCCCCCGCACCCGCCCAGGTCCCCCGCGTCGCCCTCTCCGACGCCCAGCGGGCCGCCCTGTCCGAGCCGCTGAGCAGCGCCGACCGCTGGTCGGAAGTGGCCGAGACCATCGGCATGGTGAGCCGGACGCTGACCGTCCCGCGCGCCGAGGCGGACACCTGGACCGAGGCGGCCCGGTCCATGGGCGTGTGGACCTCGCAGCTGCTGACCGCCGCCGCGGCCGTCTTCCTGCGGCACCGCTGCGACCGGCCCGAGTTCCTCTTCTCGCTGGCCGTCAGCAACCGGGTCGGCGTGGCCAGCAGGACGCCCGGCCTGGCGGTGAACGTGGTTCCGGTCCGCGCGAAGGTCCCGCTCGGCGCCACCTTCGCCGAGGTCGCCGAGGCCCTCGCCGACGAGACCTACGAGATCTTCGACCACACCGCCTGCCACTACTCGGACATCCAGCGCGCCGCCGGAACCGTGCTGAGCGGCCGCGGCAGCTTCGGCGCCGTCGTCAACGTCGTCGAGTTCGCGGAACAGCTCCACTTCGGCGACAGCCCGGCCCGCTACTCCGGCGCGACGACGGGCACCTTCGAGGAACTGTCGATCGGCGTCTACACCGACGGCGGCGCCGACAGCGACCTGTACATCCGCCTCGACGCCCCCGCCGGCCTCTACCACCGCGCGGAACTGCGGTTCATCGGCGAGGAGCTGATCGCCCACGTCCGCGCCGCCGTGACCGGCGCCGAACGGCCCGTCGGCGCGCTGGCGGTCCCGGCCGGCCCCGGCCGGGACCAGGAGCCCGCGGCGTCGGACGACAGCGGCGCGGCCGTGGCGGAACTGACCATTCCGGAGCTGTTCGCCCAGCAGGTCCAGCGGGACCCCGACGCGCTCGCGCTCGTCTCCGGAGACCTGGCCCTCTCCTACCGCGAACTCGACGCCCGCGCCTCCCGCCTGGCCGCGGCCCTGCGGCGGCTGGACGTCGGCCCCGAGAGCGTCGTGGCGGTCGCGCTGCCCCGGTCGGCGGACCTGGCCGTCGCCCTGCTGGGCATCGTGAAGGCCGGAGCCGCCTACCTGCCGCTCGACCCGGACGCCCCGGCGGAGCGGACCGCGCGAGCGGCCGCCGCCTCGGCGCGCCTCCTGCTCACCGGCGCGCCCGCCGGCCTCCCGGACGCCCCCGGCCTCCCGGTGCTCGTCCTCGGGGAACTCCTCGCGCAGGCCGGCGCCCCCGCACCGCAGGACGCGCCCGCCCCGCACCCGGACGGCCTGCTGGCCGTACTGCCCGGCTCCGCACCCGCCGGCGGGGCCGCCGTCGCCCTGACGCACCGCAACCTGGCGCGGTTCGTCCGGGGCCGCGGCGGGCAGACCGGGCGCGCCACCGTGCTGTGGCACGCCCCGTACACCGGGGGCACGCTCGCCCTCGACCTCTGGGCGCCCCTGCTGGGCGGCGGCCGGGTGGTCGTGGCTCCCCCCGGCGAGCTCGACGTCGACGCCCTCGCCGGGGCGTGCGAGACGGACGGCGTCTCCACGGTGTGGCTGCCCGCGAGCCTGTTCTCGGCCGTCGCGGCGGACCGCCCCGAACGCCTCGCCGCACTGCGCGAGGTGTGGACCGGCGGTGACCGCGTCCCCGCGGCCGCGCTGCGCCGGGTCCGCGAGGCCTGCCCCGGCCTGACGATCGTCCACGGCCACGGCCCCGTGGAGACCACCGTGTCCGCCGCCCGCCACGTCCTGGCCGCGGGCGAACCGGTGCGCCACGCGGGCGCGGCCGGCCGCCCGGCGGACGGCGCCGCCCTCCACGTGCTCGGGCCGGGCCTCGCGCCCGTCCCCGTCGGCGTCGTCGGCGAGCTGTACGTGGCCGGCCCCGGTGTGGCCCGGGGATACCCCGGGCGGCCCGGGCTGACCGCCGGGCGCTTCGTGCCCTGCCCCTACGGCCCGCCCGGCACGCTCATGTACCGGACCGGGGACCGGGTGCGGTGGGGCGGCGACGGCCTCCTGGAGTACGTGGGCGGGGACGGCACCCGGGCCGAGGTGCGCGGCGTCCGGGTCGAACTCGCCGAGATCGAGGAAGTGCTCGCCGAGCACACCGGGCTGGCGGGCTCGGCGGTGGCCGTCCGGCAGGACGGCAGCGGCCGGCAGCAGCTCGTGGCGTACGTGGTCCCGGTGCCCGGCCGGACCGTGTCGGCCGAGGAACTGCGCCGGTTCGCCGCCGGATGGCTGCCGGAGTCCCTGGTGCCCGCGGTGTTCACCGTGCTCGAACGCCTGCCGCTGACGGCCGACGGGAGGCTGGACCGGGCGGCGCTGCCGGAGCCCGAGACCGCGGGCGGGACCTACCGGGCCCCGCGCAACGACACCGAGCGCGTGCTCGCCAAGGCCTTCGCCGAGGTGCTGGAGCTCGACCGGGTGGGCATCGACGAGGACTTCTTCGACCTCGGCGGCAACTCCCTGCGGGCCATCCGGCTGGTCGGCCTGATCCGGGCGGAGCTGAACCAGGAGGTGTCCATCCGCAGGCTGTTCGCCGCGCGCACGGTCACCGGCCTGTCGGACATGTGGAAGGACCTCTCCCAGTCCAGCCGGCCGAGCCTGCGCAGGCGGACGAGGGACGGCGCGGTCCTCTGAAGGCCCGGGCCGCCGCGCCCTGCCCGGGCGCGGCGGCGGTACGCCGGACGGGCCGTGGGATCCCGAAGGATCCCACGGCCCGTCCGTCTTCTCGCGGCCCGCGGTGTCAGAAGGCGCAGGCCCGGGCGAGCAGCCCCTCGGTGACGGCCGAGGCGACCGGGCCCAGCTGCTCGTCGAGGTAGAAGTGGCCGCCGGGGAAGACCTCCAGGGCGCACCCGCCCGTGGTGTGCTCCCGCCACGCCCAGGCCTCCGCGACCGTCACCATCGGGTCCCGGTCCCCGACCAGGGCCGTCACCGGGGCGGAGAGCGGCCGGCCGCCGCGCCAGGCGTAGGTGGCGACGGCCCGGTAGTCCGCGCGCAGCGCCGGCAGCACCATCTCCAGGACCTCCGGATTGTCCAGCAGGGCCTGGTCGGTGCCGCTCAGCGTGCGCACCTCGGCCAGCACGTCGGCGTCCTCGTAGTGCAGGTAGTGGGCGCCGGAACGGGAGTCCGGCGCGCCCCGCCCGGAGACGAACAGCCGTTGCGGGCCGGGCAGCGCGGCCCCTTCCAGGCGGCGGGCCGTCTCGAACGCGACGAGCGCGCCCATGCTGTGCCCGAACAGGGCGTAGGGCCTGCCGGGATCCGCGGCCAGGGCGCGGGCCAGTTCCCCGGCCACCACCTCGACCAGCGGCTCCAGGTCCGTGAACGGCTCCTCGCCGAACCGGTCCTGACGGCCCGGGTACTGCACGGCGACCACGTCGAGCTCCCCGGCCAGGGCGTGCGCCAGGGGCTTGTACGCGGTCGCGGAGCCCCCCGCGTGCGGGAAGCACACGAGCCGCGGACCGCGCCCCGCTGCCGTGGAGTAGCGCCGGAACCAGGTGCTGTTCACCGTCGTGGTGTCCCTTCGTCTGGCGGTCGCGCGTCCCGCGCGTCCCGCCCCGTCAGACCGTTTCCGGTGCGAGCGTCCGCCGCCCCGCCCTGCGGCCGGGGCCCGCGGAGGCGTGGGCGAGGGCCGGTTCGGCCGCCAGTACGGCGGCCAGCCGGCGGACGCCCTCGCGGATCCGCTCCGGCGTGGGGTAGCAGTAGGACAGCCGCATCCGGCGGCTGCCGAGCCCGTTGGTGTAGAAGCCGGTGCCCGAGGCGTACGCCACCCGCGCGGCCACCGCCCGCGGCAGCATGGCCCGGGTGTCCACGCCCTCGGGCACCTTCACCCAGACGTAGAAACCGCCCTCCGGCTCGGTCCACGTGCATCCCGGCGGCAGGTACTCCTCCAGGGCGCGGAGCATCGCGTCGCGGCGCTCGCGGTAGTTCTCCCGGAAGGTCTCGATCTGCCCCCGCCAGTCCTGCGTGGCCAGGTAGCGCGAGACGATCATCTGGTTCAGGGTGGGCGGGCACAGCATGGCCGACTCCGCCGCCAGCACCAGCTTCTCCCGCACCGGGTGCGGGGCGAGCACCCAGCCGACCCGCAGGCCGGAGGCGAAGGTCTTCGAGAACGAGCCCAGGTAGACCACGTTCTCCGGGTCCATGGAGTGCAGGGCGGGGCGGGTGCGGCCGTCGAAGCCGAGCAGGCCGTACGGGTTGTCCTCGACCACCAGCACGCCGTACGCGCGGCAGATCTCCAGGACCTCCGCGCGCCTCCCGACCGCCAGCGTCACCCCGGACGGGTTGTGGAAGTTCGGGACCGTGTACAGGAGTTTCACCCGCCGGCCGGCGTTCCTGGCCTGCCGCAGCGCCGCCCGCAGCGCCTCCGGCACCAGCCCGTGCTCGTCCATGGCCACGTGCGCCACCTCCGCCTGGTACGCGGCGAAGGAGCCCAGGGCGCCGACGTACGAGGGGCCTTCGGCCACCACCACGTCACCGGGATCGCAGAACAGCCGGGCGACCAGGTCCAGGCCCATCTGCGAGCCGACCGTCACCACGACGTCGTCCGGGCGGCCGGTGATGCCCTCCAGCGCCATCACCCCGCAGATCTGCTCCCGCAGCAGGGGCAGGCCGTGGGCCGAGGCGTACTGGAGCGCCGTCAGGCCGTGCTCGGCGACGATCCGCGAGGTTTCGGCCGCGAGCGTCTCCAGCGGCAGCGCGGCCAGGTCCGGCATCCCGCCGGCCAGCGAGACGACCTCGGGCCGGCTGGCGACCGCGAACAGCGCCCGGATCTCCGAGGCCGTCATGCCCGCGGTACGAGCGGCGTACCGGCCGACGTGCGGGTCGGGGCCGCCGCGGCCGTCCTGCGGACAGTGACCCATCGCGTCTCCCCACGTCGTCCGGCCCTGGCGGCCAGCATCGGAGCCCCCGCTCGTGACCTGCTCAATTTCCTCTCGCGGGATGGCCGGAAGCAGCTCTTGCCACCCTCCGTGAACACCGGTCTATACAACCGTCTTGAACAAGTGTCATAGACGTGCGTATAGTCGATCTCGGCAAGCCCGCCCCCACCCGACCGAGGGAGCCTCGACATGAACACCACCGCCACCACCGTGCAGCCCACCCGCGCCACCCTGACCGTCGACGGCCGCGCCCTCTCCTACCTGGACTTCGGCGGCACGGGCCGGCCCCTCGTCGCCCTCCACGGCCACCTCTCCGAAGGCGCCTCCTTCACCGCCCTGGCCGCCGCCCTCGGCCCCGAGTGGCGGGTGATCGCCCCCGACCAGCGAGGCCACGGCGACTCCGACCGCGCCCCCGAGTACACCCGTGCCGGCTACCTCGCCGACCTCCTCGCCCTCCTGGACCACCTCGGCATCGACCGCGCGGTCTTCCTCGGCCACTCCCTCGGCGCGGTCAACGCCTACCACCTGGCCGCCGAACGCCCGGAGCTGGTCGAGGCGCTGATCAACGTCGACACCGCCGCCGACCTGCCCGACCACGGCGCCAGCCCCCTCGCCTTCGTGCTGGACTTCCCCTACACGGCGCCCACCCGCGAGGAACTGGCCGCCTCCTGCGGCCCCCTCGCCGCCGTCCTCGGGCCCGTCCTGCGCCCGTCGGCCGACGGCTCCGGCTGGCGGCTGCCCTTCCACCCCCAGGACACCGTCGACTCCGAGACCCTGGTCCACGGCGACCACTGGCGGCAGTGGCTCGCCACCGACTGCCCCGCCCTCCTGGTCCACGGCCTGCGCAGCCAGGTCCTCCCCGAGGAGCAGGCCCGGGCCATGGTCGCCCGCCGCCCCCACACGGCCTACCGGGCCCTGGACGCCGACCACTTCCTCCAGCAGGCCGACCCCGAGGGCTTCGCCGCGGCGGTCCGCGCGTTCCTCGCCACCCTCTGACCCGGAACCCTGCACCCGCAGCCCCTGACCCGGTCTCACCACCGCCCGCCCCCCGGCCCGTTCGAGCCGGGGGGCGGCGGCATGACGTACGACGAAGCCCCTTGCGCACACCGTTCCTCTCTGCGTACGGTGTTCGCATCAAGCCACGCCGTACGCCACCCGGGCGGCGGCACCGCCCGCGAAGCCGAGAGGGAACCACCCATGGAAACCCGCAACCCACGCCGCTGGTGGATCCTGATCGTGCTGTGCCTGAGCTCGCTGGTCCTCGTCGTCGACTCCATGGCCCTGACCGTCGCGGTCCCGTCCATGACCGCCGACCTCGGCGCGAGCGCCCAGGACACCCAGTGGATCCTCGACTCCTACGTCCTGGTGTTCGCCGGCCTGCTGCTCACCTCCGGCAGCCTCGGCGACCGCTTCGGCCGCCGCCGGATCATGCTGATCGGCCTCTTCCTCTTCGGCGCCGCCTCACTCGCCGCGACCTTCGCCGCCAACCCCGCCGAAGTGATCGCCGTGCGCGTGGCCATGGGAGTCGGCGGGGCGCTGATCATGCCCTCCACCCTGTCCATCCTCATCACCGTCTTCGACGAGGACGAGCGGCCGAAGGCCATGGCCGCCTGGGGTTCGGTCTCGATGCTCGGCCTGGTCGGCAGCCCCGTCCTCGGCGGCGTCCTGATCGACCGGTTCTCCTGGCAGTCGATCTTCCTGATCAACGTCCCGGTCGTCGCCCTCGCCGTCGTCGCCGCCCTCACCCTGATGCCGGAGTCCAAGGGCCCCTGGCAGAAGCCCGACCCGCTGGGCGCCGTCCTGTCCGTCACCGGCATGACCGCCCTGGTCTGGTGGATCATCGAGATCCCGCAGCACGGCGCCTTCGCCGGCCGGTCCGCCGTCACCCTGGCCGTGGCCGTCGCCGCCCTCGTCGGCTTCGTGGTCTGGGAGAACACCACCGCGTCCCCGATGGTCCCCCTCGTCCTCTTCAGGCACCGCAACTTCAGCGGCGGGTCCCTCTCCCTGACGCTCGTCCAGATCGGCAACGGCGGCCTGCTGCTGGTCCTCACCCAGTACCTGCAGTTCGTCCTCGGCTACTCGCCCCTCAAGGCGGGCCTCGCCTTCGTGCCGCTGGCCGTCGCCGCCCTCATCGGCAACGGCGCCGGCGCCGGGCTCGCCGCCCGGATCGGCAACCGCCCCCTGATCCTGGCCGGCATGCTCGTGATGGCCTCCTCGTTCGCCCTCCTGGCCACCGTCTCCGCCGACACCGGCTTCGCCGTCCCGGCGGTCGCCCTCGGCCTCCTCGGCCTCGGCGCCGGTCTGGCCATGCCGGCCGCGGTCGGCGCCCTGATGGGCACCATCCCCGAGGAGCAGGCGGGCGTCGGCTCGGCCCTCAACGACACCATCCAGCAGGCCGGCACCGCCCTCGGCATCGCGATCCTCGGCTCCCTGCTCACCAGCGGCTACGCGGCGAAGATGCCGGCCGACGCCCCCGCCGGGGCCCGCCACTCGCTCGCCGGCGCCCTGGCCGCCGCCCCCGGCGACAGCGCCCTGCTGCGCACCGCCCGCGAGGCCTTCACCTCCGCGATGGCCACCACCTTCACCATCGGCGCCGCCGGCCTCCTCGCCGCCGCCCTGCTGGCCACGGTGGTCATGCGCGACAAGAAGCAGCCCACCCCCACCTCCACCCCCACCCCCGCCCCCGCCCCGGAACCCGAACCGGCCGCCTGACCCGTCCTCCTGACACCCCCTCCCGACACCCGGAGGCCGGCACCCCACCAGGGGCGCCGGCCTCCGGCGCGTCCCCGACCGCCCGCCCGGCGAGACTCAGGTCACACCCCCACCCCTGTCACAGAACACCGGCCCGCGGCGTCTGGTGGGCGTATCCACGAACGCACCACCGCGAAGGAGCGGCACACCATGGACGCACGGCTCGACTACTTCACCAGCGCCACCGCGGGCAAGGCCCTCAAGCACGTCACCTCGGCCGGCAGGGCCGTCAAGGAATCGCCCCTGCCGGTCACCACGCAGGAACTCGTGGCGCTGCGCGTGAGCCAGATCAACGGCTGCGCGGTCTGCATCGACATCCACACCAAGGAGGCCGCCGCGGCGGGCGAGAGCGAGGTACGGCTCCACCTGGTCGCCGCGTGGCGCGAGGCCACGGTCTTCACCGAGGCCGAACGCGCCGCCCTGCGGCTGGCGGAGGAGGGCACCCGCATCGCGGACACGCCCGGCGGCGTCGGCGACGAGGCGTGGGCGCAGGCGGCCGCGCACTACGACGAGGAGCAGCTCACCGCGCTCGCCCTGCTGATCTCCTTCATGAACATGGTCAACCGGCTGAACGTCATCGCCCGCCGCCCGGCCGCCGGCGACTACACGGCGGGCCAGTTCGCCTGACCACCGCACCACCCCCGACCACGACCCGCTCAGCCCCGCACCCTCGCCATGGCCCCCGGCGGAAGATGACGGGCCACCACCTCCAGGGCACGGGCGACCTCCTGGAGGTGCTCGGGTGCCGCATCGCCCAGGGCCGCGGCGAGCGCGCCCTCGATGCTGCCGCCCCGCACCTCGGCCACCCGACCGGACACCTCGTCGGCCTGACGGACCAGCATGCGGCGGCGGTCGGCGGGGTCGGGGGCGGTGACGACTGCGCCGGCCTCCTTGAGGCGGGCGACGGCGGTGGAGACCTGGCTCTGGGGCAGGCCGGTGCGGGTGGCGATCTCTCCCACCGCGCTGCCGGGATGGCCGGCCACGTCGCTGGCCACGATGAGGACAGACCGGACGCTCCCGCCGTGCCGGCCCCCGCCCGCGGGTTCGGGCATGGCCTCTTCCCCGATCTTCATGAGGGTGCGTCCCAGCAGGAACAGCTCTACTGCGTTCATGGTCCCAGAGTACATCTCGTTCGATGTATCGAGATTAATGCATCGAAAAAGATGGGTTACTGTCGTCCCCGGCGGCCTGACCGAGGGCGACGACGGCAACGAGAAGGAGCGGACCGTGCGGAAGTGGCGTGCGAACCCCTGGGCGGTCCTGGTGACCCTCTCCCTCGGGTTCTTCATGACCCTGCTCGACCTGACGATCGTCAACATCGCGATCCCCGACATGACGAGCGGTCTCGGGGCCTCGCTCGACCAGACCCTGTGGGTGGTCAGCGGATACGCCCTGCTCTCGCGGCGCTGATCATCACGGCCGGCCGGCTCGGTGACCTGCACGGACCGCGCACCCTCTTCGCCGCCGGGCTCGCGGTGTTCACGCTCGCCAGCGTCGGCTGCGGGCTCGCACCCGGCGCCACCGCCCTGATCGCCGCCCGCGTCGTCCAGGGCGTGGGCGCGGCCCTGCTCACCCCGCAGACGATGACCCTCATCGTCTCCGTCTTCCCCGCCGCCCGGCGCGGCACCGCCATGGGCGTCTGGGGCATGGTCGCCGGCCTCGCCACCCTCTCGGGACCCACCCTGGGCGGCATCCTGGTCTCCGCCGTCGGCTGGCGCTGGATCTTCCTGGTGAACGTCCCGATCGGCCTCGCCGCGCTCGCCCTGACCTTCCTGGTCGTCCCCGACATCCGGCCCGCTCGCACCCACCGCTTCGACCTGACCGGCGTACTGCTCTCCGGCGCCGCCCTGTTCTGCCTGGCGTTCGGCCTCCAGGAAGGCCGGCACTACCAGTGGGGCGCCGGCATCTGGGCCCTGCTGGCCGCCGGCGCCACCCTGGCCGGAGCCTTCCTGCTGCACCAGCGCCGCCGCCAGGGCCGTGAACCCCTCATCCCCTTCGCCCTCTTCCGTGACCGCAACTTCACCGCGATGACGGCCCTGGTCGGCCTGGTCTCCGTGGCCATGCTCGGCCTGGTCCTGCCCTTCAACCTGTACCTGCAGTCCGTCCTCGGCCTCAGCGCGATCAAGGCCGGGCTGGTCCTCGCCCCCTCCTCCCTGGTGTCGATGACCGTCGGACCCTTCGCGGGCCGGCTCGCCGACCGCATCGGCGGCAAATCCGTGCTGCTCGCCGGACTCGCCTGCTACGCCGCGGGCATCGTCGCCATCGCACTGATCGCCGCACCCGCCACCGCCTGGTACGCCTTCGTCCCGGCCACCCTGGCCACCGGCCTCGGCGTCGGCTGCATCATCGCCCCCATGTCCACCGAGGCCATGCGCCACGTCCCGCCCCACCTGGCCGGTGCCGCCTCCGGGGTCAACAACACGGTCCGGCAGATCGGTTCGGTGGTCGGCGCGGCCGCGGTCGGCGCACTGCTCCAGGGCCGCCTCGCCGCCGAGCTGGCGACCGGCAAGACCTACGCCGTCGCCTTCACCGCAACCCTGCACACCACCGCGGTCCTGCCGGTGCTCGTCCTCGTCGCCGGAGCGGCCGTCTGCCTCCTGCTCCGCAACCACACCGAGAAGGCCATGACGGACCCCGCCCCGGCCTCCGCCGTCCCGACCCCCACCCCGGCGGCCGCCCGCTGAAGGGCCGCCCCCGCGCAACGCCGCCGATGCCGGCGCCCCGTCACCGGGGCGGCGGCGTCGGCGCGGCGCGTTGGCGGCTCAGTCCGGCGGGTGTGCGGCGAGCCAGTGCCGCGCGATCTGCTCGCGCGTGGCGACCCACCCCCCGCCCAGTTGCGCGACGTGCCGCAGGAATCCGTCGAGGGCCCGGATCCGCCCGGGCCGCCCGATGATCCGGCAGTGCAGGCCGACGCTCATCATGCGCGGCCGGTCGGCCCCCTCCGCGTGCAGCGCGTCGTAGGTGTCGACCAGGTACGCGAGCATGTCGTCCGCGGTGGTGAACCCGTGCACGATCAGGAACTTGAAGTCGTTGGTGTCGAGGCTGTACGGCACCACGAGCTGCCGCTGCCCGCCCGCGTCGGCGTAGAACGGCAGGTCGTCGGAGTAGTCGTCGGAGTCGTACAGGAACCCGCCCGCCTCCGCCACCAGCCGCCGCGTCCGGGAACTGGTCCGCCCCGTGTACCACCCCACGGGCCGGCGCCCCACGAGCCGTTCGATGGTGGCGGCCGTCCGCGCGATGTCGGCCCGCTCGGCCTCCTCCGGCACCTCGCGGTAGTCGGTCCACCGCCACCCGTGACCGGCCACCTCCCACCCCGCGGCCCCCATCGCCCGCGCCGCGTCCGGGTTGCGCTCCAGGGCCTGCCCCACCGCGAAGACGGTGAGCGGCGCACCGTGCGCGGAGACGGTCCGGTGCACACGCCAGAACCCGGCCCGCGCCCCGTAGGCGAACATCGACTCGGCGTTCAGGTCCCGCCCGCCCTCCACCGGCGGCGCGCCCACGATCTCGTGCAGGTACCCCTCCGAGCCCGCGTCCCCCTCGAGGACGCTGCGCTCGCCGCCCTCCTCGTAGTTCAGCACGAGGCTCACGGCGACCCGCGCCCCTCCGGGCCACCCCGCATGCGGCGGCTGGGCCCCGTAACCGACGAGATCACGCTCAGTCCCGGACACGCCCCGCACCCTACCGCCGCCCACGGGAATACCCCGGCGACACCCTCCGTTCCCGGGTATAGTTGAATTCTAAACAACCTCGGAAGGGGAGCGGGCATGGCCATGCAGTTCGGGATCTTCACCGTCGGCGACATCACCACCGACCCGACGACCGGGCGGGCACCCGGCGAGCACGAGCGCATCAAGGCCATGCTCGCCATCGCGCAGAAGGCCGAGGAGGTCGGCCTCGACGTCTTCGCCACCGGCGAGCACCACAACCCGCCGTTCGTCCCCTCCTCGCCGACGACCCTGCTCGGCTACATCGCCGCACGCACCGAGAACCTGATCCTCTCCACCTCCACGACGCTGATCACCACCAACGACCCGGTGAAGATCGCCGAGGACTTCGCGATGCTCCAGCACGTCGCCGACGGCCGCGTCGACCTGATGCTGGGCCGCGGCAACACCGGCCCGGTCTACCCCTGGTTCGGCAAGGACATCCGCGACGGCATCGACCTCGCCATCGAGAACTACGCCCTCCTGCGCCGCCTGTGGGACGAGGACACCGTCACCTGGAAGGGCAAGTTCCGCACGCCGCTCCAGTCCTTCACCGCCACCCCCCGCCCCCTCGACGGCGTCGCCCCCTTCGTCTGGCACGGCTCCATCCGCTCGCCCGAGATCGCCGAGCAGGCCGCCTACTACGGCGACGGCTTCTTCCACAACAACATCTTCTGGCCCGCCTCCCACACCCGGCAGATGGTCAACCTCTACCGCGAGCGCTACGCCCACTACGGGCACGGCACCCCCGAGCAGGCCGTCGTCGGCCTCGGCGGCCAGGTCTTCATGCGCCGCAACTCCCAGGACGCCGTCCGCGAGTTCCGCCCGTACTTCGACAACGCCCCCGTGTACGGCCACGGACCCTCCCTGGAGGAGTTCACCTCCCAGACCCCCCTCACCGTCGGCTCGCCGCAGCAGGTGATCGAACGCACCCTCGCCTTCCGCGACTACGCCGGCGACTACCAGCGCCAGCTCTTCCTCGTCGACCACGCGGGCCTGCCCCTGAAGACCGTCCTGGAGCAGATCGACCTGCTCGGCGAGGAGGTCGTCCCGGTCCTGCGCAAGGAGTTCGCGAACCTCCGCCCCGCCGGCGTCCCGGACGCCCCCACCCACGCGGCCCGCGTCGCGGCCGCGGCCGTCCGGACCGGCCCCGCCACCCCCCACGAGGAGACCCGCGCATGAAGCTCGTCGTCGTCTCCGCGGGCCTGAGCACCCCGTCCTCGACCCGCCTGCTCGCCGACCGCCTCACGGCCGCGACCCTCACGGCCGCGACCCTCACGGCCGCGACCCCCACGGCCGCGACCCTCGCGCCTGCCGGCCCCGCCCATCCGGACCTCGACGTGCACGTCGTCGAAGTGCGCGAGCTCGCCACCGACATCGCCCAGCACTTCACCACCGGCTTCCCGCCCGCCCGCCTGGCCGCCGCCCTCGACGCGGTGGCGGCCGCCGACGCCCTGATCGCCGTCACACCGGTCTTCGCCGGCTCCTACAGCGGCCTGTTCAAGTCCTTCTTCGACCTCCTCGACAAGGACGCCCTCACCGGCACCCCCATGCTCCTCGGCGCGACCGGCGGCACCGCCCGGCACTCCCTGGTCACCGAACACGCCCTGCGCCCCCTCTTCTCCTACCTGCGCGCCCTCGTCCTCCCCACCGCCGTCTACGCCGCCTCCGAGGACTGGGGCGGGGAGGGCCTGGCCGGGCGCATCACCCGCGCGGGCACCGAACTGGCCCGCTTCCTGACCCCCGCCCCCCACCCCGCGGCCCCCGCCTCCGCCTCCGCCTCCGCCCCGGACGTGGACACCACCGCCGCGGTGGCCGCGCCCCGTTCCCCGACCGGCGCGATCACCTCCCTGCCGTCGACGGCCGCCGCCACCCTCACCCCCTTCGCCGAGCGCCTGGCGGCCCTCGGGGTGCAATAGCGGCAGCCGGGGCCACGGCATGGGCCGTCGGGGTGAGGAACAAACGGTCCAGCACCGACAAGGGGTTCTGGACCCACCCCGGACGGCGCAAGCATGCCGCTGACCGACGGGAGCGGCCGGCACCACCACCGGCGCTCCCTCACCCCACCCACCCCGTGAGGAAGTGGTGCACCGTGGCCCTGACGACTGCGACGATCGCCGCGGAGCTGGAAGCGGCCGGCAAGGTCGGAGACCCGAAGGCCGACGCGCTCGTCTCCGACCTGATCGACAACAAGGAGATCGACGGCGTCAACGCCCTGTTCCGCACCATCGGCACCCTCAAGCCCGGCATGGACCTGTCCACCCTCCCGCCCCGCCTGGCCGAGTTCCTGAAGGAGGCGGCCGCCCCGCCGCCGGACTGGTCGGAAGCGGACGTCAAGGCCGCGGAGAGCTTCTTCGCGCACCACCACGGCGAGGTGTCCATGCTCCAGGGCACCGTCGGCCTCATCGGCACCTACCTGTCCCCGACCGGCGCCTTCACCCTCCGCTCCACCGGCCGCCTCGGCGGCGTCGAAGGGCCGGGCCGGCGACTGTCGCAGTCCTCCCGCCTCTTCCTCGACATGGGCGACAAGAACGCGATGCGCGACGGCAGCCTGGCCGCGAACGTCACCAAGGTCCGCCTGGTCCACGCCTCGGTCCGTCAGCTCCACAAGAAGAGCGGCGAATGGGACTACGCGAAGTGGGGCGAGCCCGTCTCCCAGAAGTACACGACCGGCGCCGCGTGCGTCTTCTCCACCCAGATCGTCCAGGCCATGGAACGCCTGGGCATCGACGTCTCCAAGGACGACGCCAAGGGCTTCATGTGCGCCTGGCACTACGTCAACCACTACCTCGGCACCCCCGAAAAGTGGCTGCTGCCCAAGGACCCCGACCTGGTCCAGGCCCTGTGGAACCAGGAACGCGACAAGGAGTGGAAGAAGACCGACGACGGCGTCTTCATGACCAAGCAGGCCATCGACTTCTACAAGAAGTTCTACCCGCCGGGCGTCCACGACGCCTTCGTCGCGATGGTCCGCCACGCCCTGACCGACAAGTACGCCGACATGGCCGGCCTCCCCAAGAGCGTCCTGGGCACCGCGGCCGGCCCGCTCTCGGCGGCCAGTGGCGCCGTCAGCGGCATCGGCGGCGGCCTCCTCGGCGGCACGGCGCAGAAGGCGACCGGCGTCAACCCGTACAAGGAGATCGTCGGCATCGCCTCCAAGGGCTTCAACGAGGTCCAGCGGTTCGCCCTCACCCACGACCAGGACGACCAGCCCCAGATGCACCAGGAACTCCACGACAACCGCTGACCCCGCCCGACACCCGCCCGCAGCGCACGCTCCCACCGTGCCCTGCACCACCCCGGGCCCGCCGTGCCCTGCAGGCTCCAACCCGGCCGCGCCGCCCATCCGGGGGCCGCCCCCAACCCGGGCCCGCAGGGCCGACTACAGCCGGCCGGCGGCGCATCCAGCGGCGCATCCAGCGACGTGTCCAGCAGGGCGACTACAACCGGCCGAGCAGCGCGTCCAGCGGGCCGGGCAGGAGCGCGGGATCGAGGGCCCCGGCCAGGAGCTGTCCGTAACGGATCTTCCGCCCCTTCTTCGTCCCGAGGAAGCGCCGCATCCGGTCCTGCGGGCTCCGCCCCCGCTGAGCGGGCTGGCGGGTGAACGTCTGCCAGGGCGTGAGCTCCCCCTCGGCCTCGACGATCTCCTCCACCCGCGCCACCCCCAGCGCCCGGATCAGCTCCTCCTCCAGGTCCTTCACACAGGCGAAGACCTCCCGTCGGGGCGCCCCGACGCGCTCCAGCGCACGGTCGTAGAAGGGCCGTTCCTGCTCGTCGCACAGCCCGGTGAGGCGCAGCCCCAGCCCCGGCGGCCCCAGGAGCGCGGCGTAGCGCCCGACGTTCATCGCCCCGCCCATCGACAGCACGCAGACCCCGTCGGCCCCCAGGTCCCGGCCGAGCCGCCCGGTCAGGGCCTCCAGTGCGGCGAGGTCACTGGGCCCCTCCACCAGCACCACGCCCCGCACCCCCGAGGCGGCCTCCACGAGGCCGCCCCCGTCCCCGCCGGCCACCGACCGGGCCACCGCGTCCCTGAACTCCCCCATGTCCGCCATGGCCCGATTCTGCTCCGCCCCCCGCACCTCCGGCACGGAATTTCCTCCCGGCGGGGCGGGACGCCGCACGGCACGGACCTCGGGATTTCCCGGGAACGCCCCTCAGCCGGCCGGCCCCACGGCGCGCTTGTAGTACCGCCATGGGAACCATCCCGCACCCACCGGGATCCACCCCTCCGACTCCAGCCGCCGGTGCCGCGCGGCGGAGGGGAGGGTGACCCGGCAGTGCTCCCAGGGGTGGCCGGACGCCTCGACCTCGTGGAAGAAGGGCCCGTAGCCGACCATGTGCCAGCCGTCCCGTCCGGCCTCCTCCAGGGCGGCCATCTCGTTGAACGCGGTCAACCCGCTGAGCGTGCGGCGCTCCGGGGCGCCCGGCCCCCCGGCGGCCGGTGCGGCCGCGGCCTTGCTCGCGAACCGCTGCTGGGCGGCCTGGCGGCTCACCCCCAGCACCCGGCCCACGGTGTCCCAGCTGTGGCCCGCGGCCCTCGCCCCCTGAACCGCCTCGCGCAGCAGCCGGCTCGCCTCCTCGGCGCCGACGCGCGAGGCGTCCAGCAGGCGCAGGTACCCGCGGGCGTCGTGCTCGTGCTCCAGCGACTCGGCGAGCCCGTCGGGCGCCGCGAGCACGGCCGCGGCGATCCCGTCCCGGATGCGGTCCATCTCCGCCGGCTCCAGCAGCGGCCCCTCACTCATCGGCACAGCCCGTGCAGCGGCTCGAGCCCGTCAAGTACAGCCTCGTCAGCGGCCCCCCGCCCCGACCGGGCGGCAACCCGGGCCCCGGCCCAGGCCATGGACGCGCCAGGGGAAGAGCCCCGCGACGCCTTCAACTTCAAGATCATCATGCGTCAAGGAAACCTTGACGCCCCCCATTTGTCAAGAATCCCTTGACGTCGGCCGCCGGCCGCCCGCCCCTGGGCGAACCGCGGCCGTCACGCGCGGCTCAGCCGGACGCCGACCAGGCGAGCAGCATGCGCAGGGCGTCGTGGTCGCGGGTGCCGGGTTCGGCGGTGTAGGTGATGAGGGCCTGGTCGGGGTCGTCGGCCGCGCGGAGGGTTTCGTACGCCAGCTCCAGCTCGCCGACGACCGGGTGGCGGAAGCGCTTGCGCCCCGAGGTCTTGTCCTGCACGGGATGCTCCGCCCACCACCGCCGGAACTCTTCACTCCGCATGGACAACTCACCAATGAGGCGCGCCAGTTCCGGGTCCTGCGGCCGGCGCCCGGCCTCCAGGTGCAGGTAGGCCACGTTCTCGCGGGCGCAGCCGCTCCAGTCCGCGTACAGCTCGCGGGCCGCCGGGTCGAGGAAGGTGGTGCGGGCGATGTTGCCCCCGCCCGGGCCGCCCGAGGCGCCGAAGTCGCCGAGCAGGGCGCTCGCCGCCGCGTTCAGGGCCAGCACGTCCATCCGGCGGCCCATCACCATCGCGGGCACGTCGCGCAGTTCGCCGAGCAGCAGCCGCAGGACGGGCCGCACCCGCTGGGCGCCCGTGCCGGGCGCCGGGCGGGCCGGGTGGGCGAGCTGGTGCAGGTGCCGGGTCCCGTCCTCGGTCAGCCGCAGCGCCCCGGCGAGCGCGTCGAGGACCGCCGCCGACGGGTTGGCCACCCGGCCCTGTTCCATCCGCGTGTAGTACTCCACGCTGACCCCCGCGAGCCGCGCGATCTCCTCCCGGCGCAGCCCGGCGACCCGCCGCCGGCCCCCGTAGTCGCGCAGCGCGACGTCCTCGGGCGTCAGACGGGAGCGGCGGGTACGCAGGAAGTCACCCAGACTGGTCGCGGCGGCGGCCGCCGGCGGGTTCACGGTCATCCCCCGATTGTGCCCCGCCCCCCGCCCCCCAGCCTGGCCCTCCCAGGACCAGGCACGTCCCGACCCGCTTCACGGCGGTCGAGGTCTGCGGCGCCCGGGGCAGAGCCGCAACGCGCTGAGCGGCCGCGCGGCGGTCGCCGCGCGGCCGGCTCGGTCACGAACGCGTCAGGAACGCGGCTTCACCAGCGCGACGGCCTCGATCTCCACCAGCTGGTCGGGGAAGGCCAGGTCGCTGACACCGAGGATGGTGTCGGTCGTGCGGTGGTTGCCGTTGTACTCCTTGTGCAGCCGCGCGGCCGTGTCGAAGTTCTTGCGCAGGTCCTTGGTGTAGATCTTCATGCTGATGATCTGGCTGCGCGGGATCTTGTAGTGCGCGAGCACCTTGTCGAGGTTGGCGAACGACTGGCGCACCTGCTTCTCGAAGTCGCCGACGCCCACGATGTTGCCGGCCGCGTCGTGCGACAGCTGCCCCGAGATGTAGACGGTGTCACCGGCTCTGATCGCCTGCGAGTACCCGTAGGAGTCCTCCCACGGCACCCCGAACCCGAAGTGGTCCCAGCCCTTGCGCGACTGGTCCTGTGCACTCGCTCCCTGCGGGCCCACGACGGCGACCATCACGGCCACCAACGCGGCCACCGTGGCGGCGATACCGAACTTGCGCCCTGACTTGGCCATTTGCTGCGTCCTTTCGTCCCCAGTGGAGCTTGGCGTGACGACGTTTTCACAGGGCGAGCGAGAATCCCTCGAAGCGGAATCGAAGTCCGCTCGCGACCCGCCACGCGGACCGGGGCAAATTGGCCGGAGCCGGAAGAGGGGGACAGGATTCCGGCCGGGTGCGGATCCGTCGGCGGCCGCGGTTCTCCACGCCGCCGCCGCCGACCGGGGCGACGTCCACCGGCCGGCCGTGCGAACATCCCCGGATGAATGCCGACGACGCGCCCGTGTGCGGTCCCGTACTGGTCGTGGGCGGTACGGGGATGCTCGCCGGGGTGGTGGGCGGGCTGGTCCGCGAGGGGCTGACGGCGGTGGTCGTCTCCCGGAAGCCGCCCGGGCCGGGAGCCTTCGGGGACCTGGGTACCGCAGGCGGCCGGCTGCTGCCGGTGAGCGCGGACTACACCGATCCCCTCGGCTTCGCCGCGGCGCTGCGACGGGTCGCGGCACGGACGGGGCCCTTCCGGCAGGCCGTGCTGTGGGTGCACGCCCACGGCCGGCCCCACGCGTATGCCGCCGTCGCCGCCGCCCTGGCGGACGGCGCGTCGGTGCTGGAGGTGCTGGGCAGCGCAGCCGCGGCGCCCACGGCCCCCGCGCCCCGGCCGCCCGAGGCCCTGGGCCGCGCCCGCCACCGTGCCGTGGTCCTCGGGTTCACCGGCCCGGGCGCGCACACCCGGTGGCTGGACCACGGGGAGATCAGCGGGGGCGTACTGGCCGCCCTGAGGACCCCGCAGAGCGACGACGGGCCGTACGTCGTCGGACGGGTACGGCCGTGGGAGGACCGGCCGTCGGCGTGACGGCGGTGACGGCGGTGACGGCGGTGACAGCGGCGACGGCGCTGACGGCGCTGACGGCGCGCGCCGTCCCGCCGGGCCCGAACGGCCCCCGGCCACCCACACCCCCACCCCGCAGAAAAATCCGCGTGCTCCCACCCACCCCCCGGGTATCTTGCCTTGTCCTGAACAGGACAGAGAGGTCTTCCAGCATGAGCAGCACCACGTCGTCCCTGCCCGAGCGGATCGAACTGTCGGGGGAGGGGCTCGTGCTGCGCGACTGGACGGAAGGCGACCTGGCCGCGATGCCCGGGCTGTTCGACCACCCCGACATCGCGTACTGGACGCCGATCGTCTCGCCCTTCGACGAAGCGGCCGCCCGCGCCCGGCTGGTGCGCGACCGGGAGCTGCGGCAGGAGGGCACGACCATCCTCCTCGCCATCACCCTCGACGGCGGCGCACCGCTCGGCGAGATCATGCTGCGCCGCGCCCCCGAAGGCACGGAGATCGGCTACGCCGTGGGTCCGGCACACCGTGGGCAGGGGCTGGCCGCCCGCGCCGTGCGGGTGATGGCCGCCTACGCGTTCGAGCAGTGGGGCGCGCAGCGGGTGATCCTGGAGCTGGAGGCCGAGAACGCCGCCAGCGTCGCCGTCGCCGGGAAGGCCGGCTTCAGGCTGCTCGACGTGCCCCTGATCACGGGCGAGGAGAAGGGCCGCCCGTACGTCCTCCAGACCTGGGGCCTGGACCGGCCCTGACCTGACCCGACCATCGTCACGGGCCGGCGGCCGGCGCCGGCGGGATCACCGCCTCCACCCCTCGCGTCACCGTTGCGCCTGTCCGCGCCCCTTCCCCGGCGGCCTCGACCGGTCCGGACGCCCGGCCGAAAGGGTGCTGGCCGGCCCGGCCGAAGGGGTGCTGGTCGCGGCGATCTCGATGAGCTGGACCTCCATCTCGTCGGCCTGCGCCCGCAGGATGCTCGCCACCGTCCGCATCGTGTCCTCGTCCAGACGGACCGGGGTCGTCCGGCCTTCCGGCGTCCAGGTGGCCTCGTCGGACTGCGCGTGCAGATCGAAGGTCCGTGCCATGTCGCGGAGGATCGCGGTGACGTCCTGGGCCGCCACGTAGAACTGCCCGTCGGCGCCGCGCCGCACGAGGGTCTCGGCGTCCGTGTGCCGCCGGCTCATCTTCCTCACCCCACTGAGATCACGTCCCACCAGGCGGTGCGCCTCCGCCCGGTCCCATCTTGCTCCCCCCGCGTGCCGTCCGCGAAAGGGTCCGGGGAGCTGGCGCGTCGGAGCGGCGCAGCGCCGACGCGAACCCTTTCACACCCTCCCGGGCCGCCGTGGCCCGATCACCCGGGCGCCCCGCCGCCGACGAGTGCCAGCTCCCGTGCCGTCAGGGGCGGCCCGTCCAGCGGCGGGTACCGCGGCCCCCGTACGGCTCCCCACAGGACGCGCGGGCTGACCAGCGAGGTCAGCGGAGCCTGGAGCGAGGTGACGTCCGTGAGGTCCTCCACCATGCTGAACCTCCCGCAGCTCGTCCTCACCAGGCGGTCCACGTACCGGGCCAGGACCCTGTCCCGGAGGCCGGGAGCACCGCCCTGGACCTCCGGGTAGAACACGTCCTGCCCCATGGCCAGCTCCCAGGCCGAGTCCACCGGCTTCGCCATGGCCCTCTGGACGCGCCGTGCGAGGCCGGAGGCGTCCACACCGCGGGCCTCGACCTCCGCGCGCAGGACGGCGGCCGTCTGCGCGGCGACGGACATGCCGTGCCCGTACAGGGGGTTGAACGCCGCGAGGGCGTCGCCCAGGACGACGAACCGTTCCGGCCAGCCCCGCACCTGCTCGAAATACCGCCGCGTATTGCGCGTGCTCCTGCTCAGCGACACGCCGGTGAGGGGTTCGAGGCGGGAGATGATCTCCCCGACCACGGGGTGACGCAGTCCGAGCGGGAACGCCGCGAAGTCCTCGGCGTCCCCCGTCGGCGCACCGGCCCTGGTTCCCGTCTCCGTGACGATCCACCGCCCGTCCTCCACGGGCAGGATGCTCGCGCTCTGCCCGGGGCGCCCGCTGCGGGGATCGGACTGCACGCTGACGATGGGGAATCCCGCGGCTCCTTCCGGGGCCCGGAAGACCCGCGTCGCGTACACCAGCCCGAGGTCCAGGGAGCGCTCGGGTGCGGGAGGCACCCCCAGTTCCTCCAGGTGGCGGGGCGCCCGCGAGGCGCGGCCGCTCGCGTCCACGACGAAGTCGGCCTCCAGGACATGCTCGTGGCCGGCCCGCCCGCGCACCCGCACCCCGGTGACGCGGGACGGGCTGCCGGTCAGGCCCTCCGCCCGGGTGTGCGGCAAGATCGTGACGCCCTCCCGGCCCAGGACGTGGTCGCGCACGACCGAGTCCATGAGGTCGCGGCTGCACCCCAGGACGAAGTGGGTCTCGCGGTCCCAGCGCCTCAGCCAGCCCTGGGAGGTGAGCGCGACCATGCCCGTGGGGGTCGGGATCCGGTTCGCGCCGGCGGCCAGCCAGCACTCGGTGATCCCGGGCAGGACCGCCTCGGCCGCCCGTACGCCGCCGCTCCAGAGCATGTGCGCGTGCCGTGCCTGGGGGAGCCCCTTGCGGGGGAGCGGGCCGTCGGGCAACTCGTCGCTCTCGACGGCGAGTACCTCGTCGACCGCGCCCCGCAGCGCGGCGGCGGCCAGCATTCCCGCCGAGCCCCCGCCGATGACGACCGCGCGCCGGCGGACCGTCCGGGCGCCGGTGCCGCGCGGACCGTTCATGACACGGCCTTCTGCGGCGCCGCCGAAGGTCCGTGGCCGTCCCGCCCGTGGCCGTCCCGCCCGTGGCCGTCCCGCCCGTGGCCGTCCCGCCCGTGGCCGGCGGCCGGGCCCCCGCGGCGGGGCGCAAGGACCCGTACCGCGTCCGAAAGGCGCACGAGTTCGTCCTCGCTGTCGATCAGGCTCTGGACACTGCCGCCGCCGGCGGCCGCGCCGGGACGGGTGTTCAGGGAGCTGTTCAGGGAGCCGAACGCCGCGATGACCAGCGCGGCGTGCGCCACGGCCTCCCCTTTCAACGCGCCCGGCCCGGCCGCGGGTTCAGGCGCGTCCGCCACCGCGACCGTATCGAGGTAGGGCGCGAGGAGCCGCAGCCCGTCCCGGATGTCGCACGTCCGCCGCAGGTGGCGCCTGCTCAGCGAGGACCACGGGGGGATGCGTACGAGCTCGTACGGGACGACCGCGCGGATGATCTCCCACAGCGGCCCCAGCCGGTGGTACCGCGACCACTGCCTCGACTGCCTGCGCAGGCTCTCGCCGACGGCGGGAAGGGCGAACCCGACGCACTGGAGCAGCGAGGAGAGAGCGGCCAGGGAGGGGGCCACCGTCGTGCTGATCCCGTCCCAGTCGTGGCCGGTCCAGCGCGCGCCCACGGCGAGGAGCTTGCCCACGGTGTAGCCGAGGCCCAGGACCCCTCCGGCCCCGATGAGGACGAGCCCGGTGCGCAGCAGACCGGTCACCTCCTGTGCCCAGCGCCGGCACAGGACCGACAGGACGGCCGTCGCCGCCGCGTGGGCGACGAGATAGAGGACGATCATCTCGCGGAGGTACGGGGTGGTGGAGTAGTACGTGTCGAAGTCCTGGAGGCGTTCGTCGGGCGCGTCGCCGAGGGCGAACAGGGCGAGCAGCGCCACGATCACCGTCCCGTAGGCCCCGGCACACCACAAGACGGCCGCACGGCGCCGTTCCTCGGGCCCGCCCTGCCAGGTCAGCATCAGGTTGATGACGGCGGCGCTCCCGGCGGTGACGACGGCGTAGACCAGCGGAGCCGAGAAATTGGCGACACCGGTGAGCGCGTTCACCTCGGACACCGTCGGCGGCGCGGCGAAGAAGAAGACCACGGCGCCGAGGGGGATCACCACGCCCACGGAACGGACCAGCGGATCACGCCAGTGCCGCACGAGCCCGGGCACCCTCAGCGCGAAGGAGACGAGCAGCAGGAGGGCGGGGAGGTAGTAGTAGACGCTGCTCAACGCGCGGCCTCCGCGGCTCGCGGCCTGCCGGCGGCCCGTTTCGTGGTGTGCGCGAGCGCCTGCGAGATGCGGATCAGGTCGCGGTCCTTGCCCGCCGGTTCCTGAAGGGTCCTCGAAGAGGCGATCACCCGTCCCTCGGGGTCGGCGCGCATCGTCTCCACCGCGGCGAGGACCATGACCGCGTCCGCACCGGCCTCCGCGTGGGCGCTGGGGGCGCCGCCGGCGACGGCTTCGGCCAGTGCCCGCGCCCGGAGGCCGAGGTCGAAGTAGGGGTTGAGGGTGAGCAGTCCGTCGTGGATCAGCGATTCCCGCTGGAGGCGCCGTACACCCACCGACGCCAGCAGTGGCACGCTGACCGCCGCCGGCGTCGGTACCAGCCCGCCCACCAGCTGCGAGAGGGGTCCGAGCCGCCGGTAGTGGGTCCAGTCCCGCCAGCGTCCCCGGAAGCGCCGTACGACGATCGGGAGCACCATGCCGATCGCGATGAGGGGGGCGGCCACCGAGGTGCAGGCCCGTGCCACCTCGGTACTGAGCACGTCCCAGTCCGCTCCGGCCCACCGTGCTCCCAGGGCGGTGAACTTGAGGACGCCGAAGCAGATCGCGAGTCCGTAGCCCGTCACCATGAGGGCCAGTCCCGCCCTCAGCTCCCCTCCCACGTGGCGCAGCCAGCGCCAGCACAGGGTGGCCATGAGGGTCGACGCCGCGGTGTGGCCGACCAGGTAGAGGACGATCATCTCGCGCATGTAAGGGGTGTTGGCGTAGTAGGTGTCCAGGTCACGCAGCCGCTCTACGGGCGCCTGCGCGAGCGCGAACAGCACGGCGATGGCGGCGCAGAGCGTCCCGTAGGCCGCGATGCACCAGCGGGTCGCCCGCCGGATGCGTTCGGGGGACCCGCCCCGCCAGTTGATGACCAGCACGATCCCCGACGCCGCGCAGGCCATGGCCCAGAAGTAGTCGAAGGGGGCCGCGGCGTTCGGGATGCCCGTGAGCTCGTTGACCTTGGCGACCACGGGGACGGAGGTGAAGAAGAACACCCCCACGGCCGCCACGAGCATGGCCATGACCGCCCGGAGCAGGGGATCGCGCGGATTCCTCAGCAGGCCGGGAAGTCTGAGCAGGGCGGCCACGCCGCCGAGCACCGTGGGAAAGAGAACGGTCGGATCCGGCACGCTCAGCCTCGGATCCCGTGGTTGCAGAGCGCCGCTTCTATCCGGCCGGAGCGGGTGCTCCGGTCGAGCTCGGGAGCATCGGGGACCGTCAGGAGGTGCCGTACGGCGTGTGCCAGCTCCAGCCCGTACCGCTCGGCCGCCTGCTCCTGCATCCGGTGCCTGCGGGCGGCGGTGCCGTCCTCCTCCAGCAGTACGGGACCCTTCCGGCCGGCTACCGCCAGCGCCGACGCGACCACCTGCCGCAGGTCGCCGTCGTGGTGGAGGAGACGGGCGGCCGCGGAGGCCTCGAAGGCGTGCTCGTGGCAGTGCCCGAGTTCCAGGTGGCGCAGCTCGTGCCCGGTGATGACGATCTGGTGCTCGCCAA
Source organism: Streptomyces katrae (assembly GCF_002028425.1). Lineage (GTDB taxonomy): Bacteria > Actinomycetota > Actinomycetes > Streptomycetales > Streptomycetaceae > Streptomyces > Streptomyces katrae_A. The sequence continues at coordinate 36,162 of NZ_CP020043.1, read as the reverse complement.
CGGTCCGCTCCTCGATGATGATCAGGTCCCGGTCCCCGATGTTGAGGGCGAGACCGCTGACGGTGCCCGGCGGGAAGGACGTGCTGCGGAACTCGATCTTCCGGCCCCGGCGCCGGCTCATGGCGTCGCAGAGCGCGAGGCAGATCACCTCGGCCGCCACCGGAGACTTCAGATGACCGAGCCCGCCCACCATGGCGCTGACGGACTGCCGTATCTCCCGCTGCTTGAACACACGATTCCCCAATGCCCTTTTCCGCGGGGGCAGGAACTCACACCCCGCGGATTCCACGCGACCGGCCCGTACCGTGCCGCACGACGGCCCGACCGCTCGACAAGCTCCCCGCCCCGCGACGACCGGCGACGGGCCTTTCCCGAACCCCTGAGGCGTGCCGGGAGGCACGCTTCAGAAATGCTCGCCGGCCGGGCCGGACCTCTGCTCGGCCGCCTCCTCCTCCATGTAGGTGTCGAGCCACTCGAGCAACCTGGTGCGCCCCCGGTCGGGCAGCAGAGCCGCGCGCAGCGCGATGCCGTCGACGCCGTGCCGCTCGTAGAGGCTCGGCCGCCTCCCCGCCCCGGCCGCCGGGGCGTTGCGCTCGCTGTGCTCCTGGTACTCCCGCAGGAGCGTCTTCTCGACCTCGGCCAGGGCGCAGCCCAGAGCCTCGGCATCGTCCGACTGCAGGAACCCGGCCGGCCGGTTGAAGAACCGCTCAAGCCGTGAGCAGTGGTCCATGGTGGGGCGGCGGTCCCCGCAGAGCAGTGCCTGGACCTGCTGCCGGGAGATACCGCTCTGCCGTGCGATCTCCCCGTGCGAGAACTTCCGCCCGTTGTCCTTGCGGTAGGTCTCGTGCAGCAGGTCGAGTCGCTGCCGGAACCGCTCGTGGATGTCCGGCTCACCGGCCGCCCGCCCTTGCAGGAGCTCCCGGATGACCTCGACGGGAACCCCGCAGGCGTGGTTGAGCGCCTCCGTGCAGAGGACTTCGTCGTGGCTCCGGCCGAGCCTCGCCCCGAGGCAGACGATCCGTTCGACGGTCGCGGTCAGCTGGGGGAAGGCCGAAGGCCGGGAGGGCGGCGGCACAGGTGCTGTGGAGGAGCCTTCTGTCACCGGCTGGTCTCCCGGATCGACGCACACTGCTCTCCCCGGAGACATGGGCGGGGGAGAACTGTTACAGGGGTCCTTGCTCCGCCGATCCTGCCACACCTGTGGCAGTCGCACGACGGATCTTCGGCCAGCCTGCCACGGCGGTGGCAGAAACCTGCCGCCCACCGGTGGTGCGCGCGCCGGGCGGACGTGACGGGCGGGACGCAGGCGCGTCCCGCCCGCCCGTCACCACCTCGCCCTCAGTCGACGTCGAGGTGGTAGGCACCCGCCCGCGCGTCCGCGAACAGCGTGAACTGTACGTGCGGTGTGCCACTGCCCTCCTCACCGTCGCCGTCCATCTCGACGGGCTCGGCGTCCACCAGGACGTACTCGCCGTACCCGTCGAAGTCACCGGGCCCGTCCGCGACTCCGATGTGGATCGGTGTCTCGTCCGGCAGGTCCGCGAGAGCTTCACGCAGCCGCGCAGCGGTCCATACCTGCGGGGCGTGCTCGAACATGTCAGCCATGTACCGAAATTAGAACCACCACCGCCCACAGACGCGTTCGCCGCGCCGTCGCAACGCCTTCCATGACCCTGCCGCCTCCCACCCACCCCGTCCCGACCACACACCGGGCAAGACAAAGACCCGCCTCCCCCGGGGTGCAGGGGGGAGGCGGGCAGGCTTGAGCTGCCCCTCTCGACAGGCCCAAGAGCCGTCGATACGGATGCCGTTGCCCCCGCGGTGGGTGGTGGGTGCCGTTGTCCCAGCCACCACCGCCACCTACGGCCGGATCACGAGCACCACCGACGCGGCGGGAGCCAAAACCACCACTGTCTACGAGCCGGCGACCCTCGTCCCCAACGCCAAGGGCTGGACGACGACCACCACGTTCCACCCCCTGCGCGGCTTCCCGGCAAAAACGGTCGGCCAAGAAATCCGAGTTCATGAAGAAGAACAGCGACCGCTGCACTCCCGATGAGTGCGACCTGTCCCTGGAACACGATCCCCCTCCCTCCTGCCCCCGCCGCCTGATGCCCGCCACCGTCAGCGCGCCGTCAGGCCCCCTCACGCATTCTGGTTGTCGTGACCGGGCAGCGGGGCAGCCCGCCGGCCCGGGTCACAAGGGAGAGGTGCCCGGAGCGGTTGATCGGGGACCGGCCACTGGTCGTTCGGGTTCCACCAGGACCCACGCAGGTTCGAATCCTGCCCTCTCCGCCACACCATCCATCCGCCGGCAGAGTGTTCCCATGCAGATCCGGATCGAGGCGTTCGACCTGCCGGGCCGCACCTGTGTGCCCGCCCCCGGGTTCCCCGGTTACCGCGACATCCACGTCGCCGTGCACCCCCGCGCACGAGACGGACAGCCGCTCGCCCCCCAGCCCGGCGACGCCCCCTCGGCATTCTGGACCCTGGACTGCACCGCGCGCCGTGCCCCCGCGGGCGTCGACCTGACCGGCCCCTGGATCCAGGGCCGCCCCGGGCAGCGCTTCATCTACCTCACTTGGAACGGAACCGACGCCACCGGCACCACCACCACGTTCCGCCGGGCCAAGCTCATGCTGGACGCGGTGGACCCGTCGGTGGCCGAAGCAGCGCTGGACCGCGGCCTGCTGATCGCCCGCGTCGGCCTGACGGATGCCCACGGCCACCCCCTCTGCGCCGCGGTCCGCCCCCCGACCGTCACCTGGTCGCCCCCGCCCCCTCCCTAGCCCCACCCACCCCGTACCGCTCCGCGCCCACCCCTGAACGACCGACCACCTCGCCCGGACCCGCGTCCGCGATCCGGCCTCCCCCGCCCGGGGGAGGCCGGATGATCCGCGTGACGGATGTACCCGGCCCGGCTGACGAGGAGCCTTGCAGCGTCGTCGAACACGCTCTACGGAGGTCACGGTCATGGTGGTGGTTCCAGCGAACCCGGAGGTCAACGCACCCCCCAGGCCGCCCGCGGCAAGCCGGACGTGGCCTGCCTGGGCGCCCCGGGCGGCGGCCCTGTGGGCCGTGCTCTACGCCGCCGCCGAGATCACCTGGGCGGCGGCCGGCACCACCGTGCCGTGGAAGGCGCACGCCTCGTACGCCCCGGCGGTCCAGCTCCTCCTGGCGGCCCTCGCCCTCCTGGCCGGCGCGGCCTGCCTGGCCACCACCCGGACACTCACCGGCCCCGGCCGGGCCGTGGTGGCGACGGCGCTGATGGTCACGCTCGCGGTGTTCATCGTGGGAACGAACGGACTGCCCGTCTACTTCGTGACCCTGATGACCCTCTCGGGTGTCGAGAGCGCCACCGGTCTGGCCCAGGTACTCCTCAACACAGCAGGCGCCGCACTGCTGTTCCTCGTCACGCTCTCCCACCGCCGCCGCCTGCGCGGCGACTGCCCGCGCTGCGGACGCCCGCACCCCGGCCCCGGCGACGGCCCGCTCGTCCATCCGGCCGCCTCCCGGGCGTCGAAGCGGACCCGCGCGGCGGCCTACCTGCTCGTGTGCGGCCTGCTGCCGTGGGCCGGGGCCAAGACCATATGGCTGCTGGGCGGCGACGCCCTGGGTGTCGCGGCCGAGGACTGGCAGCGGACGGTGAGCGCCGGCGCGTCGGGCCCGGCGCGGGCGGCCGCGTCGGTGGGGATCGACGTCACGGTGCTGGCTGCGGCGCTGGGGGTCTTCCTGCTGCTGGGGCTCCTCCACCCGTGGGGCCAGGTGTTCCCCCGCTGGACCGTGTTCCTGGCCGGACGCCGGGTCCCGCGCCTGCTGCCCCTGATCCCGGCCTGGCTGACCGGCATCCCCCTGACCATGTACGGCGCCGTCCTCGTCGTCCTGGCCCCGCTCATCGCCACCGGCGTGCTGCCCGCGATCAAGCCGTCCGCGCCGTTCACCACCAGCTCGGGGATCACCTGGATGGTCGAGTTCGGCGGCCTGGCCTTCGCGGGCCTGGGCCTCGCCCTCCTCGTGGCCGCCCGCTCCTACACCACCCGCACCCGCCCCACCTGCACCCCGGCCGACACACACCGGCCCACCACCCAACCGTCCTAGTGCACGAAGACGACCACACGGCCGCCTTCGCCGCCTACGAGCAGCAGATGCGCCCCTACATCACCGAACACCAGGCCCTGGGCCGCGAGGGCGCCGAACGCTTCTTCCTGCCGGCCCCCACCCAGGACATCCTCGACACACTGGCCGCCAACGCCCCGGAACACACCCGCACGGAACCGATCCACGGAACCGATCCACGGAACCGATCCACGGAACCGATCCGCCTCCCCGACTACCACCTGACGAGGCCGCAGTCGCCGGCAGCCGGCCCGACCGAGCGACTCGCCGCACTCACCCACGAGTACGGCACTCCAGATACGGCGACAGAACCACGTGTCAGGTCGATGCCGACGGTAGTCCGGTCACCAGGTAGGCGTATTCCTCGGACGGCAACGAGTCCCATTCCGTCCATGCGCCGTCGCGCGGCACCATGAACACCGGACGCGATCGGAGGACGTCCCCGACCAGTTGCGCCCGCACGACGATCCCGGGATCGTCCGGTCCTGCGTAGCCGTCGGGTGTGTAGCGAAACTGCACGTCATTCGCCTCGGCATACCCGATCATGTCGCTCTCCAGCTCGGCCATGTCCCTCCCGACCAGCGGGACGCCGGCGTACGCGACCGGTGGACCCTGCACGGCATCGGCCGCAACGCCGAACAGCCCCGCATCCCGGCTCACATAGGCCGTGACGGCAGGCGCAGAAGAAGCGTCCCCGCGACGGTGGATGTCGACCTTCCACGTCGGCGAGAAGACCGCGTGCTGCCGAGGACAGTCCCCGACCTTCGCCGGGCCAAGCACCTCAGCCGCCTCGATCACTTCGCTGACGGTCATGCCGAACCGCAGCGGCCCTACGCCGACAGCCGCCGCATAGGACCACCCGCCCCGTTCGATACCTGCGAAACCAGCTTCGGTCTCCAAGGCCATAGCCGCCCCTCCACAGACACCCGAGAACCTCCCGTCGCCCAGGCGGCCCGGTGCCGCCCGTCGACGCCAGCGTCGCACCCAGCACTGACAGTGACCGCCCAGACGCCTGACCTCGACAGCCCGCCCCTGCTGGCGGCCCTGCTGGACTACCTACGGCGCTCGAGGTCTTCCGGGCCCCTGAGGCCAGGCTCCGCTGGGGAGGTTCAGGCTACGGATGGACGCAGTGGATCGGTCGGGACGAACGCCTGCTCGTCGAAGAGCTGCTCAAGGGCTTCGTGGCCGTGCTCGCGGCGGTATGCCATCTCCGCCGCGGTAACCGGCAGGACCCAGAGGATACGGGCATGGCCGTCCGGCAGGGGGCACTGCTCCAGGCCGGGGCCGTGGAGGTAGGGGAGGCTGACCAGCAGGTGGTCGCAAGGGGACCCGGCCAGCCACGGCTCTCCGATGGGCAGGCTGTGCCCGAGATCGAGGCGGTGGCTCGCGTGGTAGTACGCGGTCATGGCGAGGAGATCGGCGAACCGGTCGTCACGGGCGGGTGCGGTCAGGACGAATTCGAGGCCGTGGCCGTTGCTCTCGGCCGTGGACCAGCAGCCGGCGGTGACATAGGCCCAGCTGTCGGCGCGCGGCCCAGGGCTGACGGTGAGGATCCTCAGCCCCGGGACGGCTGCCCTTCGGCCAAAGCCAAGGTCAAAGTCATCGACAGTGACCGCATGGCCGGCGAAGAAGCCGCGAACGTGCGTCTCGACGCCGGCTATCGCCTGCCGTCTGCGCTGGCTCTGGAACATGGTGGACAGGATCTCACGGCCGGCCCAGAGCCCGGCCGTGCGTCCGCCCTGCCCCGCCGCAGGCGCGTCAGACGCGGAGGATTCAGCTCGCCTCGGCCGTCTGCCCGGCGCGGGCTCGGGTGCCGCTGCACGCGCTGAGCTCGCCTCCACTTGCTGTCCCCCTTGACCGGCAGGTGGCCCGGCCACAGCAGCCGTGTGGGTCGACTTGGCGAGCACGAGACGGCCGCCCTTCAGTTCGGGCAGGTAGTTGTAGATGGTGTTGCGAGACACCCCGAGGAGCTTCGCGATCGAGGTGAAGCCGATGCCGCGCTTGCGCAGGCCGGAGACGATCGCAATGCCACGAATCCGCCGGCCCTTACGGCCGGAACAGGCGTGAGGAGGTCGGCGCCCGTCATTCTCAATCTCGCTCGTCAATCGGTCGATTGATGAGCGGCGCTGACGAGCCCTGACTCGTAGGCGCTGATCACCAGCTGCGCGCGGTCCCGTGCTCGCAGCTTGCTGAGCAGCCGACCGATGTAGGTCTTGACGGTGCCGTTGCTGAGGTGGAGGTATTCGGAAATGTCGGCGTTGGAGAGGCCACGTGCCACGAGCACCAGGACCTCACGCTCGCGCTCCGTGAGGTCCTCAAGCGAGGAGCCCGGCGCATGGTGCGCATGGGGAAGACGGGCGAACTCGGCGATCAGGCGTCGGGTCACCGAAGGGGCGAGAAGGGACTCTCCGGCGGCGACAGTGCGGATGCCTGCCAGCAGCACCTCGGGAGACGTGTCCTTGAGGAGGAATCCCGCTGCCCCCGCACGCAACGCGCCGTACACGTACTCGTCGAGGTCGAAGGTGGTGAGGATGAGAACGCGTCTCCCGGCTGTCCCGGAGGATCCGGCTATGCGCCGTGTCGCTTCGATGCCATCCATGCCGGGCATCCTGATGTCCATCAGCACCACGTCCGGGCAGAGCCGCTGTGCACCCTCGACAGCTTCGGCTCCGGTGCCGGCCTCGCCCACCGCTGTCAGGCCGGGGGCGGTGTCGATGAGCACCCGGAAGCTGCCTCGGAGCAGGGACTGGTCGTCGGCGACGGTACCCGGATCGGTTCGGTCACGCGGTCTTCTCCTTCCAGTTCGCAGCCGTGCAGTGAGTGGGTCCGGGCGGGAGACGAGCCGACACGGCGAACCCGCCGCCGGGCCGTGGCCCGGCGGCCAACGTCCCGCCGTACACCATCACGCGTTCGCGCATCCCCACGAGTCCATGACCACCCCTGAGTTCCACCCGGTCGGTCGCGGCCGGGTTCCCGGCTCCGTCGTCCGCCACCTCGATTCGCACTTCTCCTCGTGAGCCGACCGTGATCGTCACCTGGCAGTGCGCTCCGTCGCCCGCGTGCTTGACCACGTTCGTCAGAGCCTCCTGCACGATCCGGTAGACGGCCAGCGCCGTCCCCGCGGGGAGGCCGACGGCCAGCCGGGTGCGGAGTTCGGTACGAACTCCCGCTCGCTCGGCACGCTGGATGAGGCCCTGACCGAGACCGAGACCGCGACCGCGACCGAGACCGAGACCGCCGAGACCGAGACCGCGACCCAAACCGCGACCGGCAGCGAGGTGACAGTCACCTACGACATGACACCCCTCACCCCGGCCGGGGCCAAGGCACTCGACGAGTTCGCCGCCGACTACCCGTCCTTCATCCGCTCCTGGGCCGAACTCATCACCGCCCACCTCGCCTGAGCACCCCGGCAGCGCCGACCGCATCGGCCGCAGGGCGTAAACCCCTGGGCCGATGACGTCTATGACGGGTACGTGACAGGGTCCCCTCGTGCCCACGGACAGGCGTGACGGCACAGTTGACGATCCGCCACCAGGGGAGGGCCCTTGTTCACCACGCCGATCAGCGGGAACGGCATGACGCGCCGCAGCATGCTGGGAGCCGCACTGGCCGCCGGGGCCGCCATACCGCTCGCCACCGCCACCGCCCCCGCATGGGCAGCCCCAGGCACCCCCGCCCCAGCCCCCGCCCGCCTCACGCTGCCCGCGCCGACCGGCCCGCATCCGGTGGGCACGGTCGCGCTGCACCTCGTCGACCGTTCGCGCCCGGACGGCCTCGCCGGCCCGGGCCACTTCCGCGAGCTGATGGCCACCGTCTGGTACCCCGCCCGCGACACCGAGCGGTACCCCGTGGCGCCCTGGATGCCGGCCGGCGCACTCCAGGCGTTCCTCTCCGACGTAGGGTTCGCAGATCTGGTCCCCCTGGCGCCGCTCACCGCCGGCCGCGTGGGCGCTCCGGTGCTGCGTACGGGCGGGCGGCGGCTGCCCGTGGCCGTGTTCTCCCACGGCGCGCACAGCCACCAGGGCGACCACACCGTCATGGTCCAAGAGCTCGCCAGCCACGGATACGCCGTGGTGACGGTGGCCCACCAGTACGACACGTACACCGCGTTCCCCGACGGCAGGGTCGCCGTCCCGCTGTACGACCAGCAGGCGCCGACACTGCCCGCGGACTTCGCCGCCGACCTGCGCTTCGTTCTCGACTGCGTGGAGCAGCTGGCCGCCGGGCGCAATCCGGATGTCGACCGCAAGGAACTGCCGGCCGGGCTGCTCGGCTCCCTCGACCCGCGGCGCACGGGCGCGTTCGGCTGGTCGAAGGGCGGGACGGCCACGGCCTGCGCCATGCTCGCCGACCGGCGCATCCGGGCGGGGCTCAGTCTCGACGGCCCGATGCAGATGAACCCGCCACTGACCGGAGACCTGGACCGGCCCTTCATGATGATGTCCGCCCAGTTCGCCCGGGCCGCGAACCCCGCGGCCGCCGCGTTCTGGTCGCACCTGCGCGGCTGGCGGCTGGACATCCAGGCCCAGGGCGCCGTCCACCTCTCGTACGGCGACAACGAGGCGCTCTTCCCGCAGGTGGCGAAGGTGAAGGGATGGAGCGCGGAGCAACTCGAGCAGGTGATCGGCGCCCTCGATCCCGGCCAGGCGGTGAGGATCCAGCAGGCGTTCCCCCTCGCGTTCTTCGACGAGCACCTGCGCCACCGCCGGAGCCACCTGCTCGACGGGCCGTCCCCGGCCTTCCCGGCAGTGACCTTCCTCCCCTGAGCTCCATCGCACGGCCCCCGGCCGGGGGGCCGTGCGATCCCCGTGACGGATGTGCCCGACGCCGCTGACGACGAGCCGTGCAGGCTCTCCCTCCTCGACGCCCGCGGCGCACCAGCCGCCACCTCGACAAGAGGAGCGCGGCCATCGCCACGACCGCACTGGCCGCCGCTCGTCCGCCAACCGAAGCGCTCAGGGCCGCCAAGTCGGACGCTCATCCGCCAAGTGAAGCGCTCAGTCACAATCGTGGGCTCCCGGCGGTGGTGCGGAGGACGTCACTCTAGTTAGCACGTTCGAATTCTGGGGCGAGCCTGACGCGGCCCGGCTCACCCGTGGGGCGGACGCCCTGTGTCATCGAATCTTGACTGAATGCCAGCGAAGTCTGACCACTGGCGGTTAGTGTCACCACAGTTTGGCCGCCATCCGGCACCGGTGTGAGAGAAACAAACCCGTCGGCATCTCACAGAACAGAGGTCTGGGCCGCAGAGCAGTGAGCCTGTGGCATCGGATAACTGGTCGGGGAGTGACTATGGAGCTAGTGGATCAACTTCCTGCCCTGATAGGCGTCGTGGTTGGTTCGCTTGGCTCGTATGCCGCGCAGAGCTTGACCGAACGCCGGAAGTGGACGCGGCAGCGGGAGGAGAGGTGGGACGAGAAGCGCTTCGAGACATACAGCGCCTACGCCAATGCCCTCAAGGCCCAGCTCCGCCTGGCCCAACGCATCGGCGCCGCCCTCGGATTCGCGGACGTGGTCGATCCGTTGCCGCCGGCCGAAGGTCTGCCTTTGCTCGCCGACGCGGAGTCCCGCCGCGCAACGGAGTGGGAGTCCGTCCTGCTCGTCGGGGACGCAGCGACCATCGCGGCGGCCCGGCGCTGGCACGAGATGATCTGGACTATCGAGCTGCTCATACGGGAAGGGCCGGTCGACGCGGAGAAGTGGATCAAGGTCCATCGCCTGACAAGTGCGGCGCGTGACGCCTTCTATGAGAGCGCGCGGCGTGACCTCGGAATCAACGGCGCTCCGCCGCCGTCTGGGCAGTGGCCCCGGCAATGGCGGGCAGAACTGTCCGGATGAGCGCTCGAGGGTCCGTACCCGCCTTGCTTGGGCTCGTGTACGGCAGGTCCTCATCAGGGTGGTGCGATGACAGGCGATCTCACGCTGTCCCGAGCTCCGACGCTCGAATCACTCTTTCCAGCGGCTGCTCTCTGTGACCCGCGCCCTGTCCTCGGGCTGCGATCAGCCAAACTTCGATGGCACAAGCTCAAGCTTCGCTGTCACAGGACAGCGGAGTCGCAGGTCACATCGGGGAGGGTTGCGGGGCTAAGGGGGCGGTGGTGTAGCGTGTGCGCGAATTCCGCCCTCATGTACTGTGACCTGGGGTTTCACCGACGGGGGGCCAAGCTTCCTACGGTGTCGTACTTGCCTTCTCCCTGGCCAACGCCACGGCGCTCCGGGCGCCGGCACGCGGCCTGACCGTCTTCCTCGCACCCCGCTGCCAGGCCCCCGCGCCGGCGTCCGGACCGGTGACGACCGGACATTGATGCCGATCCCGCACCACGGGTCAGGCATGGAGGAGGCCGCCCGGCACCCGGCTGGTGGAGCTCGCCGCCGCAGCCGACCGCGACGTTCGGGAGGTCGTCGCGGTGGTTCTCGAGCTTCGGGACGACGGCCGCGGCCCCGACACGGCCCGCCGGCCGACCGGCTCGCCGATGCCGTCGCGAACCGACCGACGATGCTGTTCGACACCCACGAGTCGTCGTGGAGCCGGTCGCCGAGCCCTCTCCGAGGGACGCGATTCACCAGAAAATATTTGACCGATCGTTTCACTATCGCCTACAGTTCGAACGTGGCCAGAACCAAGGAATTCGACCCGGACGCCGCACTGCAGTCAGCTCTGGAGCTGTTCTGGCGGCGCGGCTACGAGGCGACGTCGATGGCGGACCTCGTCGAACACCTCGGCATCGGGCGCGCCAGCATCTACGCCACCTTCGGCAACAAGCGCGAGCTGTACCTGAAGGCGCTGGACCGGTACAGCGAGAACCGCGACTCGGGCCTGCTGGGTGAACTGTCCCAGCCGGGTCCCGCACTGCCCGCCGTGCGTACGGTGGTGCGGCGCTTCGCGGCCGAGGCGATCTCCGACGACCGGCGTTTGAAAGGGTGCTTCGTCACCAACACGGCCGCCGAGCTGGGCGCGCACGACACGGCGGCGGCACGCCGAGTCGAGGCGAGCTGGGGCCACATCGAAACCCTGCTGCACTCGGCGCTGATGCGGGCCCAGGCACAGGGTGAGCTGCCTGCGGACCGCGATCCGCGTGGGCTCGCACGGATGCTGTTGGTGCTGATGCAAGGCCTGCGGGTGGTCGGCAAGGCGTCGGACGACCCGCGCCGGGTGCGGGATGCCGCCGAGCAGGCATTGAGGCTGCTGGACTGAACAAAACCTCCCCCGGGGAGGTGGCTTCATGGTCAAATTCTGGAACGTTCAGTCAAATATTAGGGGGGAGAAATGTCCGGCATGCAGAGCTGGAACACCACGACCGTAGCCACCTCGCCCGGAAATGCGCCCGGAAATGCGCCCGGGCCTGCGCCCGGCCCTGCCTTCGCGCTGCTCGGCACCGTACAGATGGCGCTGATCTTCACCCTCACCTCGCTCGTCGTGCCACTGCCCCGGATCGGCCGCGAATTCTCGCTCGATCGCGACGACTTGATTCTCCTCAGCGCCGCCTACGGGCTGACCTTCTCCGGACTGTTGCTCTTCGGCGGCCGCGTCGCCGACCGGTTCGGCGGGCGTCGCGTCCTCACCGCGGGGCTGCTCGTGTTCACCACAGCGTCCGTCGCCGCCCTGCTCGCCCCGAGTCCACAGACCCTGCTCGCCGCCCGCTTCGCGCAAGGTGCCGGCGCCGCGCTCACCGCACCCGCCGCCATGGCCGTACTGCGCGCGGTCTTCCCCCAACCCGCTGCATACGGACGGGCAATGGCCACCTGGGGCGGCCTCTCGGTACTCGGCGCGACCGCAGGGAACCTGCTCTCCGGGGTCATTTCGGCGCTCGTGTCCTGGCGGGTGGCCTTGGGCGTCCCGGTGGCGGTGGCCACCCTCGCCCTCACCCTCGCCCCGCGGCTGCTGCCCGAAACCCCGGCAGGCACGGGCCGCTCCCTGGATCTGCCGGGTGCGCTGCTCGCCACCACCGCGATCACCCTGGCAGGCTACGGCCTCGTCCTCACCGACGCTCACCCCTGGGGATCAGCAGCCGTCCTGACCCCCGTGCTCACCGGGGTCGCGCTCCTCCTCGGATTCCTCATCGCCGAGCGCCGCGCCCACGACCCGCTACTTCCCCTCGAATTCCTCCGCGACCGTCGCCGGGCCCTCGCGCTCGCCGCCATCGCTCTCACCGCCGCCGGAACCGCCATGACGTTCGTCCTGCTCTCACTCCATCTTCAGCAGGACCGCGGCTGGTCGGCGCTGCAGACCTCCGCTGCCTTCGTGCCCTTCGCGGTGGCCCTGCTCATCTCGGGCCGTGTGGCAGGCACCCTCATCACCAGGTACGGGGCGTCGGCCGTCACCACCTCCGGGCTCGCGGTCGCCGCGACGGGCCTCGCGCTGCTCGCGATCACCGGCCTGGCACCAAACGACCCATACGCGTACGGGCTTCTCCCCGGCCTGCTCCTGCTGCCGGCCGGCGCAGCCGCCGGCTTCGCGGGAGCTGCTGTCCTCGCGACAGACGGGGTGGAGCCGCAGCAGACCGGACTCGCGGGCGGCGTCATGAACACCGCGATGGAACTCGGCCCCACCGTCGTCCTTGCCGCCCTGCTCACCGCCGGCTCCGACACCACGTCACTCGCCGCGACGGCAATTGCCTTCTTCGCCGCCGCATTCCTCAACACCCGCTCCAGATAACCGATTACCGACCAAGGGAGTCATCACCATGACAGCACGCTTCACCGGTAAGACCGCCCTCGTCACCGGCGCAGGTTCCGGCATCGGCCGGGCCATCGCTCTCGCCTTCGCCGCCGAAGGGGCCTCGGTGGTCGCGGCCGGACGTACCTCCGACTCGCTCGACCAGACGGTAGCCCTGATCGAGAAGGAGGGTGGTACGGCAGCAGCCGTCACCGCGGACGTGAGCCGCGCCGAGGACGTCAAGGCCCTCGTTCGCCGCACCGTCGAACACTTCGGCAGCCTTGACGTCGCCGTCAACAACGCGGGCGTCTTCCGGGGCGGCGCCCCCGTAGCCGACCTCCCCGAGGAGGACTGGCGCACCCTGCTCGACGTCAACGTCACCGGTGTTCTCCTCGGCCTCCAGGCCCAAATCGCCCAGATGCGCGACCAGCCCGCCGGCGGCGCGATCGTCAACATCTCCTCCAACCTCGGCGCGCACAGCCGCATCCCGGGCGTGGCCGGCTACATCGCCACCAAGGCGGCCGTCTCCGCCCTGACCCGGGCCGCCGCACTGGACCACATCGCCGACGGGATCCGCATCAACGCGGTCAGCCCCGGTCCGGTCGCCACCACCATGTCGCTGTGGCCGGGCGAGACCGACGCCGACCGCGCCGTCCGGATGAAGGGCGCGTTGCCGCTGGGGCGGGTCTCCTCCACCGAGGAGGTCGCGGCAGCCGTGCTGTATCTGGCCTCGCCGGATGCCGCTTCTGTGGTCGGCAGCGACCTGGTCATCGACGGCGGAGCCTCTGCCTGACCGGCGGTCCCGGTCCTACACCGCTCCCGTGCGTCTGGTGGTGACAGCGCTGCCACCAGCCGCACATGAGGGGTGTCACGTCCTGCGGTGGCCGCCGGCGTCGCGTTCGGCGACGTTCCGGGCGACGGCGTCGACGCCGGTACCACCTGCACAGGTGCCTACCCTACGAGCGCGCGGCAGAGGGCTGCGCGGACGACTTCACGGCTTGTCGTCACCTGCACTGCACTGCGCTCCCGGTCGGCGAGTGCGTCGGGCGGCGCCACGCTACCTCCGGCGGCGGGTCCCCACGTGTCGCTCCAGGCCTGGAGGTGGGGCTGCTGGCGGTGGTGGTGTGGCGCAGCGGAGCCACTGACGCTCCGTTGGATCTGCTCCTTCCAAGCCGTCGGCGTTACTTGCCATCACCGCCTCGCCCGCCCAGCACATCCCATTCCACGAGCGGATCCTGACACCCCCACATGGATGGCTGACTCCGTCACCTGCCGCCTTACCTCACACCCCCACCGGGACAGAGTTCCTTTGCAGACGCAAATGCTCCGTCAGTGAGAACGGGGATCACCTTGCAAGCGTTTAGTTCCGTCGCGATGGCGACGTCATCGGCGTAACCCAAGTCCACAAGCTCCCGCCCAGATGCGCAGCCCGTGACAGCGCCACCGACATCCTCGATGCCCTCGAAGGCGGCCGCCGCCACCGCGGCCTCCGGTGAAAGCCGGTCTTTGCCGCTGTCACGCAGTGAGGCGATCACTGCACCGGCACCGAGAAGATCCTCAAGCGCGGGCCTCATACTGCCGTCAGGCCGGCGCTCGCCCGAGGCGATCACGGCAACAGGCCGCTGCACCGTGCCGAAGCCTTGTCCTGCAACCCACTGTCCCACGGCGGTTGCGTTCCGCAGCGATCCCGCGACGACGACACAGTCTCCCGCAGCCGCGGCGATGGTGGAGCCGTTCGGTGAGGGAAGCACCAGGCGCGGGGTGAAGGGAGAACGCCGCAACGCAGCAGGCGACAGCGACCATGGTGACGCCTCCGTGGCCGTGCTCCGCCCCACCGCCAGAGTGGCGTTCATCCGGTCCGCAAATACTGCAGCGGTCTCATCGCGCCAGCGATAGGGGAATACCCTCACTCCCGCCTCGACCGCGACTGTGACCGAGGTGGTGAACGACAACACGTCAACGACGACAAGGCATGCGACCTCCTTGGCGAGGACGGATGCACCGGCAGGGCCCCAATCGAACCGCACGCCGTGACCTGCTTGAACGAACCATTGCTCCATAGCTGCCGATCATGCCAGCTGTGAATGGGTGACTTGGTGGCGCTGGTTGGTGTCCAGCGAGGATTGGGTGGGATGTGCCTGGTCTGCGCCTCGTGTGAGTTGTGATCTTGGTTGTCGTGGAGTGACGAGGAGAACGCCTGCCGTCGGCCCGCCCTCCCCGCTCGTTGGGGCGGGGCAGCGGCATGTCCGCGGCTTGGAGGTCCAGGGGACGGCCGCCATCTGCGGCCCTCTCGGAGGAATCGGGTACGGATGTCGCTCTTGAGGCATCCGGCTGGATATCGGGCGGCTGCCGTGCTGTAGCAGGGGACCTCCTCACCTCCATCGAGCGGCGGTCGTCCCGGCCCCATCCAGCGTGGCGAGACCGGGTCCCCGCTCCACCTGCCAGGCGCACGATCGCTGGCTCGTGCAAGCCTGCCGGTACTCGCGGGCAGCGGATCGATGTCCCGCTCCTGGTGGACGAGACGGGCGTGGGCAGGGGGACGCTGGTGGTGCGCCCGACCGCCGACCGTACCAATCGGTGTTGAAGGCTCGGACGACTGCCCGGCGTGCTCACCTGGCCGCGCGGGCGATTCCGCCCGCGGGCACGCTGGATGCACAAGGGGCCGGCCGTGGACCCCCGAGCCCGGCCAGCCCCTGCCACGCCGCCAAGCCGTGCCAGCCGTCGGCGGCATCGTGGAGGAGGACGACTGATGACGTACTACGTGAAGGTCGGCGACCAGAAGTACGCCATGGTGCAGAACGCGGCCGAAGACCTGGGGGCTACGTCGCGCGGAGGCGGAGGTGACGACGTCTCCCAGCGGAACCTGAATGGACGCCTGCGTGGCCCGGCAGGTGAGCAGACCACCAGCATGGTCGCGACTAGGGCCTGTGTGATGTCGTGATCAGTTGCTGGGTTCTGCCCTCTTCGTGGAGCGGAACCCGGTAGGACTGTGGCCGTGACGCGTAGGCAACTGACCGATGCCCAGTGGAAGTTCATCGAGCCGTACCTGCCGATCGGCAGGTACGGACCGTACCCCGAGCGACTGCGGGAACAGTTCGAAGGGGTGATCTGGCGGTTCCGGTCCAGTGCCCAGTGGCGGGAGATGCCCGCTGAGTTCGGGCCCTGGGCCACCGTCTACGGGCGCTTCCGCGTCTGGCGGGACGCCGGCGTCTTCTCCGCCCTGCTGGAAGGCCTGATCGCCGCAGCGGCCCGCACCGGGAGAACGGACTTGTCGCTGGTCAGCGTGGACTCCACCACGGTCCGCGCCCACCACGACGCCGCCGGGATGCGTATCGGCGAGGACCTCATGGAGGCCCTGGAAGAGGCTGCGCGCGAGCAGGAGGAGGCCCGGAAAAAAGGGGCGGACCGGAGGAACAGAACGGACAGGCCGAGCGCCGGCGCGTCCGGCTCAGACGCAAGCTCCGCATGAAGGAAGCCCTGCTCGGCAGGTCCCGCGGTGGACTGACGACCAAGATTCATCTCGCCGCGGACCGGCAATGCCGTCCGCTCGCGTTCGTCCTGACCGTCGGACAGGCCGCCGACAGCCCTCAGTTCATCCCTGTGCTGGGCAAGGTGCGGGTCCGGCTGCCCGTCGGCCGCCCCCGCACCAGACCCGGCGCGGTCGCCGCGGACAAGGCCTACTCATCCCGCGGCAACCGCACCTACCTGCGCAAACGCAACATCAAGGCAGTCATCCCGGAGAAGAAGGACCAGGCCGCCAACCGGAAGAAGAAGGGCGCAAGGGGCGGCCGGCCCGTCAGCCACGACGCCGGCCTCTACAAAGAGCGGAACACCGTCGAACGCCTGATCAACAAGCTGAAGGCCTGGCGAGGCATCGCCACCCGCTACGACAAGGCGCCCCAGAGCTACCTCGCCGGCCTCCACCTCCGCGCCACAATGATCTGGATCGACGACCTCCTGAAGACCGCCGACTGATCACAACATCACACAGGCCCTAGTGCTGTTCCGGGCAGGAGTCGGTCATCGTGCTTCGCCTGAACTGACGAGTGCTCAGTGGGAGCGCATAGCCGTGCTGCTGCCGGAGACCGGCACTCCAGGCGGGCGGTGGGCCGGCCATCGGACCGTGGTCACCGGTGTGCTCTACCGGACACGGACCGGGATTCCCTGGCCTGACCTGCCCGAGCGCTACGGCTGCTGGCAGACCGTCTACGAACGCCATCGCCGCTGGTCGGCCGACGGGACCTGGTCGAAGATCCTGCGAGCGTGGCAGGCAGGCGCCGACTCCACCGCCCCAGACGCGGACGTTCGTGGGCGGGCAACGCCGACTCCACCACCTGCCGGGCCCACCAGCAGGCAGCCGGGGCCCGGCACGCTGCCCCGAAGGGCCACCCCTAAAAGGGGCGGGACCCGTGTGGACGCAGAGGGCCGTGAGGCCCTCGGACGCTCCCGGGGCGGGCTGACCAGCAAGGTCCACCTGCTGGCGGATGACCGCTGCCGGCCCCTGGTCTGGCTGACCTCGCTCGCCCGGCGCGGGGACAGCCCGATGTTCCTCCCCCTCATGCAGGCCCTGAACGTGGCCCGGACAGGGGCCGGGCGTCCCCGCACCCGCCCGGACCGGGCCCGCGGCGACAAGGCGTACGCCAGCCGCGTCTACCTGCGCAAACGCGGAATCGAAGCAACGAACGCCCAGCTGGACGACGAGTGTGCGAAACCGCCGTCGGCTCGGCCAGGCCGGCGGCCACCCGCCCGCCTTCGACCACGAGCAGTACCGCCGGCGCAACACCATCGAACGCTGCATCGGAAAGCTGAAACAACACCGGGCCGTCGCGACTCGATACGACAAACGCGACTACATCTTCAACGACCTCCTGGCCACAGCAGCCATCGTGATCTGGCTCCGCGACCTCATCAAAGAGCCATCAGACACTGCACTGCCTGGACACTGGCCCGAAGTTCAGCCGGTCGATACGTCCCTCACGTGGCAGTCCTTACTCACCTGGAGCGACTTCGTGTCACCCGCTGAGCTGTTCAGTCGCCGGGTTGAGCCGCGTCGATCCCGTTCCGGGCCCCGGCCTCGAGATCAGCCGACCCGGCCGCCGTTTATGCCTCGCGAGTCCGTCAGACTGTCCTGGTCGTCGGTGGGGGGGGCGGGGAATGGGCAACGCACGCGGTGGTGGACGGGTTCCCGCGAATTCGGGCCGTCGGGCAACGGCCGGGAAGGCGCGCGGTAACAGGCGAACCGCTGCGATGTCGTCCCGGGTGGTGACGCGGGTCAGCGTGACGACCGCGATCGCCACCCCGTGCGTCCTGATCGGCCTGGCAGCCCTCGCGAGCAATCCGGACTACGGCCCGCTCGGCGCGATCACGGGATTCGTGGTGGTCGTCGTCGGCCTTGGGGTGGTGGCCGGGCTACGGCCCACCTGGTGGCTGATCGGTCCGGCCCTCACGCTGGAGATCGCCCTGCTGTTCGGGTCCGTGCCGGTGGTCCGGGCCGAGGTGCTGGTCCTGCGGGGAGTGCGCACCCCAGTGGTGGTGACAGCCGTCCACAGTTCCAAGGACAGGACCGGGCGGGTCAGTTGGAAGTGCGACCTGCGCCGCGAGGACGGCCTGCCTCTGCCGCACGCCGTCCTCGAAGGGTATGCGGGCTGCTTCGGCCCCTTCGACGTCGGCCGGACCCAAGATCTCCTGGTGGATCCGGCCGGCTGGGTGCCTCCCCGAGCGCCGCACGTGGACCGTGCGGGCCTCGACGAGGGGATCGCCCTGCTCGGCGCGGCAGCGGTGCTCTTCGCAGGACTGGTCATCGCCGCCGGCCGGCTGAACCTGCGGACCGCCGGCCGCCGAGCTCGGTGATTGGCCGCCCAGTGCCCCGCGACGACACGGCCACTCATGGGGATGAGCGAACAGAGATCGCTTCGTAAGGACACGTCGGCTCGGGTGCCCGAGCTATGAGCGGGGACGGTTGCCGGCGAGGCCGCGCACCACGAGTTTGTCGCTGTTCACGGCTCTGGTTCCGTGGGTTGTCCGAAGCCGAAGCCGAAGCCCTGGTCAGGCGTACTTGCCGAGTTCGCTGGCCTGGAGGGCGGCCTGGTCGTTGATGCCGATGACGTAGCCGTCCGGGTCGCGGAAGTAGAAGATGCGCTGGCCCGTGTGGTCGGTGTCGGTGTCCTTGATGATCTGCGCGTGCCGGGAGATACGGTCGTGGACGCCGTCGAAGTCGTCCACGCCGAGGTAGAACATGCCGGCGAAGCCGATGGGGGTGTCGGCCAGGCCGGGCAGCCAGTTCTTCAGGTCGGCGTTGCTGTAGAGCATGGCGCAGAAGCCGCCCTGGTAGAGCAGCATGTGGATGTCGTCGCCGGGCTTGGCGGTGCTGGAATCGACGTCGAAGCCGAGCTGTTTGTAGAACGCGATGCTGGCCGCGGTGTCCTTGACACTCAGGCAAGGAGCGAAGGGCATGGATCCTCCATGATCGGGGTGCGGCCTTCACCAGGGTGCGAGCGCAGGGGCCGGCATGCGCCGGGCGCCCCTCCGTTCCTTTCTCCGCCGGTCGGGGCGGGCGTGCACTCCGGGGGCCGCCGTATTGGTGAGAGCAGCTGCTGTGAGCGGGTGTGTCAGCGGGTGCTGCTGATGCAGAAGGGCTGGCCGGAGGGGTCGAGCAGGACGGTCCAGTGGTCCCCGCCCGGCTGGTGGGCGGGCTTGGTGGCGCCCAGCCCGAGGAGCCGCTTCTCCGCTGCCTCGATGTCGTCGAAGCTGATGTCCATGTGGAAGGCGAGTTCGTCCTGGGGCCAGGTGGGGGCCTTGAACGTCGTGGCGGACCAGAAGACGTACATCATGCCGCCGACCCACACGGGGAAGGCCGCCGGGTTGCCGTCCTCGTCCCGGTACGGCTCGGAGACCTGCGTGCCCAGGGCGGCGGCGTAGAACTCGGCGAGCTCGCCTCCGTCATCCGCCCAGATCGCGTGCGACAGGACCTTGCCGCTCACGGCGTCGTCGGCATGTGCGTCGACCATGTCTTCTCCTCTTGGGGGGCCGGACGGGGCGGTTTCGCCCTCTGGAATAGACCGTAATGGCCATATAGGACAAAGGTTGTCCTATATGCCTTGTGGGCGGGGCTTCGCGGCCGGTGCCGTGGTACATGAGTAGCGTGAGCGCCATGGCGTATGACGAGGTGCTGGCGGAGCGGGTCCGGGAGCTGCTGGAGGAGGGCGATGCGGTCGTCGCGAAGAAGATGTTCGGCGGACTCGTCTTCACGGTGAGGGGAAACACGGCGGTGGGCGTGGTCGGCGACGACCTGCTGGTACGGGTCGCCCCGGACGACATTCCGCAGGCCCTCGCCCAGCCCGGCGCGCGGCCCTTCGAGGTCCGCGGCCGGATCTCGAAGGGCTGGGTCATCGTGGCAGGAGAAGTCCTCGACGACCACGTCCTGGACAACTGGCTGCAACTGGGGCAGAAGGCCGCTGCCGCACATCCGCCGAAGTAGCCCCCTGCGCACCCGCCCGAGCCCTGGCCGTCGTCTGCCGACGGCAGCCGAGCGGGGGAACGAAAGCAGTACTGGCCGATTTCACGGCTGTGGCGGATATTTCGTGACGGCCGCTGTCGCACGATGCCGGTCAGCGGGGCGGGAAGGAGGCCAGAGCAAGATCCCACTGCTCAGCGGCGTGAAGCAGCGCATCCGTATCCGTCCGTACCTCCACGGCGGTACTGGTGAATGCCCACGCTCTCAGCACCCTGCTGCCATGGAGGCGCAGCCTCCAAGGACAGGTGAACGCGAATCACCGCCATGCCCTCGCTCCGATCGGCGGGGCTGAAGCCCAGGACCGGCTCGACGAACCAGGTGTCCGGAGACAACTCGCCTTCGGCACCCCGACCGGTCGCGGGCACTGTCTCAGCGGCCACCGCGCGCAGCCAGACGGCGGTGAGCAGCTCTTGCAATGCGGCGTCCACCGCGCGGCTGTGCGCGGCGGCATGGACGTGGAACTCGGGATCGGCCAGGTCGAGTTGGAGCATGCCGAGGTGATTGGCCGTCTCCTCGGAGGTGGACATGTGGCCGGCGAATTCCTCGGCGACAGCGTGCAGCGCCGCCAGGGGCGAGTCGTGCGCGGCCCGCACACTCCGGTAGGGCGCGGCAGCGTCCGCGGCGAACGCCAGCAGCAGGCCACACTTAGACCCGAAACGCTGGGACAGGATCGCCGGCGAGCCCCCCTCGGCGCCAACATGCCCAGCCCAGCCCAGCCCAGCCCAGCCCAGCCCAGCCCAGCCCAGCCCGGACAGGCTCTGACGGCGCGAGCCGCGTTTGGGTCTGCTCTCCGTGACCACCCCAGCCCGGCGCGCCAGCGTGAGTGCCGGACCGTGCGCACCAATGGCGCTGGAGCTGCCGTTCGCCTTCGTGCTGAGCTCCGCCGCCTGACTTTGGTCCGACCGGCTGGATGTGCCGGTGGTTCGTGCGGGGGTGCTCCGCGGCGCGGCGGAGTCGACGTTATGAAGGGAGTCGAACGAAATCGGATGGAAGTTCGTCATCCGGTCATTCCCGGACATCAAACTCAGGAGTCGCATGATGCGCCCCATCAGAGCGGCCGGCCTCGGCACGGCCACGCTGGTCACCCTCCTCGCCTGCACCCCCGTCGCGGCCGCCGCGACGGACACCGGTTCCGACCAGGCCAGGGATAAGGCCCGGACCATCACACTCCTGGCCGAGGTGCAGCAGCTGACCCGCTTCCCCGTCACCCCCGGCAGCGTCTCGCAGGGCGATCAAGTCGTCGTCCGCTCGGACCTCTTCGACGAGGCGCACAACAAGGTCGGCGAGACCCACGGCACCTGCACCACCACCCGGGGCGGCGCCGATGAAGCGGAGCAGTGCGTCGTGACCTACACCCTCCCGGGCGGCCAGCTCACCACGCAGGGGGTGTACTTCAACTACCTCGACCAGGGTCCCTTCGACAGCGCGATCACCGGCGGCACCGGGGAGTACAAGAAGGCTCGCGGCTGGGTCCACTCCGACACGATCGCCACCACCCCCAAGGTCGTGAGGCGCTTCACGATCCACCTCGTCTGACGGACCCGGACGTCACATAATCCCGGAATCCGGCCTTCTCCCCTGGCGTCGCACCATTGGAGACGGTCGTGCGAAAGGAAGTGCGGGCCAAGGGGACGTCCTGGGCGGCTCACCCTTCAGATCGTCAAACGCACCGACGACATGAGCGGTTCGTGGTGCATCCACGCAGGTGGGTGGTGGAGAGGACGCTGAGCCGGCTGATGCGCTCGCGGCGCCTTGCCCGGGACTACGAGACCCGGCCCGAAAGCAGCGAAGCCGCCGTCCTGTGGTCGATGACCATGCTCACGGGACGCCGCCTCGCCCGCCACCGGAGCCGAAACGTCACCCGGCAGCCCGCCCCGGCGTGAACACCCCGGGCGTTTCTCGGCCAGCCAGCCCCGCTCCACCAGCCGCTTCCCCTTCGACCGCACCCCCTCGACCTTCGCCGGCCCCGCTTCCAGGCCCAGCCGCCCGGCCAACTCCCGCGCCCGCAGCCCGGACCCGCCCGCCTCCGCCTCCAGCCCGCCCCCCAGCCGCTGGTAGTCCGGCGCGAGCACCTCCAACGTCAGGCCCACCCGCCCGTGCGGCACCAGCGGCCCCGCCACCGGGGCCTCGGCAACGGCCGTCGCCGACTCCGGCGGGTGACCGGCCTCCAGCTCCGGCCCGGCCAGGGCCTCGGCCGGCTCCACGCGGGCCCGCTGGGAGCAGTTGAGCACCATGCTGACGACAGCCGGCTTCCCGGTGCCCACCACCGTGCGGGACCTGTCCGAGCTCTACCTGACGTGGGGCCTGGCCACCCGCGAAGAGACGCCGGACGGCACCCGATGGTCCATGCCCGCCGTGCTGCCACTGCCCGGAGACCTACTGCCCCTGGACCCCGAACTCACCGAGCGCCTCGACGGGATCCGCTGGACCCTGCGCACCGGCCCGCTCCTCGACACCCTCATCGACCACCTGGTCAACGATCTGAGTGCACCGGCAGAGACTCTCACCTCCCTGGACCGGCTGGCGGCAGCCACGGGCCAGGACGCCGACGACGTCCGACTCGCTCTCGCGGAACTCGTGAAATCCGGCGACGCCCGCGTCCAGCGCGGCGAGGAGCCGGCCGACGCTGAGCGCCTGGAGGCCCACCGCCGCTTCCGCCTGGTCATGGACTGGGAGCACTTCCACGAGAACCGCATCCAGGTGAGCCGCGCCGCGCATGACCGAGGCCGCGCACGGCACAGTGGGGACCAGCGACACGCGCCTGATCGTGCTCCGAGGCAACAGCGCCTCGGGCAAGTCCTCCGTCGCGTCCGGCTTGCGCGAGAAGTTCGGCCGCAACCTCGCCATCGTCGCCCAGGACAACCTGCGCCGCATCGTGCTACGCGAACGCGACCAGCCCGGCGGCGCCAACATCGGCCTGATCGAACTCACCGCCCGCTACGCCCTGGACCATGGCTTCCACGTCGCCGTCGAAGGCATCCTGTACGCCGACCGCTACGGCACGATGCTCCAGGACCTGGTGCGCGCCCACCAGGGCGTCACACGGTGCTACTACCTCCACGTGCCCTTCGAGGAGACGGTGCTCCGCCACGCGACGAAACCAGACGCCGAATACCTCGCGCACGTCAACGAGGGACACCTACGCGACTGGTACCGAGAGAAAGACCTGCTCCCCAACGGCCTGGAGACCGTCATCGACGCGGCCAGCACCCTGGACGACACGGTCCAACAGATCCTCTCCGAGAGCGGTCTGGACCGCATTCCCCCGATCGACCGCTGAGGGGCGCCACCGCAGGTACGGTCATCATCACGGCACCGACGACGGCACACACCACCGAACCCAGGGGGTAATGGGCGTGGAGAACGGACCGCAGAGCATCCCGTGGGGCGGCGAGTGGCGACGACACCTCCGCTCCAATGCCGAGATGGATCTCGTGCGCTCGTGGAAGCGCCATGTCGAATGCCCGACCTGCAAGGCGACCGCAGAGCGGGCCTGCCGCACCGCGGGCGGCCGCCCGACCAACGAACACCGTGCACGCCGTGACGCCGCCGGCCCCATCCCGTACGCGAAGTGGCGAAAGGAGGGCCTCATCCCAGAGCAGCGGACGTACACGATTCCGGCCGTGCTCAAGGAGTCGGAGAAGGCCCGCGTCGACTTCAACGTGGACACCGCCCTGGCCGACGGTGTGGCGGTCGTTCGCATGTTCCTCGCCGAGCGGCTCGGCTTGTTCCTCCAGGGTGAGGAGGCCATGGACCGCATCGACGACGCCGTGCGCAAGCTGATCGAGGTCCGCGGCCCGGTGGGGACGGCCGACATGGTCACTGTCCTCGCCTACCAAGTCGCCTCGCTGCTGGCTGCGAGCGCCGGCCCCAACGGCGATCCGGAGGCCCTGTTCGACACGGTGATCCGTGCGCAAGTCGACATGGCCCGCAAGATGCAGAAGATCCAGAGGGAGCGCGCCGAGGGTTGACCCGGCCGGCTCGCTACGCTTGGCCCTGCTCGTGGGTTTCACCGGCAGCGGCGTAGCGGGTGAAGTCGACACCGGCTGAGCGGGCTTTCTTGAGCCGGATGGACACCAGACCGGTGGAGTTTTTGAGAGCACCTGGGTGCTTGCTTCGAGACCATGGTTGTGCTCTGCACGACGAAGGGGCCCGGTGTGCTGCCGAAGTCCAAGGTCGACCTGTACGCGGCAATCCGCCGTGACTCGCGTCAGGGGCTCTCGAACCGCGCTCTGCAGCGGAAGTACGGCGTCGGGGTCCTGACAGTGCAGAAGGCGTTGTCGTCGGCGTGGCCGGAGCCGCGGAAGCCGCTTCCGCCGAGGGCGACGCGACTGGATCCGTTCAAAGCCGTTGATCGACGAGATGCTGCGGGCGGACCTCGACGCGCCGCGCAAGCAGCGCACCCGGTGAAGCGGATGCTGCCATCGTCGACCGTCTCACCTCCGGCGGCAACATCATCGAGACCGGCACCGACTCCTACCGCCTCGCCACCACCCGCGCGCCCGCGCCGAACAGCAGGCCGCGGCCGGCTGATCTGCCACAAAGCTCACAGCGCGATCGGGCGGGACTTCAGAGCCTCATTGACGATCTGCTCCGCAGACGCACTTGAGGTTGTCCGAAGGGTGGAAGACCAGGTCACTCACCCGGGGATGCGACACGTTCGCCTCCAGGAGCCGCAGATAGTAGTCGCTCTCCGGGTCGGCCTTCAGGCGTCTGCGAACGATCTCGACGAGCTCGTCCCGGGTGATGTCCGCAACTACGGGGCGAGCTAGGAGCGTGGGTCAGTAAACAACTCCTGGAATGCCGCGCGTCGTGGTGAAGTGCGGCTGCCGAGCGCTGCTCTAGAAAAGGCGAGGCCGCCGGGCAGTCGTGATGCGACAATCCGTCCGCAACTTGATCCACATCCGCGTCCCGGAGGTCCGCATGGACGTCGCCTCGCTGCTGCCGCTGACCACGTCCCGGTTGTCGCTGCGTCTGTTCACTCCCGGCGACGCCGATGACCTGTACGCCTACCAGAGCCTGCCGAGCGTGGCGCGCTACTTGTACCGGCCGGCGCACACGCGTGAGCGCAGCGAGCAGGTTGCCGCCGAGCGTGCGGCGCAGACGGCCTGGTGCGCCGACGGGGACAAGCTGGCGCTCGCTGTCTGCCGGCGCGATGAGCCCGGCGTCCTTGGAGAGGTGAGCCTCACCCTGGCCGATGCCCGCGCCGCCCAGGCCGAGATCGGCTGGACTCTCGACCCAGGTCACCAGGGGCACGGCTACGCGACCGAGGCGGCCGCGGCGCTGGCCGGGTTTGCCTTCGACGCGCTGGGCGTGCACCGGCTCTACGCACGGCTGGATGTGGAGAACACCGGGTCTGTGCGGGTCTGTGAGCGCCTCGGGATGCGCCGGGAGGCGCACCTGGTCGAGAACGACCTCGACGGGGATCGCTGGGGCAGCGAGTACATCTATGCGGCGCTGTCCGCGGATCTTGGCAGTCGATCAGGCGATTGAGCCCGCCGGCGCATCCTGTTCGCGATCTTCCATACGGGAGAATCCTGGTATGTCTGGTGGGGATGGCCTGTTCGAGGTGGATCCGGCGGCGGTGGTGAAGCCGGAGACCGCGCCGACGGTGGCAGTGAAGAAGACCTTCCGGGCGTTCGTCCCCGATCAGATGCTGATGCTGCCGCCGTCGCTGGATGAGTGGCTGCCCGAGGGGCATCTGGCCCGATTCGTGGCCGAACTGGTCGACGAGGTGCTCGACCTGGGCCCGATCCTGGCGTCCTACACCGAGAAGCGCGGGTTCCCGCCGTATGACCCGCGGTTGATGGTCCGGTTGCTGATCTACGGGTACACCACCGGAGTGCGCTCGTCGCGGGCGATCGAGCGCAAGTGCACCGATGATGTGGCCTTCCGCTATCTGGCCGCGGGGGCGGCCCCGGACTTCCGCTCGATCGCCCGGTTCCGCCGCCGCCACCTCGACGCCCTCGCCGACCTGTTCACCCAGTCGCTGCACCTCGCGACCAAGCTCGGCATGGTCAAGATGGGCCGCGTCGCCCTAGACAGCACAGGCTCGAAGCCAGCGCCTCCAAGCACAAGGCGATGAGCTACGGCCGTCTGATCGACAAGGAGGAACGGATCGAGGCCGAGATCGCCGTATTGGAGGCCAAGGCCGCCGCCCTGCTCGCCGACGCCGAGGCCACCGACACCGCCGAGGACCAGGCCTTCGGCCCCGACGGCAAGGACACCGACCTTCTCGCCGAACTCGACCGACGCGAAAAGCGCCTCGCGCGCCTGCAGGCAGCCCGCGCCCAGATCGAGGCCGAAGCCGCCGACAAGGCCCGCAAGCATGCTGAGGGCATCGAGCGCCGCCGCCAGGCCCGTGCGGGCAGCAGCGACGAGCAGGCCGTCACCGACGCCGGTGAGAAGGCCGCCGCCAAGGCCCGCCCGAAGCCGAAGGCCCAGGCCAACTTCACCGACCCCGACTCGCGGATCATGAAGAACAGCGACGGCGCCTACATCCAGCCCTACAACGCCCAAGCCGTCGTCGACGAGGCCCATCAGGTCATCACCGCCGCCGACATCACGACCAACGCCTCCGACGCGCTGAACTACACCACCATGCTCGACCAGTCCGCCGCCAACACCGGCACCCACCCCAAGCAGGCCCTGGTCGACGCCGGCTACTGCTCCGAGACCAACCTCGAAGCCGCCCGGGACCGCCAACTCGCCTGCGGCACCGACACCTTCATGGCCACCGGCCGCCTCGCCCACGACGAGCAGGTCCCACCCGCACCGCGCGGACGCATCCCCAAGGACACGACCTTGAAGGAACGCATGGCCCGCAAGCTGCGGACCAAACCCGGACGGGCCGCCTACAGCCGCCGCAAAGCCATCGTCGAACCCGTCTTCGGGCAAATCATGACCTGCCAGAACGGCCGCCAGCTCCTCCTGCGCGGCGAGGACGGCGCCCGCGGCGAGTGGCGCCTGCTCGCCGCCTGCCACAACCTCCGCAAGATCTTCCGCCACACAGGGACGGCAGGGATCGCCGCCCTGGCCTGCTGACCGGCCGGGCCTCCCCGGCCACATGACGAACCCTGCCACCCGGACACCCGGCCGACAGGGCCCCACCAGACCCCACCGGCCCGGACAAGACCACGCCACCGCAACCGACCCGCCGGTCACAGCAACAGAGCCGCTCGCCCGTTACCGACCCACGCTCCTAGCCGAGCCGCCTCCCTCGCGAACTCCTCCAGACTCCTGCTGCCGTAGTACTCGGGGAAGACGAGAGGTCAGCGATCCGCTCCACCTCGGCGGATAGCTCATCCAGCCGCTGCCGACTCACGGGCGGGGGCAACAACTCCGGTCTCAGGTCCACAGCCGAATTATGTCCGTCCGTACCCACACGCCCGAGCCGAGCGCTCCGGGTGCTGCCAGTTCTCATCAACATTTCCGGACATCGCGATCAAGAACCGGTGCCGGCCCCCATCGACATTCGCTCTCCGTTCTCAGGCGCTGGTCCACTTCGTGTGGTCGCGTACACAGGGTGACTGTTGATCTTCGCCTATTGGTGGTTTTAGTGGTCGTAGGCGGGCAGTGCGCGCATGACTGGCTGGCCACGCATGAACCTGGCTCCGCTCATCAGGCCCCTTGGAATCGATCATCTAGGCTGGCGCGGTGACTGATGAGCGGGAGCGGGCGCAGCCGTCGGGAGTGTGGGCCACGGCAGTGGGCGTGGCCAGGGTGCGGGCGTTGGAGACCGAGCGGGAGAACGCGCTGTTCCGCGACCCACTGGCACAGGTCTTCGCCACCGCCGGCGGCCTGTGGCCCTCCTCGCCGCCGCTGCCCGATGACGAGGCCGCGCGACGCCGCCGGCTGGCCGTGTCGTTCTCCATCGTCATCAGGACGAAGTTCCTCGACGACCTGTTGCAGCAGGCCTCCGCGTCCGGGGTCCGGCAGGTCGTGCTGCTCGGCGCCGGCATGGACAGCCGGGCCTTCCGGATGGACTGGCCCGAGGGCACCCGGCTGTTCGAGGTCGACACCGCCGCGCCACTGGACTTCAAGGCTTCGGTGCTGCGCCAGGAGCGGGCCGTCGCGCGCTGCGAGCGGATCACCGTCGCGGTGGATCTGCGTGAGGACTGGCCAGGCGCGCTGGCCGCCGCAGGGCACGACCCGGCGGTGCCGACCGTGTGGATCGCCGAAGGACTGCTGATCTATCTGCCCGAGGACGCGGTGGAGCTACTGGTGGCCCGGATCAGCACGCAGTCGGCGGCAGGCAGTCGGATGGGGCTGACATTGGGCTCGCGCGGCGTGATCGAGCGCTTCGGCGCGGACGCCGCGCCGGGATCGGCGGCGTCCATGTGGGTCTCGGAAATGCCCGACGACCCGGTGGGCTGGCTGGCCGGGCACGGCTGGGAGGCTGGCAGCCACACCCTGCGCGAGCGCGCTGCCGCCTACGGCCGCCCGATCAGCACCCCTCCGCAGCGCGAGGAGCGGCCCGGCGGACTGATCTCGGCGGTCCGCCGGTAGAGCGCCTCCCGGTTCCCTAGGTGATCGATTCCAAGGGGGCTGATGAGCGAGCCAGGTTCATGCGCGTGCCCGGCTCGGCCGTACGCTGCCAGGGGGCCTTCGCGGGCCGCCGCAGATCGGGACAGGGACCGGAACTGGGGGATCACGTGGAACTGCGCCAGTTGCGGTGCTTCGTCGCCGTCGCGGAGGAGTTGCACTTCGGACGGGCCGCCGACCGGTTGATGCTTGGCCAGCCGGCGGTGAGCCAGCAGGTGCGCCGGCTGGAGCGGGAGTTGAAGGTGGAGCTGTTCGACCGCTCGCCGCGGCACGTCCGGCTCACCGCGGCCGGCGAACGGTTCCTGCCGGCCGCACGGGAGGTGCTGGCCGCCGAGCGCGCCGCCGCGGCGCTGGCCGCCGAACTGGCCGCTCCCGGCGCCCGGGCGTTCGGGCTCGGTACCATCACCGGGCTCGGCGAGCGGCTCGACCGGATCCTCGACGCCTACCAACGGCACGCGCCCGAGGTCCGCGTGGAACTGCACTCGGCTCCGGTGCAGGAACGGCTCGCCAGGCTCGCGGACGGCCGCCTTGACGCGGCCTTCGTCCGCGGCGAGATTCCCGCGGGCACCGACGACGTGCGCTTCGTGCCGCTGACGGCCGACGAGTTGATGGTCGCGCTGCCCGCCCGTCACCCGCTCGCGGAGCGTTCCGAGCTCGATCTGGCGGACCTCGCCGAACTGCCGCTGCGGCTCACCGAGCGCCGCAACCATCCGGCGCTGGTCGACCTGGTGCTCACCGCCTGCCACCGGGCCGGTTTCCAGCCCGTCCCCGGCCTGGCGTCCAGCACCCTGCAGGACACGCTCGCCGCGATCGGCACCGGTACCCCGATGTGGACGGTGGTCTACGCGGCCAACGCCCGCCTGACCAGCCATCCGCGGATCGCCTTTCGGCCGCTGCGGGACCAGGTGCTGGCCCTGCCGCTGGCGCTCGGGGTGCGCCGCACCGTGCCGCACCCGGAGCTGCTGGTCGCGGCCTGCCGGGGGCGGGCCGCGCACGATCACGAATCGTGATCGCTGCCAGAGCGAAGCTCGTCTGGTTCGCCGCCGGGCTCTGCGGTGGACTGTTCTCAGAGCGCAGACCGGACATCAGGAGCCGGATAGCGTAACCACTTTGAGGAGCAGACCATGCCGATCGTCACCGTCCAGCAGGGCCCCCGCAGCATCGAGCTCAAGCGCGAGCTGGTCGCGCGGATCACCGACGCCTTCGTGGACACCCTGCAGCTGCCTGCCGAGACCGTCCAGGTCTGGATCCACGAAGTCCCCGCCGACAGCTGGGCCGCCGCGGGCAAGCTCACCGCCGACCGGTAGGGGCCGCGCGGACGCCTCACAACGCAACCAACTTCACCAGATCCGCTTGGTGCCCCCTCCCGCCCCCCGTGGTCATCACCCCCGCAGTGGCGTCCGGCATCGACGCCGCATCGCTCGGTGTGATCAAGGGCTTCTACGACGGCATCTTCGAGACCACGGTGCGGGTGTCCGGACCCAAGGTCGCCGAGCTGGCCAAGCTGATCGAGAACACGTTCCGGCTCGTCAACATCTCCATGATCAACGAGCTGGCCACGCTCACCGACCGCTACTACCACCCACGGGGTCGCACCCCAGCCCGAACCAACCGAGCAAGCGGGGCAAAACCCCGGTGGAGGCATGGCCTGATCGATACGCTTCGCAGATCACCAACGTCGCTCCTGAAGCGACGTGCAGACCGTGCGGGGGGCAACATGGCAATCACCTTCGCTGTCACCGAGATCATGCTCAATACAGGCCTCATAGTGGAGCCGCCGCAGGACGGCATGACGCTCTTCATCGGTGCCAACAACAGCGGCAAGTCGCTTCTGCTCCGTGAACTCAACACGCAAGTAGAGCTCCCTGGTATGACAGCCGGCAGCACCCGCTGGATCCGGCAAGCCCTTCCACGGCACAGCGGGAGCAGCGAGGAGTTCATGGCGTGGCTGGAGGAGCGTGGCTACCGGACGTGGACACCCAGGGGGGACAGGATCCTCAAGGACTCCATCGCGCACCGCTGGCCAGCCTTCACGCTCGCGGAGCTCGCCCCCTTCGTCAAGCAGACGCTGTGGACCGACGACCGGCTGCAGGTCGAGGCGGAGGTGGACCATTGGGACCCTCTGCTGCCATCGCAGTCCAGGCTCCAGTACCTGTACGAGGACCGCGACGCTGAGTCGCGTTTCGCGGACTTGGTGCATCAGGCGTTTGGCCACTACGTCTGTGTAGACCGGTACGACGAGCAGATCAGGCTCCGCGTTGGCCGGCCTCACCCCGACCTCCGAGACGCTCTCCCAGGGGCGGCGCAAGAAGTCGCCGCGGCGTACCGATACCTGCCCTTGGTGTCAGCGCAGGGGGACGGCTTCCGCAGCTTCGTTCAGATCCTGCTTCAGGTGATGGTGCGTCCCGCTCCGCTGGTGATCATCGACGAGCCCGAGGCGTTTTTGCACCCGCCGCAAGCACGCCTTCTCGGCCGTCTTCTGGCCGGCCTCCAGGGGCAGACGCAGCTGTTCGTTGCGACGCACAGCGCCGACTTTCTTGCCGGAGTCCTTGAAGCGGAACAGGGCCGGCCGGTGTCGATCGTCCGCCTCGATCGGTCATCAGGAACCCCTGCCGCCCGGGTGCTCAAACCGGACGCCGTGCAGGGCCTGCTGCGCACTCCCCTGCTGCGGTACTCCAACCTGCCCTCGGGATTGTTCTACGACCGGGTTGTGCTATGCGAAGCTGCCGGTGACTGCCAGTTCTACGCTGCGGCCTTCGACGCAACCAAGGAGGCAGCGGCCGCACACGACAACACCCTCTTCCTCCACACCAGTGGCAAAGCGCCCCTGGGCGACACCGCGCGGCGGCTGCGGCAGTGCGGTATCCCAACTGCAGTCATCGCCGACTTCGACTACCTCCGGTCTGGTCTCGCCCGAGCCGTCAAAAGCCTCGAAGGCGTCACCGAACACCTGGAGTCGGACCTCAAATGCCTCCGAGAGCATGCTGCCGGATCTCGGAGCGAGATCTCCGCAGGCGGATTCAAGACCGAGATGGACGCGCTCCTGAAGGGCATCAAAGCCAGTGACCCGCTTCCAGACCGAGTACTCGGTGAGCTCACCAAGCTGGCCAAGGGCGGTGACCGGTGGGGGGATCTCAAGAAGTCCGGCCTGGGCGGCCTTCAGGGCGATCCTTACAACGCTGCGGAGCGCCTGCTGCGGGCGGCCGCCGACTTCGGACTGTTCGTGGTGCCCTGTGGCGAGCTGGAGTCCTGGGTACGTCAGGTGCCCCGAGGCGACAAGGCGCTCTGGTCTCAGAAGGTCTTCGACAACGGGTGGTACGCAAGGCCGACAGAAGAGCTGAAGGCCTTCTGCAGCACCATCCGCGCGTACCTCAAGGACGGGGTGTCGGACTACGCGCGTGCCGCAGCACAGGCCCTCCAGGTGAGCTCCCGCCTCGACCACAGCCACGCTGTCGTTAGCAACAGCAGCAACGACCCCCTAACGGAAGTACGGGTCCTCCGCGCCACCTACACCCACGGCGGCCGCCAGCACATCCAACCGCTCTGGGGCACACCAGAAAGCAAGACCTCCGGTGCTCTCCTGGCAGGAGATGAGTTCTCCGTGCCGCTCATCCTGATGAGCGACGGCGACGGCGACGGCCACGAATGGTTCCTCCCGCCCGGCTCTACAGACCAAGCGCTCACGGTCCACTTCCGCGACCGTGCCGGCCTGTGGTGGGAACGCATCGGCGACAAACCCCCCTTCCGGCTGCCCGCTGGCCCTTCCGAACCCGACCCCGCGCCGCAATAGCCCGCAGGAGGCCGTCCCACCCCGTAGCACCGGCTCACCCGGCAGGGCGGTTCCTTTCGCGTTCCGGAAGCTATCGATCCGCTACGCTCTCGGGTGGCAGCCCACGCCTGCCAGTACCTGGCTTCGTTCACTTCTAGGAACAGCGTTTGTCGATGAGTTCCGTCAGCAGTGGGCGATCAAGAGGGCCGCGGATGTTCATGAGTTTTGGTTCTGGCTCAACTTTTGTGGTGCGTCAACGCTCCGTGATTGTTGATCTTGGTCGTGTCTCTCGCAAGATCGTCCTGAAACGACTTGGGGCTGCCGTGCCGTGCCCGAGAGTTCGGAGCCGTGAACGAAGTGCTGCTCCGGCTGGGAGAGCTCCTGTTCTTGTCGGACCCTGAAGTCGCGGTCATGTCAGCTGAGGACGACGGCGAGGCGATCTGGATCGGCGTCACGCGCAAGTCTGCCGGTGCTGAGTGTCCGGGCTGCGGAAGATGGTCGAACCGGATTCATGGGTCCTACCTGCGGTTTCCTGCCGATCTGCCCAGCGCCGGGAGGCGTGTAGTGCTTCGCCTGCAGGTCCGCCGGTTCACTTGCACGGATACCTCCTGCCGACGGCAGACCTTCGTTGAACAGATCCCCGGACTGACCAGACGTTACGGTCAGCGGACCGAGCGGCTGCGTTCAGCCTTGGCCGAGGTGGGCCTCGCATTGGCCGGCCGGGCCGGCGCCCGACTTGCGGACATCTTCGGTATCTCCGTCAGCCGCAGCACGGTACTTCGGCTGGTCGAGGCGATGCCTGAACCTCAAACGTCGGCCCCGCGGGTGGTGGGCATCGACGAGTACGCGATGCGCAAGGGCCGTGTCTACGGGACTGTGCTGGTTGATGTCGAAACCCGCAGACCGGTGGATCTGCTGCCCGACCGCGAGGCAGCCACCGTCGCCGCCTGGCTTGCTGAGTGTCCCGCAATTGAGGTGGTATGCCGCGACCGAGCCCCCTTCTTCGCCGAAGGCGCCAGCACCGGGGCACCCACTGCGGTGCAGGTCGCAGACCGCTTTCATCTCTGGCGCAACCTCGGCGAGGCCGCCGAGCGATGCGTGTCGCGCCATCGGTCCTGTCTGAGAGCGCCATTCGCGGCGCCCGGCTCCGAGAGCGTCACCACGCCACCGGCGGCAGAAACTGGCGTGTCGCCCTGGCCCACTGGGCACCGGTTCGCCGACCGAACCCGCGAGAAACACGCGATCGTCCAGGGAATGCTCGGCGAGGGACACAGTCGTCGCGCGGTCGCCCGCGAACTCCGGATGACCTACCGAACCGTGCAGCGTCTGGCCGACGCGGCAACCCCGGAAGACCTCTTCCAAGGGCAGTGGCAAAACCGCAGGACGAAGCTCGACGACTTCAAGCCGTACTTGCACGAGCGGTGGGCCGAGGGCTGCACGAACGCCTGGACCCTCTGGAAGGAGATCCAGACACACGGATACTCAGGTGGATACGGTGCCGTCCGCGCCTACCTTCGTCCCTTCCGGGACGCCATGCCACGTACTCGACCGCCATCTCCCCGAACTGTTGCCGGTTGGATCCTGACCCACCCCGACGCACTCGCGGAGAACGAGCGACTGAAGCTCAAGTCCGTGCTCACCCACTGCCCCGAACTGGACGCCCTCGCCGGTCACGTCCGATCCTTCGGGCAGATGCTCACCCAGCTCCGGGGAGAACGGCTCCCCGAATGGATCAAGGCCGTCCGAGCCGACGACCTGCCCAGCCTCCACACCTTCGCCAACGGCCTCGAACGCGACCTCGCAGCCGTCACTGCCGGCCTGACCCTGCCCTGGAGCTCAGGCGTCGTCGAGGGCCACGTCAACCGCATCAAAATGATCAAGCGGCAGATGTACGGACGCGCCGGCTTCAAGCTTCTGCGCAAGCGAGTACTGCTCGCCTCATGACCGCAATGTCAGTGGCCGATGCGAGGATCCCCGGACGACGACGCGAGGAGATCACATGGGCACCTGGGACATCGGCCACTTCGACAACGACACCGCTGCGGATTTCGCTTACACCCTGGACGAGACAGCCATGGACCAGCGAGAGAACCTCATCCGAACCACGCTGACCCGGACCGTCCAGACCCAGGACTACCTCGACAGCTCGGATGCGGTGGAGGCCGTCGCAGCCGCCGCTCTCGTTGCAGCCCAGTGCCCAGACGGCGAACCGATCACCACAAGCTATGGGCCCAACGAAGCCCTGCCTGTCCTCGCCAGTGACCTCCGAACCCTTGCCGTCGAAGCCCTCGACCGGGTCCTTGCAGGGGAATCCGAGCTCGCCGAACTCTGGGACGAGACCCCAGAGGGCCCGCTATGGCGACAGATCGTCGGCCAGCTTCGAGCAACCCTCCATTCACAGCCTGAGCTTCAAGAAACACCTGCCGCTCGGGATCTAACCTACTGACTCAGCGTGACCAGACCACAGAAGTTGAGCCAGAACCTGAGTTTCGAGAACACCTCGGTGCTTGCTTCGGGACCATGGTTGTGCTCTCCACGACGAGGGGCCTGGGTGCTGCCGAAGTCCAAGGTCGATCTGTACGCGGCGATCCGCCGTGACGCCAAGGGCGGCATGTCGTTGCGGGCGCTCATGCGGAAGTACGGCGTTGGCTAGGCCCTGATCTCGGCGTTGCCGGAACCGCGGAAGAAGATGGAGCCGCGGGAGACACGACTGGACCCTACAAGCCGGTGATCGACGGCATCCTCACGGCCGATCTGACCGCACCGCGCAAGCAGCGACACACCGTCAAGGGGATCTTCGACCGGCTGCTGGACGAGTACGGCGCCGATGTCTCCTACCAGATGGTCCGCGGATCGGTCGCTGCCCGCCGCGAGGAGATCCGGCTGGAGGCCGGCAAGAGTGTGGTCGACGCGTCCCGCAGACCCACGGGCCCGGCGCCGAGGCCGAGGTCGGCTTCGGGGAGTCACGGTGAAGCTGGCCGGCGAGCTGGTGACCTGCTACCTGTTCGCGTTCCGGATGTCGTACTCGGACAAGGCCGTCCACCGCGTCTTCGCCTCGGCGGGGCAGGAGGCGTGTCGGCACCATGACCGTCAGAGGTGCGGTCGGCCCAGCCAGCAGGACGGGACGCACACGGCGACATCTGAGGTTCCGGCCTCACTGCCAGGGTTTGAACAGCCATTTCGGAGTGGCCGCGGTGCAGGCCTGGTAGTCGACGGGGGTGCCGTTGCGGGGAGTTTTCCCGGCCAGCCCGACACAGTGCTGTTGGCTGATTTCGTACCGGTCTCCACGACCGGTCAGCGTCCAGTCCACGTAATTCTCATACGAACAGTCCGCCTGCACGATGTCGGTGTCCAGCTCGAAATTGTCCCCCGCCAGCGCGAGGCACTTGTCGCTGTGCTGGGCTGGAGCCTGCGGAAGAGGACGTGGTCGGTACCGCGCTGACCGGCTGGCCGGTCGTCCAGCTCCCCGGCCACTGTGTCGCCTCCGACCGTGAGCCGCCATCGCTGGTCCGTGATCCCCAGGCAGTCCACAGGACCACATCCGCGCCGAAGCGCTGGGAG